>NZ_CP030287.1:7011062-7373792 GCF_003287935.1 Streptomyces sp. ICC1
AGATGTGAATAAGAGACAGCACCCGAACGGTCCCGCCCGGCTGGCCGGACGGGCCCTCCGGCCGCCAGCCTTGGGGGGCGAGGCGACGGCGGCCCGCACCCGTGCGAGGGACCGGGCGGCAGGAGAGCAGCGTGGCGGGGCTGGGCCGGCAGGGCAGGAGCGAGCGCTTCTTCGGCGCGGTCGCGGGCAGCCCCGTGGTCCGCCGGGTCGTCAAGATGCTCCCGGTCACCCTGATCGCGGTCGGCTTCGCCTTCGACGTCCTGACCCCGCCCAGTTTCACGGGCTCCCCCTTCTTCTCCGCGGCCCCGCTGATCGCCGCCCCGCTGTTCACGCTCCGCTGGACCGTGCTGACCGGGGTGCTCGCCACGCTCGCCGTGGTCCTGCTGCACCTCTACAACGGCACCACCGTGAAGGTGGAGGCCCTCACCGAGCTCGCCACCGTCCTGACCGTCTCCGGGCTGGCCACGCTGATCAACGTCGTGGTGCGGCGCGGCACCGAGCAGCTCGCCTCGGCGCGCGGGATCGCCGAGGCCGCGCAGTGCGCCGTCCTGCCGACGCCCGCCGAACGCATCGGGGGCCTGCACGTCAGCGCCTCCTACGAGGCCGCGCAGGCGGACGCCTTCATCGGCGGCGACCTGTACGCCGTCCAGGACACCCCGTACGGGGTCCGCCTCGCGGTGGGCGACGTCCGGGGCAAGGGGCTCGGGGCGGTCGAGGCCGTCGCCGTGGTCCTCGGCGCGTTCCGGGAGGCGGCGGAGAGCGAGGCCACACTGGAAGGGGTGGCGCAGCGGCTGGAGCGGGCGCTGGCCCGCGAGGGCAACCGGCGCGACAGCCTGGACGCGGTGGAGGGCTTCACGACGTGCGTGCTCGGGGAGATCCCGTCGGGCGCGGGCGTCCTGCGCCTCGTCAACCGGGGCCACCCCGAGCCGCTGCTGCTGCACGCGGACGGCGCTCTGGTGGTGCTCGCGCCCACCGACCCGGCGCTGCCGCTGGGCATGGGCGACCTGGGCGGCTGGCCGGACCGGGTGCAGGAGTGGGAGTTCCCGGCGGGGGCGACGCTGCTCCTCTACACGGACGGGCTGACCGAGGCCCGGGACGGGGCCGGGGTCTTCTACGATCCGGCGGCCCGGCTGCGCGGCCGGGTGTTCCCCGGGCCCGACGAACTGCTGAGCGCGCTCGGCAGCGATGTCCGCCGTCACACGCGCGGCGGGGCGACGGACGACATGGCGCTGCTGGCCCTCGCCCGGCCCGCCGAGGGGCAGCCGGAGCGGCGGCGGACGGTCCCGGTGGTCCCGCGAGGGGACGGAGCGTGACCGCAGGGGCGCGCTCAGCGAGATTGCTGACAGACCGTCAATGTGAAGATGTGGCGGGAGGGGTGGGCGAGTCGGCCGATTTTTGCCCGAGTTGATCCCTGAGTGCGGCCATAAGTCCTGGCCAGAGCAGTTCAGTGGGTGGCTGATTGTCGTTAACGATCAATCGCAACTGCTTGGAATCACTCCCCTTCTTCTATTACCGTTCGATAACGCAGCGCGGTCGTCCCAGCCGTCGCAAGAGACGGCGCCGTGTGCGTGGACTTCATGAGGAGTGTGCCCCGGTGGCCTCCAACTCGCCTGCCCCTGAAGGCATCGAAGTCCAGGAGCCGCCCACCGCCGGAGCCTGGGGCGAATGGAACCCCACCGAGGACTCGGCCCGCCCGCCGCGCGGCAAGCACCGCGTGCTCAAGCAGCGCGGGGGACTGGCCCGTTCCTCCACCGTCCTCGGCGTCGGCGTCATCGCGGCGGTCGGCGCGAGCGGCATCGCCACCGCGCAGGACCGTCCCCAGGTCGCCATATCCCTCCCCTCCCTGCCGTCCCTGCCCGGCGTGCTCGGCGGCGAGGACGACGCCGCCACCGCCGACGCGGCGGGACGCGAGGGCACGGGCCCGGACGCCGCGGCCCGGACCGGGCTCTTCCCGCGCCAGGCCGACCGCCGGTCCGACGCGGGCGAGCTGCTGCGCAGCCGCATCCTCCAGCAGGCCGAGAACCAGCAGGAGGCGGCCGCCGCCCAGGAGCAGGCCGAGTCGGAGCGGGTCGCCCAGGAGGCCGCCGCCAAGGAGGCCCGCGAGTCCCAGGAGCGCGCCCGCCAGGCGGCCGAAGCGGCGGCGGCCGAAGCGGCGGCCAAGGAGGAGCGCGAGCTTCAGGAGGCCAAGGCGGCCGCCGAGGCCAAGGCCCAGGAGGCCGCCGCCAAGGCGGCCGGCGGCTACGCCCTGCCCACCTCGGCCTACACCCTCACCTCGCACTACGGGGTCGCCGGCTCCATGTGGTCCTCCGGCCACCACACCGGCCTCGACTTCGCCGCCCCCACCGGTACCCCCGTCAAGGCCGTCGCCGCCGGCAAGATCACCTCGGCCGGCTGGTCCGGCGCGTACGGGTACCGGATCGTGCTCGAACTCCCCGACGGCACCGAGGTCTGGTACTGCCACCTGTCCTCGATGTCGGTGACCGGCGGCTCGGTCGCCGCGGGCGCCACCATCGGCCGGGTCGGTGCCACCGGCAACGTCACCGGCCCGCACCTCCACCTCGAAGTCCGCCAGGGCGGCTCCACGGTGGACCCGCTGGCCTGGCTGACGTCGAAGGGCCTGAACGTCTGAGCCGTACGACGGCCTAAGACCTGTCCGGGCAGGGTTCGGGCCCGGCCCCGGTTCGCGCATCGCGGTGGTCCCGCGCATCGCGGTGGTCTCGCGGAGCACGGTGGTCTCGCGGAGCGCGGTGGTCCCGCGGAGCCGGTACGCCGGCCAGCGCGGGCCGCTCCACCGGGACCCGGTGGTCCAGCGGGTCGAACCAGGGCGGCAGCAGCTCCTCCAGCACCGCCGCCCGCGACAGGGCCGGTCCCGCCGTGGCGCGGCGCAGCCAGAGCCGGTGCAGCAACTCCCGCTCCCGGCCCGCGAAGTCGGGCTCGCGCGCCGGTCCCCGGCTGCGCGCCCGATGCCGCAGCAGGGCCAGGGCCGCCGCGTCGGCCTCGTACAGGGCCACCGCACGCCCGGCCGGACGGCCGCCCGTGCTCCGGGCCAGCTCGCGGGCCAGCGACCGCGCCGGCATGGACACCAGCGCGGGGACCTCGGCGGGGCCCAGCCAGCCGGCGGCCGCGTACACCGCGAGCTCCCCGGCGACGGCCCGCAGGCGCCGGCGCCGTATGCACACGGCCAGCCACGCCAGCAGCCCGAACAAGGGGAACATCACGCAGCCGTAGACCACGTAGAAGCCGGACTCCCCGAAGTCGGAGGAGCTGTTCCACAGCGCGTGCAGGCCCATGGCGGCGGCCAGGCCGAGCAGCGGCAGCCCGGCCCGCCGCGAGCGGCGGGCGGCGAGCGCGGCCGCGCCGAAACCGAGGCCGGTGAAGACCGTGAACAGCGGATGCGCGAACGGCGACATGACCATCCGGACGAAGAAGGTCGCCGCCGTGACCGAGTCCAGCACCCCGGCGCCACTCTCCGCGTCCTCGTCGAAGGCGTTGCCGAGGTAGAGGATGTTCTCGGTGAAGGCGAAGCCGGTGGCGGTGAATCCGGCCACCACGAAACCGTCGGCGGGGCCGGTGAACTGGCGTCTTCGGAAGAGGAACACCAGCAGCAGGGCGGCCGCCTTGGCGCTCTCCTCGACCACCGGGGCGATGGCCACCGAGCCGAGCTGGTCGGCGTTGGAGGGATCGGCGGTGGCCGCGGCTATCCACCGGGTGGCGAAGCTGTTGGCCAGTATGGCGATCAGCGCCGCCGCGCACGCTCCCCAGCCGAAGCAGAACAGCAGCTGCGCCCACGGATGCGGTGCGGCCCGGCCCACCCACCGGAACGCCGCCACGAGCGGCGGCACCGGCACCAGGGCCAGGCCGAGCCCGACGAAGAACCCGGGGGTGCCGGTCTGCTCCCGCACGAGCTCCAGGATCGAGATGCCGCAGCCGGCGAGCAGCACGACGAGCACGCACATGGGTACACGGGTCGCACGGACGGCACGGACCGCACGGACCGCACGGGACAGCCGGGTTGTCGCTCGGAGCACGCGATGACTCTACCGAGCGACTCCGACACGGGGAGTGACGTCGGGTCAGTTCCCCTTGTTGTCGGCGTTGTCGATGCGCCGGAAGAGCAAGTCGTGTACGACGTGGCCCTTGTCGAGCCCCTGCCCCTCGAAACGGGTGAGGGGGCGGAAGTCGGGCCGGGGCGCGTAGCCCCCGTCGGCCTGCGTGTTCTCGAACTCCGGCTGGGCGGTGAGTACTTCGAGCATCTGCTCGGCGTACGGCTCCCAGTCGGTCGCGCAGTGCAGGATCGCCCCGGGTGCCATGCGGGTGGCTGCCAGCGCGAGGAACTCGGGCTGGATCAGCCGCCGCTTGTGGTGGCGGGCCTTGGGCCAGGGGTCGGGGAAGTACACGCGGAGCCCGGCGAGCGAGTCGGGCGGCAGCATCTCGCGGAGCAGGATGATCGCGTCACCGTTCGCGACGCGGACGTTGGTCATCCCGCCGCGTTCGGCGAGCGCGAGCAGGTTGCCCTGGCCGGGCGTGTGCACGTCGGCGGCGAGGATCCCGGTCCCGGGGTCGGCGGCGGCCATCTGCGCGGTGGCCTCGCCCATGCCGAAGCCGATCTCCAGCACGACGGGAAGCCCGTCGAACATCTGCTTCAGGTCGATGACGTGGTGCCCGTCGATGTCGAGTCCCCAGGTGCCCCAGAGCCGCTTCAGGGCCTCGCCCTGCCCGGTGGTCACCCGGCTGCGCCGGGGCTGGAAGCTCCGGATCCGCCGCTCGTGGTGCGAGCCGGCCGGATCGGGCGCGGGCCCGTCGGGGAACCGCGGCTCGGTCCGCCACTTCGGGGGCGTGTAGGTTCCGGCCGCCTCCGGCGCGGGCTGGGAGGCGGGATTCTGGGGACTCGATGACTCAGACACAATCCCCGGATTCTACGCCCGCCCCACAACCACGCCCGGTCGCGCTTCCAGCCCCGCCGGAGCCCGAGGCCCGGGGCCGCAATTCCAGCCCCGCCGGCGTTTGAGGCGCGGGGTCTGGGGCGGAGCCCCAGGAGGGTCCGGGCGCAGCCCGACCCCTCGCCCCCGCAGCCGAGCCCGGGCCGCCCCGGTCCTACGCCGCGCGCAGCGCGGTGAGCGCTCGGGAGGCGATCTCCCGCCCGATCGGCAGCGAAGCGGTGGCCGCCGGCGACGGAGCGTTCAGCACGTGCACCGTCCGCTCCCCCTCCCGGATCAGGAAGTCGTCCACCAGCGTCCCGTCCCGCAGCACCGCCTGCGCCCGCACCCCGGCCGCCGCGGGCACCAGGTCCTCCCCGCGCACCGCCGGCAGCAGCCGCCGTACCGCCTCGACGAACGCCGCCTTCGACAGCGACCGCCGCACCTCGCCCGCCCCGTACCGCCAGTGCCGCGCGGCCATCCGCCAGGATCCCGGCCAGGCCAGCTCGTCCGCGAGGTCCCGCGGCCGCACCACGCCCCACCCGTACCCCTCGCGCGCCAGCGCCGGCACCGCGTTCGGCCCGACGTGGACCCCGCCGCCGATGCCCCGCGTCAGGTGCACGCCGAGGAAGGGGAACGCCGGGTCCGGGACCGGGTAGACCAGGCCGCGCACCAGTTCGGGCCGCGCCAGGTCGTAGTACTCGCCCCGGAACGGCAGGATCCGCATTTCCGGGTCGTCCCCGGCCAGCCGCGCGATCCGGTCGCACTGGAGTCCCGCGCAGTTCACCAGGATCCGCGACCGCACCACCAGGCCGGTGCTCGTCCGCACCGCGATGCCCGACGCGCGCCGCGAGATCAGCTCGACCGCCCCGCCGTAGACGATCTCCGCCCCGGAGGACTCCGCCAGCTGCTCCGCGACCCGCCCGTAGTCCACGATCCCGGTGGTCCCGACATGGATCGCGGCGAGCCCGCGCACCTGCGGCTCGTACTCCGCGATCTGCGTCGGCCCCAGCTCCCGCACCGGGATGCCGTTCTCCCGGCCCCGCTGCACGAGCGCGTGCAGGCGCGGCAGCTCGTCCCGCTCGGTGGCGACGATGAGCTTGCCCGTCACCTCGTGCGGGATGTCGTGCTCCGCGCAGAACTTGACCATCTCGGCCGCCCCGCGCACCGCGAAGCGCGCCTTGAGCGATCCGGGCTTGTAGTAGATCCCGCTGTGGATCACGCCGCTGTTGCGGCCCGTCTGGTGCCGCGCCGGGCCGGCCTCCTTCTCCAGGACGACCACGCGCGTCCCCGGAGCGAGCCCCGCGAGGGCATGCGCCGTCGACAGGCCGACGATTCCGCCGCCGATCACCAGCACATCGCAGTCCACCCTGCCCATGCTGCCCACGCCGCCCACACTGACACCTCCCACCCCTGCATAGTGCACCCCGCCACTGACAGCCGGGCGACGCGGGGCCTATGCCGGGGTCACCAGCAGAGGCCTGGCCCGCTCGCGCAGTTCGGCCACGCGCGGTTCGTCCCCGTACGGTTCCAGCCGGTGCAGGAGGTCCCGTACGTATTCGGTCGTCCGTGCGGACGAGATCCGCCCCGCGACCTCCACCGCCCGGGTACCCGCCGCACACGCGGCGTCGAGGTTCCCGGACTCCAGCTCGGCCACCGCGCTCACCACGAGCCGCAGCCCGTGTGATCGTACGTACTCCTCCGTCGGCCGGGACAGTGCCTGTTCCGTGAAACGCCTTACCTGCCTCGGGAGTTTGAGGTCGCGGTAGCACTCCGCCGCGTCCGCCGCGAAGCGGTCGTACGAGTAGAAGCCGAGCCAGGTCGGGTCGGCGTCGCCCTCCCGGGCCCGCTCCAGCCAGCTCTCGGCGGCCTTGAGCGCGCCCCCGGCGGCCGCGGAATCGCCGGCCTTCGCGTGCGCCCGGGCCTCGACGAGGCGGAAGAAGCTCATGGTGCGGGCGGTCGCCAGCCCCCGGTTGCGCTCGACGGCGGCCTGCGCGAGGTCCACGCCCTCGTCCGGGAAGTCCCGGTAGGTGGCCTGCAGCGACATCGAGGCCAGCACGTACCCCCCGAGCGGTACGTCGGCCGCCGCGCGGGCCAGGCGCAGCGCCTGGATGTAGTACCGCTGGGCCGCTTCCTGCTGCCCGGTGTCGAAGGCCATCCAGCCGGCCAGCCGGGTCAGTTCGGCGGTCGCGCCGAACAGCGCGCGGCCCACCTCGTCGGTGTAGGAGCCGAGCAGCAGCGGGGCCGCGTCCACCCGCAGGCACTCGGGGACCATCGACGAACGCCAGTCGCCGCCGCCGTATTTGGAGTCCCAGCGGCGGGCGTCCTCGGCGGCTTCGCGCAGCTTGGTCACATCGCTGTGGCCCACGCGCTGCGGGCCCGCGTCGGGCCCGGCGGGGGAGGGCGTTTCACCCGGAGGCTGGGCGGGCACACCCCCGACGAGGGCGCCGGGCGGCGCCGGAAGGCCTTCCGGCGGAGCCGCGCCCGGCACCGGTTCGCGCGACGCCACGGTCGCGCGGGACGAGGCCGAGCGATGGTGCCCTTGACCACTGCCTTGATTGTTCTGCCCGCTCTGCCCGCTGTTCTTCGCCCGTCCCTGCCCCGGGGCGGGTGCCTGTCCGGGCTCGCGCGCCACCGAGCTGTCGGCCGGAGATATCAGCCACCGCGAGGCCGGTGTCGCGTATGCGGACACCGAGAAGGAACCGGCGAGCGACTGCCAGATCCCGCCACCACCGCGCCGCCCGGCCAGGTCGAGCCGATAGAGGTCGGTGGCCGAGCGTACGGCGGCGCCCACGTCGCGCGGGAAGGCCAGCCCCACCTCGGGCGCCGGGTCCGCGTCCGCGAGCCCGATCTCGTGCAGCGGCACCGGCCGGCCGAGCTTCGCGCCGATGGCCGCCGCGATCAGGTGCGGGGCGGCGCCCTGCGGCACCATCCCCTTCGAGACCCACCGGGCAACGGACGTCTTGTCGTACCGAAGTGTCAGGCCGCGCTGCGCGCCGAGGTCGTTGACCCGGCGGGCGAGCCCGGCATTGCTGATGCCCGCGAGGGCGAGGACGGCGCCGAGCTTCTCATTGGGCTCGCGGAGCTCCCTGGACATGCGCCACCCCTCGTCACACGCGGAACGCATACGCCGCCGGGGCATAGGCGCCCGGCATTTCGTAAACCCAGCGTAGTTCCCCGCCTCCCAAGCGTTAAGGCCCCCTGTTCCGTATGGCGGGATTGTTGTCCGTATGCACAGTCGGGCGGGGTCCCGGGCCCGGGGCGCACGTGTCAGCGCGTGCTCCGCCCGTGTGGCCGTGCGCCCGGCCGTGCGCTCTGGCCGCTCCGTGGGCCCGGCGATTCGATGTGCGGTGCGTGGGTCGGCCCGCCGCGTGGATCAGGCGGGCCGGGGGACGCCGCTGCCTCAATCCCCGCGGGTGGCGGAACGGTCCGGGGGGCGGATGCCGTCTCCCGGGCCGCGCTCCGCCGTGTCCCGCAGCACCCCGCCGGACGGGTCCGGCGGGCCCTCGTCGCGGCCGAAGAATGGCCGAAAGCGACCTATGGGACGGTGGGAACGGAACGCCAAATACCGCATGGCCGGGGCGTGTTCGTTCGCACGTGCGCCCCCCTTAACCACTCTCGCACGCCTGTCTCGTGGCAGCATGGTCCCCGAGCCACCCGGGGTCCCGCCGGCCGTGCCCAGAGAGCCGACCGCGCCGTTCGTACCCCGGTCAGGTGCCCACGGGCTGGGGAGGCGGCGGTGCGCTGGTTGGTGGGTTGGAGCAGTATCGCCGCGAGCTTCGGCACGGCCGGACGCGTCGCGGGCAACGGCTCCGCCCGGAACGCCGCGCAAGGCTCCGGCCAGGGCGCATACGGCTCGGGCCAGGGCTACGGCCAGGACCACAGGCAGGGCTACGGCCACAGCCCGTACGGATCCGGCCCCGGCCCCGACGGATGGGCCGACGGCCCCCTCCGCGGCGGCCTCGCCGACGCCGACCAGACCCCGTCGGGTTATGGCCCGGCCGCCCCCGACGCCGACCGCACCGTCGTCCCCGTGGGCGCCCAACTGCTCTGGGGAGACCCCGACCCCCTCTGGGCCGTCGGCGACTGGCGCCCGGACGAGATCCGCACCCTCACCGCCGACCCCGCCGACCCCTTCACCCGGCTCGTCGTCCTCGGCTGCTGCGGCGCCACCGACGAAGAACTGCGCCGCGCCCTCTACGCCGCCCGCGGCGGCGCCCTGCGCCACCTCACCCAATGGCCCGGCAGCTACACCGCCGTCGTCCAGGCCGGCCGCCGCATCACCGTCCTCGGCGACCTCGCCGGCGCCCGGCCCGTCTTCTACACGCCCTGGGCGAGCGGAACCGCGTACGCCACCGCGGCCCTCCCGCTCGCCGACCTGATCGAGGCGCAGCTCGACGTGGGCCATCTCGCCGCCCTGCTGGCCTGCCCCGACAGTCCGGAGGCGCTGGGCGACGGCACACCGTACGTCGGCGTACGCCGGATCCCGCCCGGGCACGCGCTGATCCTGCGCGAGGGCTCACGGGAGATCACCGGGTACGAATCGGTGGCCTCCCTCGCGGTGGCCGCCGCCGAGGCCGACCCCGAGCGCGCGGTGGAGGGCGTGCGGGAAGCGTTGGTCGACGCGGTGCGCGCCCGGCTCACGGCTCCCCGCCATGCCCCCGAGACCACGGTCCACGACCCCGGGCCCGTCCCCGGAATGGGCCCCGCCGACCGGCGCGCGGCCCGCGGCGCCCCCGCGCCCGTCCCCGGAGTGGGCGCCGACCTCTCCGGCGGCAGCGCCTCCGCCACCCTCGCCCTGCTCGCGGCAGGACTCCCGGGAGCACCGGGCACCATCCTCAGCCGCACCGGCGAACGCCTCCTCGCGGTCACCTTCAACGACCTGGCCACCCCGCAGGGCCGCGAGGCCGAACTGGAACGCGCCCACGCCATCGCCGCCGACCCCCGCCTGCACCACGTGGTCGTGGCCGCCTCCGAGGAAGCCCTCCCGTACGCGGACCTCGACGGGCCGCTGACCGACGAACCGGGCCCCTCCCTCGTCTTCGCCGCGCGCGAGCGCCGCCGCCTCGCCGCCGGCTCCGCGGACCACTTCACCGGGCACGGAGCCCGCCAGGTCCTCGACGCCCACCCCGCCCGGCTCGCCGACCTCCTCCTCGACCGCCGCCGGCGCCACCTGCTGCGCCCGACGCTGGCCCTGGCCCGCTCGTCCCCCGCCGACTCCCTCCTCGTCCCCCTGACCGTGTACTCGGCGGCCCGCCGCCTGGCCCGTACGACGTACCGCGCGGGCATGGAGGCGGCGGCGGCCCGCCTGCGCGACGGGGTCCCGGCCGCGGGCACCGCCTCCCCGGTGGACGCGTCGCTCGCGGCCCTGACCTGGTCCCGCCCGGGCCCGGCGGCGGCCTGGCTGACGGGCGAAGCCCTGGCGGAGGTATCGATCCGCCTCACCGCGGCCGCGGGCCGCCCCCCGCTTTCCCTCCGGCCCGGGGAGGCCCGGGCCCGCGCCGTCCTGGCCCGCCACGCGGCCGACCACCGGGTCTTCGAACAGGCCGTGGAGGTCCGCAGCCAGCGCCTGCACGCCCCGTTCCTGGACAACCAGGTCGTACTGGCCGCCCGCGCCCTCCCCGACCACCTGCGCGTCCAGCCCGGCGCGCGGGCGGCGATCCTGCGCACCATCCTGTCCTCGTCCGGGGTCCGCGAACTCCCCCCGGGGTGGGGCACCCCGTCCCACACCCCGAACGAATCGGCGACCCGCCTGGGCCTGCGCGCGGCCCTCCCCGACCTCCTGACCCTCTTCACCGCCCCCCTCCTCGCGGACGCGGGCCTCATCGAAGCCCGGGTCGTCCGCCAGGCCCTCCTCGACGCGGCGGACGGCCGCCCGGTCCCGCTGGACGGCCTGGCGGAACTCGTCTCGATGGAACTCTGGCTGGGCCCGGCTCTTATACACATCTCCGAGCCCACGAGACTAGGCATGAACGCGTATGCCGCCCTCTGCTTGAAAAAAAAAAAACCACTGATGTCCGCTGTTTCCAATCTTATTGCGCACTTAGCGCCATCCACCAACTCCATTCTCCATCCTCTGCTAGCCCTATTTTGGTGGGGGGGCGCGAGAGAGGTGGATAAGAGAGAGGAGTGCAGGTACGCCACGGGGCGCGCTGTGGAGTCGGTGGGGAGCCGCTCGATGAGCAGCGGGGGGGGGGGCAGCGGGGGGCGCGCCGGGGGGCGTCGGGGGAGGGTGGAAGGGCTGGGTGGATATCTGCGTCACATGCCGGGGCGCTGGGGGGGAGCTCGGCGGGTGCCTTGGCGGGGGGGGGGAAAGGTGGGGCGGCTGCGGGGGGGCGCCCACAGGGGGGGCGGGAAGGTGGGGGGGTAAGCGGGGATCCCCCCCCTTTGGGGCCGGTGGGCGTTTGGGGGAGGGGGGGCGGGGCGGGACCCGGGGTTTGGGGGGGGGGAGGGGTGGGGGAAAGAAGCCCCGGCCAGCAGCGCAGCAGCCGCGTACACCTCGTCCGGGATGCCGTCCGGGAGGAGCTCGGCGAGGTCCCGCTCGACCAGGCCCGTGTCCAGGTCCCCGGACACCACGTCCGGGTGGGCCAGCAGGCGGCGCAGGAAGCCCGTGTTGGTCTGGACCCCCAGGATCACCGTGTCCGCCAGAGCCCCCCGCAGCAAGCGCAGCGCACTGGCCCGGTCGGGACCGTAGGCGATGACCTTCGAAAGCATCGGGTCGTACGTGGACCCGGTGTCGACGCCTGCCGTCAGCCCGGAGTCCGTACGGACGGAGCCGCCCGAGGGCTCGGACAGGGCCAGCACCCTGCCCCCGGAGGGCAGGAACCCCCGCGCCGGATCTTCCGCGCAGACGCGGGCCTCGATCGCGTGGCCCGTCAGCCGGACCTCCGACTGGTCGAAGCCCAGCTCCGCGCCCGCCGCCACCCGCAGCTGCTGCTCGACCAGGTCCAGCCCGGTGACCAGCTCCGTCACCGGGTGCTCGACCTGGAGGCGGGTGTTCATCTCCATGAAGTAGTACGAGGACGGGTCGGAGCCCGGCACGATGAACTCCACCGTGCCCGCGCCGACGTAGCCGCACGAGCGCGCCGCCTCCACGGCCGCCGCGCCCATCGACTCCCGCAGCTCCGGCGTCAGCAGGACCGAGGGGGCCTCCTCGATCACCTTCTGGTGGCGCCGCTGGAGCGAGCACTCGCGCTCGCCGAGGTGCACCACGTTCCCGTGGGCGTCCGCCAGCACCTGGATCTCGATGTGCCGGGGCCGGTCCACCCAGCGCTCCACGAGCAGCGTGTCGTCCCCGAAGGAGGAGCGCGCCTCGCGCCGTGCCGCCGCGATCTCCTCGCCCAGCAGCCCGGGCTCCCGGACCAGCCGCATGCCCTTGCCGCCGCCGCCCGCCGAGGGCTTCAGCAGCACCGGCATGCCGATCTTCTCGGCCGCGGCGACCAGTTCGGCGTCCGACAGCCCGCTGCCCGATGAGCCGGGGACCACGGGCACGCCCGCCGCCTTCACCGTCTCCTTCGCGCGGATCTTGTCGCCCATCAGGGAGATCGCGGAAGCCGGCGGCCCGATGAAGGCCAGGCCCGCCTGCGCGCACGCGGCGGCGAAGGCCGCGTTCTCCGCGAGGAAGCCGTAGCCGGGGTGGACGGCCTCGGCGCCCGTGCGCCGGGCGGCGTCCAGGAGCCGCTCCACGGACAGGTAGCTCTCGGCCGCGGCCGCCGGGCCGATCCGTACGGCCGTGTCGGCCTCGCGTACGTGCCGGGCGTCCGCGTCCGCGTCGCTGAAGACGGCGACGGAGCGGATGCCGAGCTCTCGCAGGGTGCGGATGACCCGGACCGCGATCTCGCCCCGGTTGGCGACCAGAACAGTGCTGAACATCAGTGAGGTCCTCACATCACACGTCACATGCGGAAGATGCCGAAGCCGCGATCGCCCAGCGGGGCGTTCGCGCACGCGGTCAGGGCCAGTCCCAGCACCTGCCGGGTCTCCATCGGGTCGATGACCCCGTCGTCCCACAGCCGGGCCGTCGCGTAGTAGGCGTTGCCCTGCGTCTCGTACTGCGCCCGGACCGGGGCCTTGAAGGCCTCCTCATCCTCGGCGGGCCACTCCTGGCCCGCGCCCTCGATCTGGTCCCGCTTGACCGTCGCCAGGACCGAAGCGGCCTGCTCGCCGCCCATCACGGAGATCTTGGCGTTGGGCCACATCCACAGGAAGCGCGGTGAATAGGCGCGCCCGCACATGGAGTAGTTGCCGGCGCCGTAGCTGCCGCCGACCACGACCGTCAGCTTCGGGACCCGGGTGCAGGCCACGGCCGTGACCATCTTGGCGCCGTGCTTGGCGATGCCGCCGGCCTCGTAGTCCCGGCCGACCATGAAGCCGGAGATGTTCTGGAGGAAGAGGAGCGGGATGCCGCGCTGGTCGCACAGTTCGATGAAGTGCGCGCCCTTCTGGGCCGATTCGGAGAACAGGATGCCGTTGTTGGCGACGATCCCGACCGGGTGGCCGTGGATCCGGGCGAAGCCGGTGACCAAGGTCTGCCCGAACTCGGCCTTGAACTCCTGGAACCGGGAGCCGTCCGTGATCCGGGCGATGATCTCGCGGGCGTCGTAGGGGGTGCGGGAGTCGACCGGGACCGCGCCGTAGAGCCCGTACGGGTCCACCTTGGGTTCCTCGGGCGCCTCCACCGACCAGGGCAGGGCCCCGCGGTCGGGCAGGGTCGCCACGATGTTCCGTACGATCCGCAGCGCGTGCGCGTCGTCCTCCGCGAGGTGGTCGGTGACGCCGGAGGTCCGGGAGTGGACCTCGCCGCCGCCCAGCTCCTCGGCCGTGACGACCTCTCCGGTGGCGGCCTTCACCAGCGGCGGGCCGCCGAGGAAGATGGTGCCCTGACCGCGCACGATGACGGCCTCGTCGCTCATCGCGGGGACGTACGCGCCGCCCGCCGTGCAGGAGCCGAGGACGGCGGCGATCTGCGGGATGCCGGCCCCCGACATGCGGGCCTGGTTGTAGAAGATGCGGCCGAAGTGGTCCCGGTCGGGGAAGACCTCGTCCTGCATGGGGAGGAAGGCGCCGCCGGAGTCGACGAGGTAGAGGCAGGGGAGACGATTCTCCAGGGCCACTTCCTGGGCGCGCAGGTGCTTCTTGACGGTCATCGGGTAGTACGTGCCGCCCTTGACGGTGGCGTCGTTCGCGACGATCACGCACTCGCGGCCGCTGACCCGGCCGATGCCGGCGATCACGCCCGCGGCCGGCGCCGAGCCCCCGTACATCCCCTCGGCGGCCAGCGGGGCCAGCTCCAGGAAGGGGGACCCGGGGTCGAGGAGGGCGTCCACGCGGTCGCGCGGGAGCAGCTTTCCGCGGGCGGTGTGGCGGGCGCGGGCCTTCTCCCCGCCGCCGAGCCGGGCCGCCTCCAGCCGGGCGCGCAGGCCCTCGGCGAGCTCGCGGTGGGCGGCCTCGTTGGCCCGCCAGGCATCGGACGCCGGGTCGGCGGCGCTCGTCAGCACTGGTGCCTGCTGCATCGGTCGAGCTCCCTTGCTCGGTACACGCTTGTTAATGAGCGTTAACGCATGTGGGACTTAGGTTAACGACCGCTAACGGCCCTGTCTAGAATGGATTCCCATGAGCACCAGAGCGGCCGCCCCGACCCGTCGCGAGCAGATCCTCAGCGAGGCTGCCCGCCTCTTCGCCGCGCGCGGCTTCCACGGCGTCGGCGTGGACGAGATAGGGGCCGCCGTGGGCATCAGCGGCCCCGGCCTGTACCGGCACTTCGCGGGCAAGGACGCCATGCTCGCCGAACTGCTCGTCGGCATCAGCGAACGGCTGCTGACCGGCGGCCGCCGGCGTACGGAGGAGGCCGCCGGCGACCCGTCCGGCGTACTGGCCTCCCTCATCGAGGGCCACATCGACTTCGCGCTCGACGACCGGGCGCTGATCACCCTCCACGACCGGGAGCTCGACCGGCTGCGCGAGGCCGACCGCAAGCTCGTACGGCAGCTCCAGCGGCAGTACGTGGAGCTGTGGGTCGACGTCGTACGGGAACTGCACCCCGAGGTGGGCGAGGCGGAGGTGCGCGTCTGCGTCCACGCGGTCTTCGGCCTGCTGAACTCCACCCCGCACCTGGCCGCCCTGGGCCGGGACGCGACGGAGTCGCTGCTGCGCAGGCTCGCGAACGGGGCGTTCGGGGCGCTGTCGGGATGAGGCCGCGTGTCCGCCGATCGGGATGGAGCGGACGGCTGCGCCCGCGCGGCGGCAGAATGGGCCGTATGCCGAAGCCGATAGAGACGCCTGTCCCCAGCCGCGCCGAACTCATCGACCACCTGGTCCGGACGCGGATCGCGGGGGACGTGGCGACCCCGCGCGACAACAACCTGTCCCACTACCGCAAGCTCGCCAACGGCGACCGGCACTACTGGCTGGGCCTGGAACTGGGCGACCGCTGGAGCGACGAGCAGGACGTGCTCGCGGTGATGGCGGAGCGCTGCGGGGTCGTGGACGACGCCGCGTACCGCTTCGGCCAGGACACCATCGACCCCGAACTCACCGTGGCCGGCCTGGACCGGCTGGCGGCACGGCTGCGCAAGGCCGCGCTCGACCGGCAGAGGGTGCTGCTGGCCACCGGGCACCCGGGCGGCCTGCTGGACGTCCACCGGGCCACGGCCGACGCGCTGCGCGCGGCGGGCTGCGAGATCGTGGTGATCCCGCGGGGCCTGACGGCGGACGAGGGCTCGGTGTGGCAGTTCGCGGACGTCGCCGTCCTGGAGCGCGGCGCGACGCTGTGGCACACGCACTCCCCGGAGCCGATGGCGGCGATCCTGGACGGCCTGGCCGCGCACGGCCGCCCCCAGCCCGACCTGGTCGTCGCCGACCACGGCTGGGCGGGCTGCGCGGCGCAGCGCGGGCTGGATGCCGTGGGGTACGCGGACTGCAACGATCCGGCGCTGTTCCTGGCGGAGGCCGAGGGCACCCTCCAGGTGGCGGTTCCGCTGGACGACCACGTCCGCGACCCGCGGTTCTACGACCCGATGGTGGCCTACCTCCTGGACGCGGCGGGCCTGCTCCCTTCCTGACGCGCCGCTCGCGCGGTGCGCCGCCGCTGCCGGGGACCGGCCCCCGGCCCCCCGCGCCTCACACGCCGGCGGGGCCGGCCGGCGGCGGCGTGGGCGTCGGCGTCGGGTCCAGGTAGACCCGGCGGACCGCCGGGAAGCGCTCCCGGAGCTGCGCCTCGGCGACCTCGCACGCCGCCTCCACCTGCGCGGCGGACGCCAGGTCGTGGAAGTCGATCTTCGCCGCGATCAGCACCTCCGCCGGCCCCTGCACCAGCGTGGTCAGCTCCAGCACCGCCTCGATGTGCGGCACCGACAGGAGCTCCTCCCGTACCTCCGCCCGCATCGCGGCCGGCAGCGGCCGCCCGATCAGGTACCGCGCGTTCGAGCGGCCCAGCTCCCACGCCACCCACACCAGCAGCAGCCCGATCAGCAGCGAGGCCACCCCGTCGTACGCGCCCGACCCGGTGAGCTGGGCGCCCAGCAGGCCGCCCGCCGCCAGCGCCAGGCCGATCAGCGCGGCCACGTTCTCCAGCAGGACGGCCTTCACCGCCGTGTCCGGGGTGTGTTTCACGTACAGTCCCAGCGGCGCCCGCATCCGCTCGGCCTCGCCCTTGACCTGCCGCCAGGCGACCAGCAGCGAGTAGCCCTCCAGCAGGGCGGCGACGGCGAGGATCACGTAGGACACCGTCGGGTTCCCCGGGTCCTCCCCGTGGACCAGCGTGTGGATGCCGTCGTAGATCGCGAACACCGCGCCCCCGACGAAGGTGGCGATCGAGGCCAGCAGCGCCCAGATGTACCGCTCGGGCCCGTAGCCCAGCGGGTGCGCCTCGTCGGCCGGCTTCGCGCTGCGCTTGAGGGAGGCCAGCAGCATCACCTCGGTGACGGTGTCGGCCACCGAGTGCGCGGCCTCGGAGAGCATCGCGCTCGATCCGCTGATGACCCCGCCGACCGCCTTGGCGGCGGCGATGCCGAGGTTCGTGACCACGGCCACGATGACCGTGCCGACGCTCTCTTCTTCGTTCGCGCCACTGCTGGACATGAAGTGACGGTACGTCGGACGGCCCCGTTACGCGCGCGGGACGCGCACCACGCCCTCCTGGATGACCGTCACGGCCAGCCGGCCGTCCTGGGTCCAGATCCGGGCCTGGCCCAGTCCCCGGCCCGCGGCCGCCGAGGGCGACTCCTGGTCGTACAGCAGCCACTCGTCGGCGCGGAACGGCCGGTGGAACCACATCGCGTGGTCCAGGGAGGCGCCGACCACGTCGCCCACCGCCCAGCCGCCGCGGCCGTGCGCGAGCAGCACCGAGTCGAGCAGGGTCATGTCGGAGACGTACGTGGCCAGGCAGGTGTGGAGCAGCGGATCGGCGCTGTCGAGCTTGCCGGCGGTACGGAACCACACCTGCGAGCGCGGTTCGACGGGCTCGCCGACGCTGCCCCAGGGCGGGACCGTCGCGTACCGCAGGTCCACGGCCGCGCGCGCGTCGATCAGCCGCTCCACCGTGCCGGGGTCGCGGAAGATCTCGCGGTAGAGCGGGAGCGACTCGGCGGCCGTCGGCAGGGTCTCCGGATCGGGCGCGTCCGGCATCGCGGCCTGGTGGTCGAGGCCCTCCTCGTACGTCTGGAAGGACGCGGAGAGGTGGAAGATCGGCTGCCCGTGCTGGACGGCGACGACCCGGCGGGTGGTGAAGGAGCGCCCGTCGCGGATCCGGTCGACCGAGTAGACGATCGGCGCGCCGGGGTCGCCGGCGCGCAGGAAGTACGAGTGCAGCGAGTGCGCGGTGCGGTCCTCGGGCACGGTGCGGCCGGCGGCGACCAGGGCCTGGGCCGCGACCTGGCCGCCGAAGACCCGCGGTACCAGCGCCGAGCGGCTGGTACCGCGGAAGATGTTCTCCTCGATCTGCTCCAGATCGAGCAGGTCGAGGAGCGTCGTCAGTGCCTCGTTCATGGGGGTAAGGCTAGGTGCCCTACAGGCCCATCGACTTGGCGATGATGGACTTCATGACCTCGCTGGTGCCGCCGTAGATGCGGTTCACGCGGTTGTCGGCGTACAGGCGGGCGATCGGGTACTCGTTCATGTAGCCGTAGCCGCCGTGCAGCTGGAGGCACTTGTCGATGACGCGGTGCGCGACCTCGGTGCAGAACAGCTTCGCGGACGCGGCCTCGGCGGCGGTGAGCTCACCGGCGTCCAGGGCTTCCAGGGCGCGGTCGGCGACGGCCTCGGCCGCGTCCACCTCGGCCTGGCAGGAGGCCAGTTCGAACTTGGTGTTCTGGAAGTGCGCGACCGGCTTGCCGAAGACGGTGCGGTCCGTGACGTACTGCTGGGCGAACCGGACGGCCGCCTTGGCCTGGGCGTACGCGCCGAAGGCGATGCCCCAGCGTTCGGACGGCAGGTTGGCGCCGAGGTAGTGGAAGCCCTTGTTCTCCTCGCCCATGAGGTCCTCGACGGGCACCTTCACGTCGACGAACGCCAGCTCGGCGGTGTCGGAGGTGCGCAGGCCCAGCTTGTCCAGCTTGCGGCCGATCGAGTAGCCCTCGGACTTGGTGTCCACGGCGAAGAGGGAGATGCCGAAGCGGCGGTCGTCCTCGCGCGGGGAGGAGGTGCGGGCGCAGACGATGACGCGGTCGGCGTGGACGCCGCCCGTGATGAAGGTCTTGGAGCCGTTGAGGACGTAGTGCGTGCCGTCCTCGGAGAGCTTCGCGGTGGTCTTCATGCCCGCGACGTCGGAGCCGGTGCCCGGCTCGGTCATCGCGAGGGCCCACATCTCCTCGCCGGTGACGAACTTCGGCAGGTAGCGCTTCTTCTGCTCGTCCGTGGAGAGCATCTTGATGTAGGGGAGGGCGAGCAGCACGTGCACGCCGGAACCGCCGAAGTTCACGCCCGCGCGCGAGGTCTCCTCGTAGAGGACGGCCTCGAACTTGTGCGTGTCCAGGCCCGCGCCGCCGAACTCCTCGGGCACGTTGATGCCGAAGACGCCCAGGTCGCCGAGCTTGTAGTAGAACTCGCGCGGGGCCTGGCCGGCCGCGAACCACTCGTCGTAGACCGGGACGACCTCGGCCTCGATGAAGGCGCGGATGGTCTCGCGGAACGCCTCGTGGTCCTCGTTGAACACCGTACGGCGCACGGCCGACTCCCTTCGTCGCGGCAGTCAGCCGCCCCAATCTAAGCGCTTGCTCAGATTAAGTTACCGGCGAGTTGTCGATTCTGTCCAGAGATGCAGCCGGGATCGCGGGGAGAGGGTCGCCACACGGCAGCGCGACGGCCGCCCGGCCGCGTGCGACGGCCGGGCGGCTTCGAGGCGTACGGGCGGCTTCGAGCTGTACGCGGCGGGGTCTACCGCCCGGCCGCTCCCTCCCGCCCCGCCGTGGACACCGGCTGCGGCCGGGGCCCGGGGGCGCCGGGCAGCGCGTACGCCTGCCGGGAGGCGCACGTCCAGATCACCGGATGGACCACGCCCCCGGCGTCCTGGGCGGCGCCGCCGACCCGGTCGTCGTCCGAGGCCGCGTACGCGGTGCTGTAGTTCTGGACGCCGCCGATCCCGGGCAGGACGCGCATCGGGCCGCTGCCCGTCCAGTACTCCGCCATGGACGCGGGCAGGTCCGGGTAGCCGGGGTAGGGGTAGGAGAAGTCGGCCACGCCGACCGTGACCCCGCCGGCCGGGCTGATGTCCTCGAAGCTGCTGCCCACGGAGCCGGAGGCCGGCGGCGCGTCGACGGGAGCGCCGCCGGGGGTGCTCCACACGACCCCGTGCTCCTGGCCGCCGCCGTCGGGCCGGTGGCGGCCGACGGTCCGGCCGGACTCGTCCATCGCCAAGGCCGTGTAGCCGTCCGTCGGGACGCCGCCGGTCGCGAGCAGCGAGGGGGCGGCGGCCGGGTCGGCGGGCCAGTGGGCGCCCCGGCCGTAGTTGAACGGGCCGGAGGGGACGTAGGCGTTCCCGGTGATCTGCCCGGCGTTGTTCACGGCGGACATGAGGGTGACGGTGGATCCGGCGGGCGCGGGCAGCTCGCGGCGGACCCGGCCGCCGGCCGACCACCGCACGCCGACGGTCTGCCCGCGGGCCTCGTCCCGGAACCTGCCGACGATCACGCCCCGGTTGTTGACGCCGACGGCCGAGTCCCCGCCCGGCAGCAGCGTGACGGCGGCCGCGCCCGCCTGGTAGCTGAAGGCCCGTGCGCCCGCGTCCGTGAAGACCACCTCGCCGACCATGAGGCCGTGCCGGTTGACGCCCAGCACCCGGCCCGCGCCGTTCGAGCCGGGCGGCAGCGGTACGGCGAAAACCTCCGTCCCGACCCAGTAGGCCGGGGCGGCCCCGCTCCTGCCGACGGCCAGCCGCGAGGACCCGGGCGCGATGGCGGTGACCTCGGTCCGGCGCACCCACGGGCTCGGATGCGGATCGTCCGCGCGGGGCAGCTTCCCCAGTACCTGGACGGACGGCTTGCAGCGTGCGGCGACCGCCTCCTGAGCGGCCCCCGTCTGAGCGGCCCCCGTCTGAGCGGCCACCGCCTGAGCGGCTCCCGCCGGAGTGGCGAGTACGGGAGCGGCCAGGGTGAGCGCGGCGAGGAAACTCCCCGCCGCCGTGAGGCCGTTGCGCATCGTTCTCGTTCCCATGGATCCCCCCGGATCGACAGCGTGCGAGATGCGAGAGCTGACTGGTCGGGGGACATCCTTGCCGTAATGGACAGCGGCGGACAGATCGGATCCGGACATCGGGCGGGCGCCGCTGACCCCGGGGGGCCGGCGTCAGCCGGAGGGCGCTTCCGGCGGAGCGGCCGACCGGCGCAGGGCGAACCACAGCTCCATCCGGGTGTCCGGGTCGTCGAGGTCGGTGCCCAGCAGGCCGGCGGCGCGGGCGACGCGCTGGCGGACGGTGTTGCGGTGGACGCCGAGCGCGGCCGCCGCGCGGTCCCAGCTGCCGTGGTGGGCCAGCCAGGCGCGCAGGGTGTCGCGCAGGACGGGGGAGAGGGGCCCGAGCAGGGCTTCGGCGTGGGCGCGCGCCTCGGCCTCGCCGACCAGGCCCGCGAAGCCGGGGTCCGTGTGCCGGGCCATCGGGGTGCGGGCCGCCTCGGCGCGCTCCAGGGCCCGGCCGGCCTGCGCGTCGGCGCCGGGCAGGGCGTCGGGCGCCGCCGCCGCGCTCACCCCCAGCCGCCAGCCGGGCTGCGGGGCCGGATCCCGGTCGGTGAGCAGGCGTACGCCGTCCTCGCGCGGGTCCAGCAGTACGGTGCCCAGCGCCGCCGCCAGGGCCTGCGGATCCCCGGAGCCCCGGGCGTGGACGGCGTACCAGGGCCCGGGGCCGACCGCTTCGCCCGGAGCCGCGCCGAGCAGCAGCCGGGTCAGCGCGGCGGCCTGCGCCCCGGCCGGGCGGCGGGTGAGCAGGGTCAGCAGCACGGCCGCCACCGAGGCGACGGTGTGGTCCCCGGGGGCCCGCGAAGGCGTGGCCAGGGCGAGGGCCCGGCCGTCGCCCAGGGCATGGGCGGCGAGGTGGAGCTCGCCGTGCGCGGCGGTGGCGGTGGCCGCGGAGCCGGGCGCCACGCGGCGGGCGAGCGCGGCGAGCGCGGCCAGCACCTCGGGGCCGGGCAGGGGCCCGGCGTGGACACCGGGGTCGGCGGGCGCGGGGCCGGGGAGCGCGGAGGGTCCGGAGGGTCCGGAGGGTCCGGAAGGCGCGGCGGGCGCGGCGGGCGCGGGGCCGGGATCCGGCGCGGCGGCCCCCGGGGGCCGCGCCGGGTCGGTGGGGAGCAGTCCGGCCCAGCCGCCCAGGGCGGCGGCCAGTCGGCGCAGGACCGCCGGGACCGGGTCCGGGCGGGCGGCGGCCGCGGCCAGCGACTGCTGGGCCTCGGTGACCCGGCGGAGCTCGGCGGTGCGGGCCCGCGCCATCAGCCGCCAGACGCTCCGGCCGACCGCCGTGAACGGGGTCCCGGGCGGCACCTCGACCAGGGGCAGCCCGTGGCGGGCACAGGCCTCGACGAGGGACCGCGGCACGGTCTCGTGCACCGGGGTCACGCCGAAGCCGAGGGCCGCGGTCCCGGCCCGGACCAGCCGGGAGACGTACTCCCCGGCGTCCGTGCCCCCGCCCTCCCGGTCCGCCCCAGAACGACGCAGGGTGGATGGTCGGCAGCGGCAGATGGGTGTAAGGGACGGGTGTGGGGGCGATGGGTGGTCTGCGGCGGAGCATGGGGACGGTTGTCGTACATGGCTCCGGGGACGGGGCGCACGCGGTTGCTGGGCACGGGGAGCTCGATGAACTCCTCGGTCCGTACGTGGGACCGGGCCCACCCCCCCCGAGACGCATCCACCGCTCTGAGCAACAACAGTCACTGGCTACAGAATTCGCGTCGCGTACCAGTTGCACCGGCTGGAGAAGGCACGGCTCCTGGCCGCAGCGGAACGCAGTGGACGACGGTCACGCTCACCGGCACTGCGGTCAGCCTGCTCACTCGGGCCCAGCCGCCGGTGGCCGATCCCTTGGCCGGTGGCCGATAGCGGACCTGGTCCGCCGCCCCAGGCGGCGGGTCAGTGTCCGATGTTCCAAGACGCGGTAGGCGCTGCCGCGTCCGCGGCGGGGAGCGCTGGTGCGTGCCGGATCCACCAGCGGCGCAGCAGGAGCGGCGGATGACTGCCCAGTCCGCCGCCGTTGAGATGAGATTCCGCATCGGATCCCGACTCAGCTGACCCCAGGGCCGCGTGCGGCGGCTACGGCGCGGGCTCGTAGACGACGGTGGCGTTCGGGCAGTCCTCGGCGAGTCCGAGGAGCGCCTCCAGAATCCGGATCACCCGGGTGGGCGTGCGAATTCACCGCAGAAACGGCACTCCGTCACGGCCCTGGCCCGAATCGCCTACCGGGGTGCAGACAGCACTCGTGCGGGGTAGGAATCGGCGCCCGAACACGCCAGCACGAACTCGTTAGCCGGGCCTCACGAGACGAGGATCCCCATGCCCTGCCGCGCCTGCTGACACGCCATCCTCGGCGACGAAGTCGTCGCCTACATCCACCAGCGAGTCGCTGCCGCACCACCGCCTGACGCCGCACTGATCGAGGCCCTGAGGCCGATCCTCACCAACCCCGCGTTCCCCGAAGGGACCCCAAGTTGCACCGGACCGAACGGCCGGGGATGCCTCACACCCATCGGCAGCTGACCTCGCCCAGGCCGGTTCGAACTCCTACTCAGTGACTGGGAAAGGCCAGCCCCGCCTGTCGGCTGACAGAGGGGCCTCCTCCCTGTCTCACTCCGCTCGCGCGGACGATGGGTGAGCTAACCTGCCCGGATGCGCGGACAGTTCACCGGCTGGCCTGAGCAGGCTATGGACGTGTTGTGGCAGCTCCAGGGCGAACCGACCCACGCGACCCGCGCGCGCTGTCGCGCGGACCGCGAACGCCTGGTCCGGCAGCCGATGATCGACCTGCTCAACGAGGTCGCGGACGCCGACCCGCGATACGAGGACTTCTCCGTCTGGCACTACCGCACCGACTCCTGGTGGTGGCAGCACCAGAGCGCGGTGATCCGGCTCGACCGCAAGATCGAGATCGGTCTCCGGTTCTCCCTGGACGGCCTGCGGATCCAGGGCGCCTGGTGGTACCCCGATCCCGGCCAGGTGGACAGCTTCCGCAGAGCCGTGGCCTCCGAGGGGAGCGGCCGCGAACTGTCCGCCATCGTCGAGGACGTGCGGAAGAAGGGCTACGACATCTCCGGGGACGTGATGAAACGTCCCCCGCGCGGCTATCCGACGAACCACTCCCGTACGAACCTGCTGCGCCACCGTTCCCTGATCGCCGCCCGTCCCCTCGGCTGCGAGGAGTGGCTGCACACCCCCGAGGCGGTCGACCGGGTCCTCTCGGCAGCCGACGACCTGGACGCCCTGCTGATGTGGCTGGTCCACCACGTGAAGCACGCCTCCTGACGTCACGAGGGCGCCGCGCGGCACGGGAGGAACGACACCCAGAGAGCAGCGTGCGCACCGGCACTGCACCCTTCCGCGCCGTACGGGTCATCATCGTGCTCGACCTCCTGCCCACCTCCCTCGGCGCCTCCCTCGGTGGCATTCGACGCGATGGCGACGGGGGAGTGGGAGCTGGCGCCCGGGGTGTGGCAGGAGACGGAGCTGCTGCTGTGGAAGCCGCGGGCGGCGTGGTTCAGCGTCAACGCCTTCTTCACCGGGGCCGGGCTGAGGAACTGGTACGTCAACTTCGAGCGCCCCATCCGCCGGACCGAGGCCGGGTTCGACACCTTCGACCTGACCGTTGACCTCGTCATCGACCCCGACCTGAGTACGTGGACGTGGAAGGACGAGGACGAGTACGCCCACGTCCGGCGCCTGGGCATCGTGACCGACATCGAGCACCAGGTGGTGGAGCTCGCCCGCGCCCAGGTGCTCGCGATGCTCGAGAAACGGGCCGGGCCGTTCGCGGACGCCGACCGGTGTGCGGCCTGGCGCTGGAACCCGGCCTGGCCCACGCCGCGCCTGCCTCAGCGAGAGGAAGCCGGCCCGGGGAGTGGTGGCGGCGAGCCGGTGAGGCCGCGCCCTTGACCGAGGCGGCCGGTGCGCGGGACGGTCATTGCGCAACTCCCCGCAACTGGCTTTCGCCGGAGGCGATCATGGCGTTACCTTTCTTCGGCACGGACCCGAACTCGGGCGGAGGTAACTGCCCCGCGGTCTGGGTGGACACCGACGCCAAGGAGGGGCCGGAGCTGGTTCTGCAGGGCAAGTTCGCCGACGCGGCGACCCGCGCCGCCTGCAGTCAGGACAGCCCGCCGGCGGACGGCGAGGGCGTCATCCGCATCTCGGTCCGGATGGTGGATCAGATCAGGAAGGCGTGTGATGCCGCAGAAGCCGCTGGCACCCAGCTTTGAGGACCTCCTCGACTCCGCCCAGCAGCGCGCCCTGCACCTGGAACTGCGGGACGTCTACGCGGTGGGGGAGGAGCGGGAGGTCTTCGAGGCGTTCGGGCGGGACGGCAGCGTGCCCGCAGACGACTCGGAGTACTGGGGCGGCTGGCTGCCTCTGGTCGAGCGGACCGTTGCCCGCGGAGTGAAGGTCCAGCGGGCCCGGATCGTCTCCGAGCCCGTCACCGAGTACATCCGCTTCGAGCACGCCATCACCGACGCCAACCTCCGCGCCGGCGAAGAGGTCCGCTGGCTTCCCCGCCGCCGTGCCCCCACGCTCGCCCTGCCCGGCAACGACTTCTGGCTCATCGACGACCGCATCGTGCGCTTCAACTTCTCCGGCGACGGCCAGGCCCTGGAGCCCGACCACACCGAAGACCCGCAGGCGGTCAAGCTGTGTGCCGAGGCGTTCCGCTCGGTATGGGACCTGGCCACTCCGCACGCCGACTACCGCATCTGACCGACGCACACCCAAGGCCCGCCACTCATGACGACCGCCTCTCCCTCGTCCAGCGCCCAGTCGGCCCGCGAGGCGCTCGCCGTGCGGCTCACGCACCTGCGCAAGGACGCCGGCCTCACCGGGAAGGACTTCTCCGCCCGGTGCGGCTGGCACCCCGCCAAGACCACCCGCATCCAAAGAGGCGCGGCACTGCCCTCGGACGCGGACATCCGCTCCTGGTGCGCGGCGTGCGGCGCGGACGGCCAGGCGCAGGACCTGATCGCCACCGCTCGCGCCGTCGACTCGATGTACATGGAGTGGCGCCGCCTGCACCGCAACGGCATGCGCCAGGTCCAACAGGACTGGTACGCCCTGCACGAGCAGACCCGCATCTGCCGCGTCTACCTCTCCAACGTCCCGCCCGGCTTCCTCCAGACCCCGGCGTTCGCCACCGCCCTCATGAACCAGATCACCCGCTTCCAGGGCACCGCGCAGCGCACCGTGTGGCCACTGGAGGCGTTCTACGTCCACGACGACACCACGGCCGTGGTGGAGACGCTGACGGCGGAGATCAAGGTGACGCAGCCGCGCGAGCTCGCCGACTACGCGAAGGCATTCGCCGCCCTCGCGAAGATGGCCGTCTACGGCGACACGGCCCGCGCCCTCATCGAGGCCGCGATCGACGCCCTGGAGTGAACTTCCGCAATTTCCCGCAATCTCGCTGAGGAACGAGCGGTGACCTCCGTAGCGTCGAACAACAGCGACGCACCCCAGCACGGAGGCGGTGGCCCATGAGCGCACCCACACCCACCAGCCCCGAACCGGACGGCCCCAGTCTTCAGCGCCCCGACTTTGGCCGGCCCTCTCCGGCCCTGCTCGCCCGCGCGGACCGCGGCTTCGCCCGGTTCCTCGCCCGGCCGACCGGGGACCAAGACGACGAGCTCGGCGACGGCGAAGACACCCTGCGGTGACCGCCGACCACCCGTACGAGACGCCCCCGGCAGCGAGGCCCGCCATGCACACCAGCAGCCACACGGTCCTGTACGACCCCGACGGCCTCATCGAGGCGGAGCTCCCGCTCGACCGTGAACCGTACGAGTACCTCGTCAAAGCCGTCCTCGCCTGGACCGGCGAGGACACGCTCGCGACCCGCGACTACGAGCAGATCGGCCTCCAGCTGACCGGCCACGCCCGCGCGGTCGCCGCCGACGTACGGCGCCGCGCGAACCAGCTGCCGAAGGACAGCGGGTCCCGGGTGCTCGCCGACGTCGTCCTGCGCGAGGCGGAAGGCCAGCTGTCCGCGACGCTGGAGGGAACGATGCGCTGCGTCCAGAACTGTGTCCGCCTGGTCCGCGCACTCTACGAACGGCTGGACCGCCTTGAGGCCGCGCTCGCCCCGGAGAGGGTTGCACCGGAAGGGGGCTGAACCGTTGGCTGGACGGTTGCTTCCAGCTACTTCGTCGGTGTGTCGAGTGCGTTGCTCGCTTCATCCACCAGGTCGCTGACCTGGCGCAGGATGTCTTCAGAGCACGGCGAGGTGGGAGGTTGGAAGCCGGTGGCCTGCCCGGCGCCCGGTGTGGGCGTAGGTGGTCACCGAGACGCCCTTGCCGTTCGCGCGGCCGCCGGCGATGGCCCGGAGGGTGGGGCCGGCGTGGTCGCGGGGGATGGCCGCCACAATGGGGCGGGACAGGTTCACGTCCTGGTTGGTGATCTCCACGCAGTAGGCGTGGGGAGCCGCGACTGCCACGGCCCCGCCCCCTTGGAGTCCCCACGCCGGTGCGGCCGCGCCCGCGAAGGGGCAATGGCGCCCGCCGAGGGGCAGATCGTGAGTCGCCCGCCGCTTCGGCAGATAGAGGTGATCCATAAGTGGCAATTTCCCATGATTACCCGAGAAGTAATCCGTAGGGGGCTATTTCCTGCAAAGCCCTTATGTGACTCGGGCATGATGCGCTGTCATATTCCTGCCAGATCGCCCCGTTCGTCTCGTTGTACCCATCAGGGGAAGGCAGGAATATGGGCAGGTTCAGGTACGGAACCACGGCGTCGGCCATCGCGCTGGCCGCCTTGGGATCGCTCACGGCCGCAGGAGGAACAGCTCACGCGGAAGCGGGCCAGGACACCATCAGCATGCTGAAGCAGGAGAAGACCCAGTGGTGCTGGGTCGCCTCCGGGCTGACCATCGCCAAGTTCCAGGGCTTCGGCTCCACGCAGACGGACTTCTGCAGCCGGGCCAATCCCTACTACGGCTGCAACAACCAGCCTGCCACGCTCGACGACATGGCCAAGGGGTGGAGCAGCCTCGGCATGACCCACACCGGCTCCGGCCTGAACAGCGCGGCCACGTTCAACCAGGTGTACACCGACGTCAAGGCGGCCCGACCGATCGGTGCCCGCATCGGGTGGACGTCGGGCGGGGGCCACATGAACGTGGTCTACGGCTTCGACACGGCGAACAGCACGATCGCTGTGGCCGACCCGTGGCCGGACACCACCACGTACACGTGGTGGAACTACAACGACTACGTGAGCAACAGCTCGTCCAAGTGGACCCATTCCCGCATCGGTATCTCCCGCTAAGGCAGGCGACATGCGCGACACCAGCGGTACCGAAATGTCCAAGTGGGCGGCCTCTCGCCTCTCCCGTCTGTCCACCGTCATCGCAGTGAGTGCATCCGCACTGCTGTCCGTCGTCGGTCCGACGCACGCGACCACGGCCAAGGATCCCCTCCCGGCCGACATCCCCGGCTACCAGGCCGCCCTCAACGCGGTGAAGTCCACCGACGTCCGCAACACCGTCTGCCGATTCCTGCGCACTCCGGTGCCCACCGAGGGTGCCGGCGGCCCGGTGCAGACGATCCCCGAAACAACCGAGCCGTGCCAGGGCCTCCCGGTCTTCACGATCAAGGACCCGGTGGCACTGAACGAGATCACCCCGGGGTTCGTCGCGGGCACCGCCAAGCCACTGCCCACCGAGGCGATCAAGCTGACGCAGCTGGTCTCCTCACTGAGCACCACCGTCAACGGCCGCAACGTCACCGTCATGCTCGCCCCCACCCAGGGCGGCGGCTGGCACCTGGCAGCCGTGCGAGACGGCGACAGCGACGCCACATACGCCAGCAAGGCCACCTTGGGCACGCTGGTCTTCACCGAACCGCAGAACCGCGGCTGGTACCAGCTCAAACTCGCCACCGTCGAGCCACTCAACGACCAAGCCCGGGAAGGACTGGGCGGCCAGGCGTCGGTATCGCTCAGCGACTACCAGAAGCTGGTCAAGGCCCGCTACGCCGACAAGCTCCCCGGCTCGGAGTACGACACCCAGGGCTACTCCAGCGGCTACGGTCCCGAGCGCACGGAGGACGACGCCTCGTCATCCACCCTGCTCCTCGCCGGCGGTTCCGGCACGGCACTCGCCCTTGCGGGCGGAGCCGCCGTGCTCCACCGACGCCGGCGCGCAAGCACCCGCTGAGCCCAACCCCCGTACGCCCCCTCGCTCCGTCCCGGCAACCAGCCGGGACGGAGCGAATCCTTGTCCAGCCGGACCGCCACTACCGGGCATTGCAAAGCCTGCAGGGCCTCCATGCCGCCCGGCCGAGCGCAGACTTCCCCTGCGGCTGCTGCCTCCTGACCCTGACCCCGGAGGTGTACGTAGGCAGCGGCGGAGGCCTTCGAGCAGGCCAGCCGCGCTCCGGGCGAGCGCTCCCTGGCCGGGCAGGCACGGGCCGGATGGCGGGCCTCCGCGCGCGCGGCTGACCCGTGCCAGCGCAGACCACGCGGCTGCTTCTGGAGTTCCTCACCCGGCGCGCCGGGTCGGGGCTAGCCCGGCCCCACGTGAGCCGGCAGGTCGATGACCGGGAGGGGGTCGTAGGGCGGCCAGAGCAGGGTGACCTGGTAGCTCATGCTGTTCACCAGGACGTCCTGCAGTGCGAACCGGCCCCGCAGGACGAGGCACCGGGGCGGAGGGTCCGCAGGCAGCTGCTGCTGGGTCTCCAGGGCGACAGTGGCGAAGTCGATGCCGTGACAGGTGGTCTCGTCGTCCTGGTGAACAACCGTCTGCACCTCGGCGATGACGGCTACGTCGGGGGTCAGCTCCTGCGGGTACTGCTTGACCCGCGTTCCCGAGTGCGGCAGGAATGAAGCGAAGTCGATACTCACGAGCTGCCCGCCCACCCCGGCCACGTCGGCGTTGATCCAGCCCGTGTAGACCTCCAGGAGGGCAGGTTCGCCCCGCACGTCCTGAACCCGCGACTCGACGTGCCCGACGTGATGGACACGGCCGACGGGGAAGACACCCAGCGTCATACGACCAGCCTGACAGCCCTGTCGCGGGGGTGCATCTCGTGCCTAGGCGGAGGTGAAGCCCGAGCCGGCAGATCCGCGACGGCATGGCGCCCGGCCGGACCACGCACGCGGTGATGCCGCCGGCCATGGCCGTGCCGATGGTGACGACGTCGTTCGCGATCGTCTCCGAGCTCTGCGCGGCGCCCGTCGGCGATTCCAACGTCGTGCCCATTACCGCAACTCACACCGCTAGGGCGTGTGTCGAAAGTGGATCAAGCGGTCGCTGACTGGGCGGGTGATGGGGCAGCGCGTATTCTCCCAAGGTCTTGATCGTTTGCGCTTGGAGAACTCGTATGAGCTTGGATCTGGTGCCCGTCGACCGCGAGCCGGCCGCCGGGGCTGTCCTACTGACCGGCATCCCGGGGAGTGGGAAGTCGACGGTGGCCGCTGCGCTGGCCGGCCGGTTCCGGATGGCGGCCCATATCGAGGTGGACGCACTCCAGCAGATGATCGTCAGCGGTGGGCAATGGCCCTCACCGGCCGCGAACGCGGAAGCCGACCGGCAGATTTTCCTGCGGGCCCGCAACGCGTGCCTTCTGGCGGACAGCTTCGTGCGGGCCGGTTTCATCCCGGTGCTCGATGATGTCGTGGTCCGTCGTTCCCACCTTGACTTCTACCGCATGACGCTGGCGGCCGTGCCGCTCCACATCGTCGTCCTCGCTCCTGGCCCGGCAACGGCGTGGCGGCGCAACCAGGCTCGGGAGAAGGCGCTGGCCGTGGACTGGTCGCCACTGGATGAGGCGATGCGCTCCGAGCTCGGGCAGCAGGGAATCTGGATCGACAACGCTGCGCAGACGGTTGAAGAGACAGTCGAGGCGATCCTGTCTGCGACCGGTCTGGCGTCCAGTTCTGAAGTCGATCAGCCTCTGCGATGATCGCCCGGTGGCGCGTGGAGATCTGACGGATACCCAGTGGGAGCGGCTGGCACCGTTGCTGCCCGGGGGCAAGAAGCCGGGACGCCCGCCGATATGGACGAGGCGGCAGCTGATCGACGGCATACGGTTTCGGACCCGTACCGGCGTCCCGTGGCGTGACGTTCCGGAGCGGTATGGCCCCTGGGGCCGGGTCTACGACTTGTTCCGCCGCTGGCAGCGGGACTGCACCTGGCAGAACATCCTTGCCGAACTTCAGGTCCGGGCGGATGCCAAGGAACTCATCACCTGGGACATCAACGTCGATTCCACTGTATGCCGGGCCCACCAGCACGCCGCCGGGGCGCGGGAAAGGGGGATCTGCAAAAGGAGCCGCCCGGCGGGGTCGGCACGGCGGAGCCGTACGACCACGGCCTTGGACGCTCGCGCGGCGGTCTGACGACCAAGCTGCATCTGGCCGTCGAGCAGGGCCAGAAGCCGATGTCGATCGTGATCACTGCCGGACAGCGAGGGGACTCTCCGCAGTTCGAAGCCGTCCTGGAGAAGATCCGCGTCTTCCGCCCCGGTCCGGGCAGGCCACGCACCCGTCCGAACCGGGTCCGCGCCGACAAGGCGTACGCCTCCCGAAAGAACCGCGCCTACCTGCGCAGGCGCGGCATCCGCTGCACGATCCCAGACAAGGCGGACCAGGCCCGGAACCGCAAGAAGCTCGGCTCGCGCGGTGGCCGCCCTCCGAAGTTCGACAAGATCGACTACCGAGAACGCCACGCGGTTGAGTGCGGCATCAACCGCCTCAAGCGACACCGGGCCGTGGCCACGAGGTACGACAAGCTTGCGGTCCGATACGAAGCGACCGTTCTCATCGCAGCCATCCATGAGTGGCTGTGATCAGCACATTCGATACACGCCCTAGTCCCATTTGTAACTGTGATGCGATGTCTGACCGTTACTGCTGCTCCACCACCACCGTCCCTCAACGCTGGGTACGCGTAACTCACGTAGTTGTCGGCTGGCCCGGCTCCGACCGTCATCCCGGAGGTTCTCCTCATGGCTCCCTCTCCCGATCGGAACCCGTTTTCCGCGCTCGGGCGCATGTCGGTGCTCGTCGCGGACGCCGCGGATGCCTTGGCCTTCTATCGAGAGGTCCTGGGCTTTTCGGTCCTGCACGATCAAACGGTCGACGGTTACCGCTACCTGCACATCGGCCTGTCCGGCCAGGGGCAGGTGGGCCTCTGGCTGATGCCCGCGACCACCGCGCGGGAACGTGAGCTGATCGGCCGTCAGTGTGGTGGACAGCCCCTGCTCGTCCTGTACACGGCCGACGTGCAGCAGACCGGCAGGCACCTGCGCGATCACGGCGTGCGGGTGTGGGACGAACGGGAAGGGGGCGAGGGCGGCTCCCTGCACTTCGAGGACCTGTACGGCAACGTCATCGTCGCGGCGGAGCTGTCCGTACGCTGACGGTCGCCGGTCCGGGCCGAACGACATCGCCGTGCCCCCTCGGCAGCCGTGGGGCCGGCGTGTCCCCATGACGACCGCCGACGAATACGAGACGCAGGTCGCGGAAGCCCAACGGGCCACCATGACGAGCTGGGACTTCAGCTGACGCTTACGGCGTGGTGCGCAATTGCCTCGCGCGCGAGTTCCTCCGCGACCTAGCCTCGTGGCCATGACGTCACACGATGCGACTGAAGGCTTCCGGATCGCTCCCAGCGGTACCGAGGTGGTGATCCGGCAAGAGACCGCTGACGATCACCGGGTCGTGCGCGAGGTTCATACGCGCGCTTTCGGCGACAGCGAGCGGGTTCCCGGGCTTGTGGAGACGCTTCGCGTCGCGGAGGCCGCGTTGACACCGATCAGGGCGTCGCCCGGCGCAAGGACAGGGCGAAGGCGCAGCTGGTGACGGCGAGGACGACGATCGGCGGCACGGGCAGGAGCAGGACGGATATCGCCAGGCCCACCAGTGAGGCGACGAGGGGGATCCATCCGAAGGCGGTGCGCCGTTCGACCAGTGCCGGGGCGTGCCGGACGACGGTGAGGGCGAGGAGCCCGCACGCGATGACGAACAGGGCCATGGCGAGGCTCATGCCCTGGACGATGTCGAGGGTGCTGCGTTCCAGACCGAGCAGCGTCATGCTCGACTCCCGCATGGCTGCCGAGGAGGCTCGCTGCTGAGGGGTGGGGTCGTCCAGCGCCGCCGCGGCCGCAAAGGCGAGGTGGCCCGTGCCCAGTAGGAGGAAGCCGCCGGCCCCGACCCTGAAAGGTCGCAGCGGCTTGGGCTGGGGCTTGCGCTCGAGGACGGGTGTGACGGTCGCGCTCACCGTGGCTCCTTGTAGTCGAACGAGGCTTCCCTCTACATGTGTAGAGGATGCTGCCCGCACTCTACACATGTAGAGGCCTGGTCCGTGGGAACGACTGCAGCTAGTGCTGTGACCGGAAAGGTTCACCGGGTCTGATGCTGTGCTGGCAGGATCGCTCCGTGGATCTTTCTGAGGGGCTGGCTGAGTGGACGGATTGGGACGGTGCCGCCTTCGTGGTGGGCCGCTCGTACACAGGCAAGAGCGTCGGCGGCGTCGAGTGTGTAGAAGAGACAGACGGAGAACCACCCGTGACCGCCTTCGCCCCCGACTCCCTGGTACTGAACCGGAAGCTGCCGCTCTGGTACCAGGTGTCCCAGTCGCTGCGCGCCTCGATACTCGGGCGCACGGCGGACGCCTCGCTGCGGCTGCCCACCGAGGAGCGGCTCGCCGAGCACTACGGGGTGAGCGTGCTGACCATGCGGCAGGCGCTCAAGGAGCTGGAGGCCGAGGGCCTCATCAGCCGCCACCGGCGGCGCGGGACCTTCATCGAGCCCGCGGCGATGCGCGGGGCCCCGGTGCAGCTGCTGGGGTCGGTCGACGCGATCGTGGCACAGCAGTCGGGCGACCGTACGACGATTCTCGGCCACGGCCTCACACCCGTGCCCGGGGACCTGCTGGAGCACTTCCCGGACACGCCCGAAGTGGTCACCTACCGCAGGCTGCGCCATGACAGCGAGAGCGGCGAGCCGACCAACTGGGCCGAGAACGCGGTGCGTCCGGAGCTGGCGGAGGCCATCGATCTCGCGGATCTGGAACGTTGGCCGATGACGAAGGTGCTGCGCGACATCGTGAAGGTCGACATCAGCCGGATCACCGACACCGTGGAGGCGCGCCTCGCGGACCCGGCCACCGCCGAGCTGCTCCAAGTGCCGCTGCTGAGCCCGATCCTGCACTACACGGGCGTGACCTACGACAAGGGCGGCCGGGTGGTCGACGTGGCGCGGATCCGCTACCGCGGGGACCGCTTCTCCTTCACGGTGACGGTCGACGCCCACTGACCGCCGGGCCACCGGACCGACCCACCGCCAGGCCGCCGACCCACCGGCCGCTCTTCCGAACGGCCCGCCGGGCGGCCGGTGGCCGGGCGCCCGCGCGGCTACTTCTCCTCGCCCTCCGCCCCCCGCTCGCCCTCCGCCTGGGACGGAGTGGTCCGCGTCGTCTGGGCGTGGCGCTGCTTCTTCTGCGTCTCGTCCATGTCCTCGTCGAGCCGCTCCCCCTCGGCTTGCGACGGGGTCGAGTATTCGTCGTACTGGCTCATGACCGCCTCCCGGATGACCTGGGCTCGGTGCGGATCCGTACACAAGGAGCCTAACCCTCCGGCCTGGACGAGGCCCGGCCAGCGGGCGGCATCGCTACCATCGGCCGGGTGAGCGCTGACGTACCGCTGCTGGACGAGCTGATGCCCTGGTCCGTGAGTCCCCTGCGCCTGGGCCGGGCCTGGGTGGCGGCCCCCGACCCGGCGACCCTGCGGGCCCGCTGGGCGGCCCTGGCGGCCGCCGGGGGCCCCGAGCGGGAGCGGCTCTTCCGCCCGACCCGGGCGCGGACCCCCGCCGCCGGGGCGGCCTCGCTGCCCGGCCAGCGCGCGGGCTCCACGGCCCGCTTCTCGGACACGCCGGGCCCCTGCCCCGAACCCGTACGGGTGCTGCGCGAGCCCTTCGACGAGCAGTGGCTGCTGCCCGACCAGCGGCTCATCGACCAGGCCCGCCCGGAGCTGTGGCGGGTCCTGGACGAGCACCAGCTGTTCCTCGTGGAGCTGCCGAAGGCCACCCAGTACCCGAAGGCCTCGCCCCACTCGAAGGCCTCACCGCATCCGAAGGCGCCCCGGAACCCCCAGGGCGGCCGGCCGGACCCGGAACTGCTGGTCACCGCGCACCTCCCGGTCGGCCGACTCGGCCGGATCCGCCCCCTGCACCGCCGCCCGGGCGGGGCCGAGCCCAATCTCGCCCCGGGCCTGCTGCCGCTGCTCGGCGAGCGCTACGGCACCTGGGTCACCCCCGAGGACGTGCTCTGCTGGATCCTCGCCGCGGGCCGCCCCGGACCGCGGGGGTACGAGGTCCCGCTCGCCCCCGACGCCGCGCGCTGGCGGGCCGGGCTGGAACTGGGCCACCGGCTGCTCTCCGTCCGGCTGCGCGGGGCGCGCGGCGGCGAACCGCCCCGGCTGCCGGGCGGGCGCAGGCCCTACGTCCGCTCCGCGCTGCCGGCCTGGCCGCGCGAGCTCTCGTACGACCCGGAAAGCGAGACGCTCGGCATCGGGACCGGGACCGTCTCGCCCGTCCCGGCCGGGGCGTGGGAGTACGAGGTCCAGGGCGTCCGCGTCCTGGAGGCGTGGTTCGGCGCCCGGCTCGCCCACCGGGACCCGGAGGCCGACGGACTCGAGGCGCTGGGCCCGGCCGAGTGGCCGCAGGGCTGGACCTCGGAGCTGCTGACCCTGGTGACGACCCTGGCGCTGCTGGCCGACCTGGCCCCGGCCCGGGCAGCGTTCGAGCCCGGCCCGAACCCGGACGCCACCGCGTCGGGCCCGGACCCCACCACGACCGGCCCGAACCCGAACCCGGACCCCACCACGACCGGCCCGGACCCGGACGCCACCGCGTCGGGCCCGGACCCGGACCCCGCCGCCCCGGACGCGACCGCCCCGAACTCCGCCGACCTGCGCGCGGCCGGGGTGCTGCCGCCGCCGCGCTGGGCCCGGCGGCCGGCCTCGGTGCTGGACCACCAGGAGGAGGGCCCGGGCGGGCAGTTCGCGCTGCTCTGATCCGCGACCCCACCGGCCGGACTGTCCGGACCGGCCGGCCGACCGGCCGACCCCGCCAGACCGATCCGACCCCGCCAGACCGGCCGGACCGGCCAGACCGAGCCGGACTGTCCGGACCCGCCGGATGGCCCGGACAGTCCGGTTCATCCGCGTTCGCGCGGGGCGCGTGATGACAGAACCCTCCCCGGCCCGGTAGGCAGGGCGCCATGGAACCCGACACGCACGCCACCACCGACCCGCACGCCAACGACGCGCTCCCGCTCCCGCTCGACGGAATCACCGTCGTCGCCGTGGAGCAGGCCGTCTCGGCCCCCTTCGCCACCCGCCAGCTCGCCGACCTGGGCGCCCGGGTGATCAAGGTCGAGCGGCCGGACGGCGGGGACTTCGCGCGCGGCTACGACACCGCCGCGCACGGTCTGGCCTCGCACTTCGTGTGGGCCAACCGGGGCAAGGAGTCGATCGCGCTCGACCTGAAGGACCCGCGCGGCCGCGAGGTCCTGCATGGGCTGCTCGAGGGCGCCGACGTGTTCGTGCAGAACCTCGCGCAGGGCGCCGCCGCCCGGCTCGGGCTGGACTCGGCGGCGCTGTGCGCGCGCTACCCCCGGCTGGTCGCCGTGGACGTCTCCGGCTACGGCCCCGAAGGCCCGTACGCCCACAAGCGGGCCTACGACATGCTCGTCCAGTGCGAGGCGGGCCTGGTCTCGGTGACCGGCACCCCGGATCACCCCGTCAAGGCGGGGATCCCGGCGGCGGACATCGCGGCCGCCATGTACGCCTTCTCGGGGGTGCTCGCGGCCCTGCTGCGGCGCGGGACCACCGGGCGCGGAGGCAGGGTGGAGGTGTCGATGCTGGACGCGCTCGCCGAGTGGATGGGGCATCCGCTGCACCACACGATGCACGGCGGTGAGCAGCCGGTGCGGACCGGTCTCGCGCACGCCGTGATCGCGCCGTACGACGCCTATGCCACGGCGGACGGTGACCGGGTGCTGCTGTCGGTGCAGAACGACCGGGAGTGGCGGCGGCTCGCCGAACAGCTGCTGGAGCGGCCGGAGTTGGCGGATGATCCGGGGTTCGCGACGAACGCGGCGCGCACGGCGAACCGGGAGAAGACCGACGCGGCGGTGGCGGACGCGCTGGGTCGGCTCGGCGCCGACGAGGCGATCGGGCGCCTGGAGGCGGCGGGCATCGCCTGCGCGCGGCTCAACTCGGTGGCCCAGCTGGCCGCGCATCCGCAGCTGGAGGCACGGGACCGCTGGCGGGAGGTGGGCTCGCCTGCGGGACCGTTGCGGGCACTGCTGCCGCCGATCGGGCTGCCCGGCGGCGCGGCACCGCACATGGGTGCGGTGCCCGCGCTCGGCCAGCACACCGAACTCCTGCTGGTCGCCCTGGGGATGACGGGCGAACAGATCACGGCATTGCGCCGGGACGGCGTTGTTCGCTGACTGGGCAGGGTTGATCAGCCGGGGACGAAACGGCGGCACTGCGGGGACGGGACGGGGGACGGTTACGAACGGCGGCTACCGAAGAGCGTGCGACGCAGCCGCCGCAGCGGCGCGAAGAGCGAGACGCGCGCGCTCCGGCTCCGCAGGCGGTGCGTGTGGTCACGCGAAGTGAGCTCGCGCATCAGCAGCGTCGCCTCCGCCGCCTCGCGGTGCGGGACGGCGGGACCGCCGAGCACGGCAAGGTGGCGGTCGAGGCGCGAGCTGGCCGCGCCGCTGCCGCAAGTGATGGCAGGCACGCGAGGCGGCCTGCTGCGCATTGCTATCTGTTCCATGTCTCTCCCCACCCGTACGAGGGCACCCGGCCCACCGGGCAGGGTAACCCTATCGTCCCCACGTCGCGTCCGGGTATCCCGGTCGTGTGAATTGCCCCTGTGGCGAGCGGGAGTTGACGATTACTCAGCGGAGTCGACCGTCACTCTCCGCACAAGGCGGCTGGCCCGGGGGCGAGATGGGCACGAGAGGGGCGCGAGAGGGGAACGGGATGCGGGCGGGCCGGAACCGCGCACCCCACTCCCGCCCTGACAGGAGCCGTACCGGGCCCGCTGCGCTAACTTGGAGTGATCGTCCGGTGACCCGTGCGGCCGCACGGGGACAGAGCTTGTGAGGCTTGCGGTGACTGACTCTGCGTCGAACGAGGACGGCGGCGACCAGCGCGTCATCGCCGGACGGTACCGCCTGCTGGGACCGCTCGGCCGCGGCGGCATGGGCATGGTGTGGCGGGCCCGGGACGAGACCCTGGGCCGCGAGGTCGCCGTCAAGGAGGTCCGGGCGCCGGCCGGGATGGACGCCTCCGAGGTGGAGCGGATGTACCGGCGCCTGGAGCGGGAGGCCTGGGCCGCGGCCCGCGTCTCGCACCGGGGCGTCGTCACCGTGTACGACGTGGCCACCGAGGACGGCCGGCCCTGGATCGTGATGGAGATCGTACGGGGGCTCTCGCTCGCGGAGGTCCTGGAGGGCGACGGGCCGCTCACCCCGCAGCGGGCCGCGCACATCGGCGAGCAGGTGCTGGCGGCGCTGCGCTCCGCGCACGAGGCCGGGGTGCTGCACCGGGACGTGAAGCCCGCCAACGTGCTGATCGCCAACGACGGGCGGGTGGTGCTCGGCGACTTCGGGATCGCGAGCCTGGAGGGCTCCAGCGCCATCACCATGACGGGCGAGGTGGTCGGCTCCCCCGAGTTCCTCGCGCCGGAGCGTGCGCTCGGGCGCGAACCGGGTCCCGAGTCGGACCTCTGGTCGCTCGGCGTGACGCTGTACACGGCCGTCGAGGGGGTCACGCCGTTCCGCCGGGACAGCCCGGTGGGCACGCTGCGGGCCGTGGTGGACGAGGAGTTCCCGCCGCCGCTGCGGGCCGGGCCGCTGCTTCCCGTACTGGAGGGCCTGCTGGTCAAGGAGCCCGGGCGGCGGCTGCCCGCGGCGGAGGCGGCCAGGATGCTGCGCGTCGTCGGCGCGGGCGGCACCGTACGGGCCTCCGGCGGTCCGGTGTCGGGTCCGGCGGCGGAGCCGGGGCCCGGGACGGGGCCGGACGCGCCGACGACCGTCGCGCACCACCGGCACGACCGCCCGACCCCGGCGCTGCCGATGCCGGCGCCGACGGCCCCGTTCGGAACCGGGTCCGGGACCGGGACCGGCCGGCCGGGACATCCGTCCGGGGGCCGGGAGGGCCGGGCCGGAGCGGTGCTGACCGCGGGGATCGTGCTGCTGGTCGTGGTGCTGGCGCTGCTGGGCTGGCTGCTGCTGAAGGACCTGCGGAACACCGGCGGGCCCGGCACGGCGACCCCGACGAGCACGCCGTCCACGACACCGGAGGGCTCGCCGTCCCCGACCCCCTCGCCGAGCCCTTCGCCCTCGGGCTCCCCCTCGGCCTCGCCTTCCGCGTCCGCGTCCGCCGGTCCCCCGCCCGGCGTGACCGTGTCCGCCGTGCAGGCGGTCCGGGACGGCTACCGGGGCAGCTGCCCGCCGCCCGCCGGAGAGGCGCCCGCCTTCGCCGCCACCCTCGCCGTGGACCGCGTACCGGCGGCGCTGGAGTACCGGTGGGCCACGCGCAGCGGGGTGACCACCGGGCCGGGCTGGCAGTCCGTCACGTATCCGGAGGGCGGGCCGGCGAGCGTACGGCTGGAGCACACCGAGCTGACGAACTACCCGGGGGCGACCTTCGAGGACGCGGTGCGGCTCGAGGTCCGGGGTCCCGCCGAGGCGGCTTCGGCTTGGCTGGAGTTCTCGGTGACGTGCGAGGAGGAGGATCCGACGGGCGGAGCCTCCTCCCCCGGAACGGCCGGACCGACCGGTTCCGCGTCACCGGCGCCGGGCCCGACGCCCAGCCCGTGACCGCCGGACCCGCCTCGGGCCGCGGCCGTCAGGCCGTCAGGCCGTCAGGCCATGGCCGTCACGTCGTCAGGCCATGACCGTCAGGCCGTCACACGGCGCCGGTGAGGACCGGCAGGTAGCCGCCGGACTGTCCGGCGGCCGTCGGGTGGTACGACTCGCTGACGTTCAGCCAGTTGAGGCTGTGCAGCCACGCGCTGCCGGAGCAGATCTCGTGGCCGGTGAAGGCGCCCGCGACCGAGGCGAAGGCGAAGCCGTGGTTGGCGGCGCGCTTGGAGATGGCGGTGTTGAGGTGGTCGGCCGCGCCGTTGATGGCCGTGCGCTCGCCCTCCGTGAGTCCTGCGACGCAGTTGCCGTTGAGCTTGTAGAAGCGGGGATAGCCGAGGACGACCACGCGGGCGCCCGGGGACCGGCTGTGGATGGCGTTGTAGACCTGGTCGAGCTGGCCGGGGAGGGTGGAGTCGACGTAGGCCTTGGCCTGGTTGACGCGGCTGACGCAGGTGGACTCGGACTGGAGCACACAGGTCGTCATGACGTCGGAGAAGCCCGCGTCGTTGCCACCGATGGTGATGCTGACCAGGTCGGTGCCGGCGTTCAGCGGGGTGAGCTGGTTGTTCATCACGTCACCGGTGCGGGCACCGGAGCAGGCGGCGAAGGAGAAGGTCTGCGGAGCGTGGGCGGCGGCCCAGAGCGCCGGGTAGGCACGGGTGGTGCGCTTGCAGTTGCCGCTGGCGCTGTCGTAGTTGCCGGCGCCGAGGCCGGAGGAGTACGAGTCGCCGAGGGCGACGTAGCCGAAGTCGGCGGCGGCGCCGGCCGGTCCGGCGCCGAACAGGGCCGCTCCCGCGGCGAGTAACAGGGCAGAGGCCAAGGCTGCGAAACGAGGCATTCTCATGCTCATGTGTGCGGCTCCTTGTGGGGGGTTGCTCCGGAGTTACTCCTGAGTCCGTGGTACAAGGAGCCGAGGTCCGCTGGAAGTGTTCATGCCAAGAATATTCGGCGCAGAGATGCGGCCCGAATCTTCACCCGCACGGCGTTTGAAGAGGGAATTCCGCCACCCGATCCGGCGAAACACGGGTGCATGAGGCCAGTTCGTGCCGGATCATGGGCGCCATGCCAGCCAACCCCCAGGACGCACTGCCGATCCGGCTCAACGTCGACGACAGCGACTCCCCGTCGGACGTGGTCGACGCGCTGTTCCTCGGCCGTTTCGCGTCGGGCGAGCAGCCCTACTCGCACAGTGTGTCGATCGACCGGGTGAAGGCCGGCGCGACCCTCCTGCCGCCCCGCGCCACCGTGTTGCGCTCCGCTCGCGACAGCGACCGCAGCGCGACGCTCGCCGAGGGCGAGGGGTGGACCATGCTCGTCTCCCGCTGGAGCCGCGGCGCGGACGTCACGGTGACGGCCGTCAGCGACGAACTCGCCGCCGGAGTGCTCGGCGAGGCCACGCAGGACGCCCAGGACGAGCCCGAACCGCAGCCCGAGAACGTCGCGATGGGGTTCTGGTACGTCTCCCCGCGCCGCGGCCCGTACCGCACGACCCGGCAGATCGCGGCCGGCACCTGGGCGGAGGTGCGGGCCAACTACACCGCGCCGGTGGCCGGGGCGATGGACCGGCTGATGAAGATCACCCCGGAGGACATCGCGGGCCGGCTGCTCCTGCTGCACGGCCCGCCGGGAACGGGGAAGACCTCCGCCCTGCGCACGCTCGCCCGGTCCTGGCGGGACTGGTGCCAGGTGGACTGCGTACTGGACCCGGAGCGGCTGTTCAACGACGTGGGCTACCTGATGGACATCGCGATCGGCGAGGACGAGGGCACGGCGAAGGGCCGCTGGCGGCTGCTCCTGCTGGAGGACTGCGACGAGCTGATCCGCGGCGAGGCCCGGCACACCGCCGGGCAGGCGCTGTCACGGCTGCTCAACCTCACGGACGGGCTGCTCGGCCAGGGGCGCAACGTCCTGGTCGGCGTGACGACCAACGAGGACCTGGAGCGCCTCCACCCGGCGGTGGTCCGGCCCGGCCGCTGCCTGGCCCGGATCGAGGTCGGCCGCCTCACGCACCGCGAGGCGGTGGACTGGCTCGGCACGGACGAGGGAGTCTCCCGCGAGGGCGCGACGCTGGCGGAGCTCTACGCCCTGCGCCGCGGCGCGACGGGCCCCTCGGCCCTGCTGCCGCCGCAGGGGCACGACACCGAGGCGGGGCTCTACCTGTAGGGGGACGGCCCGCGGGGCGACGACAATGGGGGCGCGGCCGAAGGCCCCCGCCGGCCGCGCTAGTGCTGTGGCCGGAAAGGTTTGCCGGGTCGCGGTGTTCGGTGCGGTGCCTCTCCCCCAGCTACCGCCGGGAGGGGCCCCCGGGCGGAGGAGCACGCCTCGTACTGGACGTACCGGTGTGGTCCGACAACGCGGCGAGGTGCCGTGCCGGGCGCCGCGCCCCGGTGAACCCTTCCGGTCACAGCACTCGGCGACGCACCCTCCGGGGGACCCACGAACAGGAGAACGCACCGTGCTCGAACCGGCGCAGGAGAACCCCTTCCCCGACAGCCACGTCCTCGGCGAGGGTCCCGATCCGCATCCGCAACTCCAGCCGGTGCTGGGCCTCATCGGCCGCTGGCACGGGCGGGGAAGCGGCGAGTACCCGACCCTCGAGCACGGCTTCCGGTACGAGCAGGAGATCACCTTCAGCCACGACGGCAGGCCCTTCCTGCGCTACGAGTCGCGCGCGTGGCTGATCGACGCGTCCGGGACGGCCCTGCGCCCCGCGGGGCGGGAGGCCGGGTGGTGGCGGATCCTGCCGGACGCCTCCGTCGAGGTCACGCTCGCCCACCCGACGGGAATCGTCGAGACGTACGTCGGCCGGGTGTCCGGCACGGAGATCGAGATGGCGACCGAGACCGTGGGGCTGACCCCCCGGGCCAAGGAGGTCACCGGCATGCGCCGGCGGTACGCCCTCCAGGACGGCGGGCTGACGATCGTGCAGGAGATGGCGGCGGTGGGCCAGCCCATGACGCACCACCTCGAGGCACGGCTCCACCCGCGCAAGGACTGACCCGGGGGCCGGCCGGGGCCCGCACCGGACCTGCCGGAGACCGGACGGGCCACTCGGCGTACCGGACTGCTCGGCGTACCGGACTACTCCGCGTACCGGGCGCGCAGCGCGTCCAGCGACGCCGCCGTCGCCTCCTCGAAGGTCAGGCCCAGCCGCCGCGCCCGCTCCGCATAGGCCTGCGCGGCGGTGGCCGCCTCGCGGAAGGCCCCGTCGCCCGCCGCCGCGACGAAGCTGCCGGCCCGGCCCCGCGTCTCGATCACCCCGTCGGCCTCCAGCACCCGGTAGGCCTTGGCGACCGTGTTCGCCGCCAGCCCGAGCTCTTCCGCGAGGCCCCGCACCGTCGGCAGTTTGAATCCGGCGGGCAGCCGTCCCTCCCGCGCGCCCTCGGCGATCTGGGCGCGCAGCTGCTCGTACGGGGCCGCCGCACCGGCCGCGCCGTCGATGCGGATCTTCAGGTTCGTGGAAGTCGGTGTCACGCGGCCGATTGTCCCCCATCGGACCGGGCGGCGGCCCGAAATTCACGCGCGCGCTCCCCGACCCACCCGTACCGTCACGCACATGACCGCAACGATCCGGGACCTGCGCCCGAACGACCCGGACGACGCCGAGTCAGTGGTGCGCGTGCGCCGCTCGGCCCTGCCCTTCATGATCTGCACCGCGAGCGGAGTGGCCTTCGAGCTCGCCTCCGCCCACCCCGACAAGCGCTACCGCATCCTCGTCGCCGAGACCGGCGACGGCCGGGTGGCCGGCACGGCGCAGGTCGGCATCGCCTACACCAGCCCCGAGCCGGGGCAGGGCTTCGTCAACGCCTACGTAGACCCGGACCTGCGCGGACTCGGCGCCGGGCGCGCCCTGCTGCGCGCGGCCGAGGAGCACCTCGCCGCCGAGGGCGGGACGGACTCGTACGCCTGGGTCCTGGACGAGCCGGCCCACCGCGCCTTCGCCGAGCGCGCCGGCTACCGCGCCTCCCGGTCCGCGCACTTCCTGCGCCGCGACCTCGCCGGGGCCGGCCTGCCGGCCCTCCCCCGGGACCTGCCGGCCGGCGTCGAGCTGCGCCCCGGCTCCGCTTTCACCGCCGATCCGCGCCCGCTCTTCGAGGCCGACGCGGCGGCGAGCCTCGACGAACCGGGCGACGTCGTGACGGAGTTCGACGACTACGAGGACTGGCTCCGGCACACCTGGAACCACCCGTACCTCGACCGGGGCCTCACCACCGTGGTCCTGGTGGACGGCGAGGTGGCCGCCTTCACCGCCGCCCACACGGACGGGGTCACCCGCTACTCCTCCGCCATGACCGGCACCCTGCGCGCGTTCCGCGGCCGCGGGCTGGCCCGGCTCGCCAAGAGCGACTCGCTGCTGCGGGCCCGGGCGGCCGGCTACACGGAGGCGTTCACCGGGAACGACACCGGCAACGCCCCGATGCTGGCCGTCAACACCTGGTTCGGCTACGAGATCTGCGCGACCGAGACCCGTTTCACCAAGCGACTGCCCCGAGGCTGCCTCTTACACACATCTGCCGCTCGCCGGCCCCCCGGCCGTCGCCGACCCCCGGGACGTCGCCGACCTCCTCGGCTCCCTCGTCGACAAGTCCCTCGTCCTCGCCGAACCCGCCGGCCCGGCCGGCATGCGCTACCGCATGCTCGAAACCATCCACGAGTACGTCACCGAGCGCGCCGCGGCCGAACCCGCCGCCCGCGCCCGTACCGCCCGTCGCCACGCCGCCCACTTCACGGCCCTCGCCGAAGAAGCCGAACCCCTGCTCCGCTCCGCCGCCCAGCTCCCCTGGATCCGCCGGATCGAGACCGAGCTCGACAACCTCCGCGCGGCCCTCCACACCGCCCTCACCCACCACGACGTCGACACCGCCCACCGCCTCAACTTCGCCCTCGGCTGGTTCTGGTGGCTGCGCAACTACCGCGACGAGGGCGCCGAGTGGACCGACCGGGTCCTCGCCGTCACCCCGCCCGACCCGCCCGTGGGCTCAGCGCACCACTGGAGCCTCATGCGCCTCCAGGTGCTCCACATCTTCCTGGTGGCCGAGGGCCGCGACACGGTGCCGTTCCGCACCCCGGAGTACGCCGCCCTCTCGGCCCGCATCACCGAGGCCTTCGGCCGCGGCGGCCCCGAGACGGCCCGCTTCCCCGGCATGCTCTGGCCCATGGCCTCGTTCCTCACGGGCGACGTCCTCGACTTCCACGCCCACCTCGACACGACCGTCGAGGCCTGCCGCCGCCACGGCGGCGACTGGGAGCTCGGCGTCACCCTCATGCTCCGCACCCACGTCGCCATCGACATCACCGGCGGCCTGCCCACCGTCGACGCGGACATCGCGGAACTGCACGAGATCGCCCACCGGGTCGGCGACCGCTGGACCCGTTCCCAGGTGGCCAGCGCGGCCGGCGAACTGGCCCTCTCCCGCGGCCGGTACGCCACCGCCCGCACCGAGTACGAGGAGTGCCTGCGCCTGGCCCGCGAGGTCGGGGCGCACATCGAAGCGCCCTTCGCGCTCGTCCGCATCGCCGAAGCGTCGTTCTGCGCCGGGGACTTCGACGAGGCGGAGCGGCTGCTGGACCAGGCCGACCGGGAGGCCGAACAGTACGGCGGGGTGTATGACGTGCTCTCCTACAGCCACCTGGTCGCCTCGCTGATCGCGCTCTTCCGGGGCGATCTCGGCCGGGCACGCAGCGAGTGCGATCTGGCCCGCGCCTCGGCCGGGAAGTTCACCGGGCCCCCGCAGCTCACCGCCGGCATCGACAACATCGGCGCCGTCCTCGCCGCCCGGGAGCACGGCCCCGAGGCCGGCCTGGTCCTGATCGCCCCCGCCCTGGCCGCCGCCGTCGCCGGGCACTGCGCGGAGCGGGTCCTCGCCGCGCTCGCCGAGACCGCCGCCGGTCAGCTGGCCGCCGCCGACCGGCCCGCCGAGGCGGTACGGGTCTTCGCGGCCGCCACCGCCTGGCGCGCGGGCCACCCGCGCTCGGTCCCGGAGGCGGCCGCCCTGGCCGACCTCCCCCACCGCACCCTCGCAGCGCTCGGCCCGGAGCGGTACGCCGGGGAGCAGGCGGCCGGCGCCGCCCTCGGCCCGCCCGAGGCGGCGGAGCTCCTGACCAGCACGGTCCTGGCCCTCACCGGCACCTGACGGCGCCCGGAAACCCGACGGCCGCGGTCAGCGGCAGCTGATGACGGAGTCGGCCCAGCTCGCCAGCGTCGGCAGCCGGCCGTCCCCGGCCCGCTCCACGACCAGGCGCAGCGTCTTGTGCCCGGCCAGGGAGACGGACACGCCCACCGCCGGGTCCTCGTAGCCGAGCGCCCGGGACTGCCACAGGCGCTGCCCGTCCGCGTACACGGAGAAGCGCACCTCGCCGTCCGTGAGCACCGACAGGCCGTCCACGCCGGCCCGCGAGGAGAAGCTCGCGCACTGGCGGTTGAGTGCGATCTTCACGGAGGAGCGGGAGTTGACGGTGATCCCGTGCGTGAAGCGCTGCCCGCCGATCTGCGGTCCCCAGCGCTGCCACACCCAGCTGCTGCGCCAGGTCTGGAGCTCCGGGCCGCTGTGGTCCCCGTAGACGGAGTGGACCAGCCCGGACAGCCGGAACCCCTCCGGGGCCTGCGGCGGCGGGGTGGGCGTCGGCTTCGGCTTGGGGCTCGTGCTGCGGCTCGGGCTCGGGCCGGGCGAGGGCCGCTCCCGGCTCGGCGAGGCCTTCGGCACGGCCGGCGGCGCCTTGGCCGACGGCGGCGGGGGAGTGCTGGCCCGCGGCGGCGGTACGGAGCCGCGCGCCGCCGAAGGCTGCGCGGCGGGCGGGCTCGGCTCCTGCGCGGCGGGCGCGGAACTCACCGGCACCGGCCGGACCGGCGCCGCCACGCTCGGCGCGGCATCCGCCCGGGCCTGCGGCTCGGTGTCGTCACCGGCCAGTGCGAACACCTCTCCGGCGGCAGCGGCGACCACGACCCCGGCGGCGATGGCCGCCTTCGCGGGCAGCCCCAGCCCCTCCGAAGCCACGGCTCCGCCGACCCCGCCGGACCCGGCCGCACCACCCGCGGCCCCGGCTCCGGCACCTGCACCGGCCCCTGCGGTCGATCCGCCCGCGGCGGCCGCGGCGGCCCCGGCCCCGCCCGCGGCGACGGCCCCGCCCGCCACCACTCCGGCGGCCTTGGCCGCGTACCCGGCGGCGAACCACCCGATGACGGCGACCGGAAGCAGCGCGGGAATGCCCGCGTTGACGTCTTTGAGCTCCCCGGCGGCGAGCCGGCACCGGGCGCACTCCTCCAGGTGCTTGCGCAGCCCCCGCTCGGCCCGCATGCGCAGCCCGCCGCGGGCGTACGCGCCGAGCCGGTCGGCGTACCGGGCGCAGTCCCCGCCCGAGCTCAGCGCGGTGCTCACATGGGCCTGCAAGTACGCCTGCTTGAGCCCTTCGCGGGCCCGGCTGGCCAGGACGGCGGTGGCGTTGGCGCTCAGCCCGAAGAGCGGGGCGATCGCGCTGGGAGAGGCTTCCTCGACGGTGGTGTGCCACAGCACGGCCTGCCACCGCTCGGGCAGGCTCCGGAAGGCCTGCATGGCGAGGGACTGCTCCGCCTCGCGCATCGCCCGTACGTCGGCGCCGAGTTCCAGGGTGTCGTCCCCGGTCAGCGGGACCGGGCCGTCACCGGATCCGGCCGACTGCTCCGCGAACAGCGCGAAGTCCTCGACCAGGTGCTCCCGCTTGGCGGTCTTCGCCCAGGCCGCGGCAACCCGGCGCACGGTGGTCAGCAGGTAGGCGCGCACCGACTGGTCCGGACCCGCCCCGCCCCGTACCGCCTGGAGGGTGCGGGCGAACACCTCGGCCGTCAGATCGTCGGCGGTGTGCCCGTCGCGACAGCAGGTGCGGGCGTAGCGGCGCACGGCATCGGCGTGCCGGCGGAACAGCTCCTCGTACGCACCGTCGTCGCCGGCGCGCATCCGGGCGATCAAATCCCCGTCGGACGGCGGGAGCTCTCCGCTCGACCCGGCGGCGTGGCGGCCACCCGGTTCGCGCTGCGCCGGGACCTGCCGGGCGGGCAGGCTGCCCGTCTCGACCTCGCCGCCGGCGCCACCGCGTGGCTCTTCACGCCCGTCACCGCTCATCGCGGAAGCCCCCGCACGACACACTCAACCGGTCCACCGATCCAGCGTGTCACATGGCGGCCGCGCACCGGACCCGTCTCCACGCCATCCACTCGTCCGGGCAAGGTGCGGCGAATCGCCGTACGTCACCTCACCCGTTCGAGCGAGCGGCCGTTCGACGGACCCGGTTGACGCGACCACCAGTGCGGAGCCGCCCCCGGTGCGAAGCCGACCACCGCGCGGCGGCGACCACGCAGTGCGAAGCCGCCCTCCACTGCGAAGCCGACCACCGCTCGGCGGCAACCACCGCTCGGCGACGACCACCCAGTGCGAAGCCGACCACCCAGTGCGAAGCCCGACCAGCAGCGCGGTGCCCCGCCCCACCTGTCAGACGGTCCGGGAGCGCAGCCCCTCGAGCAGGATGTCGAGCAGCCGGGCCGAGGCCGCCGCCTGCTGCGCCGCGTCCGGCAGCGCGGGCGCCGCCGTGGCTATCACGAGCAGCACATCGGCCACCGTGACGTCGGCGCGCAGCTCGCCGGCCTCCCGGGCCCGGTCCACCAGACGGCCGACGACCTCCAGCAGCGCACCCGCGCCCGCGTCGTCCGAGGGTTCGTCCTCCAGGGAGGTCCGAGAACCCCCCACGACCCGCAGATCGGGCACCCCGCCGGTGACGGCGGCCTGACGCTGGTGCGGGACGCGCGCGTCCCCGTCCTGCGCCCCGTCCTCGTCCGGCCCGCCGACCCGCAGCACCTGCGGCGGCAGCAGCCGCCCGGCGCCGGAGGCCACGGAGGTGCGCAGGAAGCGCGACAGCGCCTGCCACGGCTCCTCCTCCTGGCCGAGCGCGGTGCGCGCCTGCTCGGTCAGCCGGGAGGTCTCCTCCTCGGCTATGCGCCGGACCAGGACGTCCTTGCTCGGGAACCGCCGGTACACGGTGCCGACGCCGACCCGCGCACGGCGCGCGACGTCCTCCATCGGAGCCCCGTAGCCCAGCTCGCCGAAGACCTCGCGGGCCGCGCGCAGTACGTGTTCGAGGTTGCGCTGAGCGTCGACGCGCAGCGGCGTGGAGCGGCCCACGCCGTGCGTGGTGGGGCCGCCGGCCATCAGGCGGCCATTGTTTTCGGTCGAAGCCGTGGCTGTCGACAGTGCCGTGGCAGAAGCATGGAAATCGGAAATGTGCATGTGTATCCCCCGGTAATCTTATGTCTCCCCCCGGAGACACTCCCCGCCTTCGCATCGAGGGGGGCCACGGTCATGAGGGCCCTGGTCCTACTCCTCGACGAGATACGAACATAGTTGAGCCAGAGTCAATTCAGAAGAGGCAGCCCCGGACGGACCGCCGCCCGATCGGAGCATTCACCCCCACTTTTCCGTTCCAAGCCCCCGGAATCACCCGTTCCGCACGGCCTGACCTGCACACCTTCTCCTCCATCGGCACCCCCCGACAGCCCCGTCCCGCCTTCCCCGTCGGTCACACAATTTGTCGGGCCTGTGGACAAACTCCCGGCCACGTTGCGTCATGGGATGGTGAAGGCTGCTAACTCCCGGGGCACGGCCCCCGGTACCCCGCCCCGTACGCGGATCCTCATCATCGGCGGCGGCTACGTAGGCATGTACACGGCACTCCGGCTCCAGCGAAAGCTGAGAACCGACGAGGCCGAGGTCACGGTGGTCACCCCCGAGCCCTACATGACGTACCAGCCCTTCCTCCCCGAAGCGGCCGCGGGCTCCATCTCACCGCGCCACGTGGTGGTCCCGCTGCGCCGCGTCCTCCCCAAATGCCGCATCCTCATCGGCGAGGCCCGGAGCATCGACCACTCCGCCCGGACCGCGACCGTCACCACCCTCGCCACCGAGGAGGAGGGCGGCGGCCCCGTGGTGATCGAGTACGACGAACTCGTCCTCGCCCCCGGATCCGTCTCCCGCACCCTCCCCATTCCGGGACTCGCGGAATACGCCATCGGATTCAAGACCGTGGAAGAGGCCATCGGCCTGCGCAACCACGTCATCGAGCAGATGGACATCGCCTCCTCCACCCGCGACCCCGCCATCCGCGACGCCGCCCTGACCTTCGTCTTCGTCGGCGGCGGCTACGCCGGCGTCGAAGCGCTCGGCGAGCTCGAGGACATGGCGCGCTACGCCGCCCGCTACTACCACAACGTCAAACCCGAGGACATGAAATGGGTGCTGGTCGAGGCCAGCGACCGGATCCTCCCCGAGGTCGGCCCCGAAATGGGCACCTACACGATCCGTGAACTGCGCCGCCGCGGCATCGACCTGCGCCTCGAGACCCGCCTCGAATCCTGCGAGAACCGCGTCGCCGTCCTCAGCGACGGCGCCCGCTTCCCCACCCGCACCGTCGTCTGGACCGCCGGCGTCAAACCGCACCCGATCCTCGCCGCCAGCGACCTGCCCAAGACCGACCGCGGCCGCCTCGCCTGCACCTCGTTCCTCACCGTCGAAGGCGTCGAACACGCCTGGGCGGCCGGCGACGCCGCCTCCGTCCCCGACATCACGGCACCGGAGAAGGGCACCGCCTGCGCGCCCAACGCCCAGCACGCCCTGCGCCAGGCCAAGGTCCTCGCCGACAACCTCGTCTCGTCCCTGCGCGGCGGACTCCTCACCGAGTACGCCCACAAGTACGCCGGATCCGTGGCCTCGCTCGGCCTCCACAAGGGCGTCGCCCACGTCTACGGCCGCAAGCTCAAGGGCTACCCGGCCTGGCTGATGCACCGCGCCTACCACCTCAGCCGCGTCCCCACCCTCAACCGCAAGACGCGCGTACTCGCCGAATGGACCCTCTCCGGACTCTTCAAGCGTGAGATCGTCTCCCTGGGATCCCTCGAACACCCCAGAGCAGAATTCGAACTCGCCGCGGGCGGAGGCCCCAAGGACCCCCCGAAGAAGACCGAAGGCTGACGTCGTCAGTGCCGTCGGCCCCACCGGACGTGTGACCATAGGTGGGCTCACACCTGCACTGAGTGACATCAGCGTGACATCCGAGTGCCACCCGAGTGCCACCGAGTGACACAGCGACCACGAGCGACACCACGAGGCTTGAACGCAGTGAACTTCACGCGCTGGAGCGCCCGGTTCCCCGGAACGCAGCGTCGCGCCGCCGCCCGCTCCGAACACGCCGCCGCCCAGGCCAAACGGGGCGAGGGCGCGGTCCCGGCCGCCCGCGGCGCCGCCGGCCACGCGGCCGCCGCGGTCGACGGCGGCCCCGCCGACCCCACCGTCCGCGGCACCGGCTCGGCCACCGCGGCCGCGCCCGCCACCGCCGGTACGGGAAGCTCCGCCGCACCCGTGCCCTCCCCCGACGAGCTCTCCGTACGGGACGTCCTCGACCGCCTCCCGGCCCTCATCGCCCTCGTGCACGGCCCCGAGCACCGGGTCGCCTACGTCAACGACGCCTACACCGCCGGCTTCGGCGCCCGCACCCCCGGCGCCCCCGCCCACCTGGCCCTCCCCGAGATCGGCGACCTCGGCCTGCTCCCGCTCCTGGAGCAGGTCCAGCGCAGCGGGAAGCCCCGTACCGCCAAGAACCGCACGGCGCCCGGCGGCGGCAGCTCGTACACCGTCACGTGCACCCCGGTGGACTTCCCCAAGGCCGCCGCCGACGGCGAGCCGGACGGCGCCCACCACACCGGCATCCTGATCCACCTCGCCGACGTCACCGACCACGCCGAGGCCGCCGAGCGCCTGCGGGCGAGCGAGCGCCGCCAGCGCGAGGCCGCCGTCACCCTCCAGCGCTCCCTCCTCCCGCAGGAGCTGGAACAGCCCGACGACCTGCGCGTCGCCGCGACGTACCAGCCCGGCGGCACCGAGGCGGCCGTCGGCGGCGACTGGTACGACGTCATCACCCTCGGCGCCGGCCGCACCGCCCTCGTCATCGGCGACGTCATGGGCCGCGGGGTCCGCGCCGCCGCCGTCATGGGCCAGCTCCGCACGGCGGTCCGCGCGTACGCCCGCCTGGACCTCCCGCCCCACGAGGTCCTGCAGCTCCTCGACGGACTGGCCGCCGAGATCGACGCCAGCCAGATCGCCACCTGCGTCTACGCCGTCCACGACCCCAACGAAGGCCTCCTCGCCTACGCCTCCGCCGGCCACCTCCCGATCCTCGTCCGCGACGAGGACGGCACCGTCCGCCGCGCCGCCGACCCCACCGGCCCGCCGCTGGGCACCGGCGGCTGGCTCCACACCTCCGGCACCATCGCGCTCGGCCCCGGCTCCACCGCCGTCCTCTATACGGACGGCCTGGTCGAACGCCGCGGCGAGGACATCGACGAAGGCGTCGCCGCCCTGGAGCGCGCCCTCTCCGGCGCACAGGGCACCCCCGCCGTCATCTGCGACCGCCTGATGCGCGCCCTCGGAGTGGACGCCGACCACGACGACGACGTCGCCGTGATGGTCCTCCAGCAGCCCGCCCGCACCGGAGCCGATGCCGAGCTCTTCCACAACGCAGCCCTGGAACTCCTCGGCGGCGTCGAGGCCGCCCCGCGCGCCCGCGCCTTCGCCCAGGGCGTCCTCGCCTCCTGGCGCTTCCCCGTCGAGCTCTGCGACCTCGGCGTCCTGGCCGCCAGCGAGCTCGTGGCGAACTCCCTCCAGCACGGCACCCCGCCCATGCGCCTGCGCCTGCGCCGCACCGACCGCCGGCTGATCATCGAGGTCACCGACGGGGACGACCACCTCCCGCGCCGCCGCCGCGCGGAACCGGCCGACGAGACCGGCCGCGGCATCTCCATCGTCGCCACCATCGCCTCGGCGTGGGGCTCGCGCCGCACCCCGGGCGGCGGCAAGGCCGTCTGGTGCGAGTTCGCCCTCCCCGACAAGGACAGGGACAGGGAGAGGGACAGGGACAAGTAGCGTCCGGACACGAAGAAGGCCCCGGTCCACCGGACCGGGGCCTTCTCCTGTTCAGTCCGCCTACGCGGGCACGGGCGCGGCGGCCTTCGCCGGCTCCGCCGACCCCGCCACGACCAGGCTCGGCGCCAGCGACGGGTTGTCCTGCACCGGCGTCAGCTGCTTGCCGAGGCGCAGCGCCAGCCCGACGATGCCCAGCGAGACCAGGACGAAGATCCCGATGTAGAGCATCGGCACGCCCGCACCCAGCGGCACACCCAGCGGCCCGAGCGCCAGCGCCATCTGCTTGACCAGCGCGAAGGCCGAGTTGTACTGGCCCACGGAGCCCTCCGGAGCCAGATCGGCCACCAGCGGCGCCAGCGTCGGCGACAGCATGGCCTCGCCGATGCCGAAGAGCCCGTACGTGATCACGAACGCGGCGGCGGCCATGACGGCGCTGCCGTGTCCCAGCCCGGAGAAGCCGGCGATGATCCAGGCGCCGGTCCAGATCAGACCGACGAGCGCGATCACCCGGGAGCGGCGACGGTTCTCCACCAGCCGCAGCACGACGAACTGCGCGAGGACGATCGCACCCGTGTTGGCGGCCAGCGCGAACCCGAGCGTGGACGGGGAGATCCCGGCGGCCTCCGTACCGAAGGCGGCCAGCCCCGACTCGAACTGTCCGTAACAGGCGAAGAACAGGACGAAGCCGAGGACGCAGAACTGCACCATGGCCTTGTGCTCCATCAGCCGCTTCCAGCCGCCGCCCGACTGCGCGGCCTGCTTGGCAAGGGCGTTGCTGATGGCCGGCACCTGCGGCATCCGCACGGTGGCGATGACCCCGGCCAGGACCAGGAACATCACGGCCTCGATGCCGAAGAGCAGGGTGAAGCTGCCGGGACGGCTCTCGTCGACGATCAGGCCGCCGATGAGCCCGCCGATGCCCAGCCCCAGGTTCTGCATGAAGAACTGGAGCGCGAAGGCACGGGTCCGGGTGGACGGCGTGGAGCACCGCACGATCATTGTGGCCAGCGCGGGCTGCATGACGGCCTGACCGGCACCCAGCGCGAGTGCGGAGAGCAGGATCGCGACCACGCCCGTGGACAGCCCGAGCGACAGCGCGCCGGCGGAGGCGAGGAAGGCCGCACCGATGACGACGGGGACCGGACCGCGCCGGTCGATCACCCGCCCGGTGAAGGGCAGCGCGAGAAGCGCACCGAGGGCGAACGCCATGAACGCGCCGGTCGCCCACACGGGGTCCAGCTCTCGCACTTTCGCCGCGTAGACATAGAGGAACGGAACCGTGAAGCCGATGCCGAACGCGGTCAACGCGTTCCCGGCCTGGATCCGCCGCATCGCAGCGCCCATCACCTTGGTCACTTCTCACCACCTTGATTGCTGAAGCTTGAAGACTTCATCCCTAAAGTTCGATCCTTAACTCTACACATCGAAGGAGTTAGACGCCAACGCTCCCGTGCGATACTTCGAACCATGGGTGACACCCCCGACGGCACTGCGCCCGTCCACGAGCCGAGCCTCGACGAACAGATCGCCGTCTATCAGCGCGAGTTCCAGGACCTCGACCCCCAGGTCGAGAAGGTCGTCTCGGCCCTGAGCCGCCTGAACCGCCGGATGAACGTGGCGTACGGCCGCCAGACCGCGGCCCTGGGCATCAGCAACGCGGAGTGGGAGGTCCTCAAGGCCCTCGTCATCTCCGGAGACCCGTACCGGATGGGCCCGAGCGAGCTCGCGAAGCAGTTGGGCCTCACGCCGGCGGCGATGACCCACCGGATCGACCGGATGACGGCGGAAGGGCTGGTCACGCGCGAGCGGGACGAGAACAACCGCGTCCGCGTGATCGTCGAGCTCACCGCGGAGGGCCGCAGCAAGTGGCTGGACGCGATGCGCGCGGCCACGGTCTTCGAGGAGGACCTCCTCCAGGACCTCTCCACCGCGGAACGGGGAGTGCTGGGCGACATGCTCACCCGCCTCCTGGACCGCGTGGAGGACCTCCAGTCCCCCAGCTGACGCGTCCCCGAGTCCGGGGTTGACACCAGGCCCGCGGATCCGTAAGGTTCTTCGAGTTGTCCCTGAGCCGAAAGGTTTCGGGTATAACGAATCCCGCCGCCTCGTTGCGGCACCCAACTCAGCACGATCTCCCACCGGGAACGTATTCGGCATGCCCGAATTCATTTCCGAAGGCCGATTATGAATCGCCTGGGAAATCCACTAGAGTTCTGGGAGTCGGAAGGGCACAACAGCCCGAAAGACAAACCCCGCTGACTGGGGGTCAGGCCCGAAAGAGTCTGATAGAGTCGGAAACACAAGAACGAAGGAAGCGCCCGGAGGAAAGCCCGAGAGGGTGAGTACAAAGGAAGCGTCCGTTCCTTGAGAACTCAACAGCGTGCCAAAAATCAACGCCAAAAAGTTGATACCCCGTCCATTTCGGTGGATGAGGTTCCTTTGAAAAAGACCTGTGAGGTCGCGGTTCTGCCGTCCTACCGCCGCCGGCCTTGCCCGCGCCGGCCTTGCCCCCGCCCGCCTTGCCCGCGCCGGCGGCGCCCGCCCCCGCAGCAACGGCCTCCGCGGCGGCAGCCGTCAGCGCCGCGGTCTTGCGCCCGCGCGACGCGCTCCAGGCGGCCACCGCCGCGATGACCGCGAACAGGCCGAGGAACACCAGCCCCTGCGCCCCGAACAGGCCGCCCTCGCCGAGCGCGTCGCCCCACCGGTCCCCCAGCGGCGCGGCGAACAGCCGGTGCCCGAGCAGCTCGTTGGCGGCCCCGCCGATCTCCGCCGAGGAGAACGCCCGGTACATCACGAAGAACACCGGCAGCTGCAGCAGCACGGGCAGGCAGCCCGCCACCGGGGTCGCCCCGCGGAAGGCGGCCCGGCTCAGCGGGTGCAGCGCGAGCCGCACGAGCACGGTGAAGAGCACGATCGCGGCAGCGGTCGCGGAATCGGCCAGCAGCGGCTCCAAGAGCCGGCCCAGCTGGGCTACGAGATGAGTGAAAACGGACACGCGGGCCCTCCGAAGGGTCTCGTCGAACGTCGAAAGAAATGCGTTTCGGCGTGACGACCCGCGAGGGGCGACGACAGTGATCAGTCAGCAGAAGGCGAGAGGAACTGCGCGCCCCTACGCGGCCGTCGGGACCAGACGGCCGGGTGCCCTGGGCCGCGACCGGCCCGAGGCGTCGGGATCGCGCTGCGGCAGGAACGCCGTGCGCTGCTCGCGATCACGGATCGCGGTGCGTATTCGGTGCGGCGGCACGGGCCGGACCAGACGCGCGGCGGCGGCCATGGCCGCGGAGCCCAGGGCGACGGTGACCGACAGCACGGCCACCACGGTGCCCAGCCCGCCTTCGCCGGCGAACAGCCCGAGGACTCCCCCGAGCAGCACCAGCGGGCCCAGCCGGGCGAACGCCCTCGCACCCGAACTCCGGGCGAGCGCGGACAAGACGGCGAAGCCGGATACGACAGAGAGGGACGGCGAGGTCCCACCACCGCTTCGTTCCCCAGCCATGCAGACCACCCCCTTCCCCTCCCGCGCACGAACTCCCGTACGCCCGTGTACTCGCACTCGCGATCACACTCGTGATCGATCCTAGCCCGCACCATCGACAACGACCACGGGGACCGGATCGTCCCCGGGCAGCGGACCAGAGGTTGGACTTCGCGCCAGCCAGCCCCTTCACGTCACGAAGAGCAGCACGTTTTGACGATCCTCGCCCCGATGAAACCGGGCGATTCCCCCTAGCTCGCGTGGGCGGGCTTCACGCATCCGCCTCCGGCTGGTGGCCGGGACTCGCACCCTGGGGGTGCTGCGCGTGCTGTCGATGTCCGAGCCGCCCGTCCGGCGGGCTCGGGCCTCGATCTCGACCGAGGCGTTGTGGTCGGCGTGGTCCTCGTGTCCGCAGTGGATGCAGGCGAACAGCCGGCCGCATCCCTTGCGGGATTCGGGATCGACCTTCCCGCAGGCAGGGTTGCCGCAGGTCTGGGAGGTGTGGAACGGCGGCACGGCGACGAGTACGGACCCGTACATGCAGGCCTTGTACTCAAGCTGGCGGCGCCGCTCCCCGGGGGTGTTGTCGAGGATCGACCTGTTCAGCCCGGCTTTCGCCCGGACGTTCTTCCCCTGCGCCTCGGCACTGCCCTTCGCGGACTTGGTCATGTTCTTCACGCGCAGGTCCTCGATACCGATCAGGCCGTGGTTTTTGGCGAGGTCGGTGGTGAACTTGTGCGTGAAGTCCTGGCGCCGGTTGGCCCGCCGGATGGTGAGCTTCGCGATCTGGGTAATCGTCGTGCGCAGACGACGGCTGTACTTCCCTCCGCTGTGTTTCTTCGCGTAGGCGATCTGGCGTGCCTTGCGCTGCTCCAGCACTTTCAGCCGCTTCTTCTCGTTGGCGGTCAGCGTCGGGGGCATGAGCCGGGGTTGGGTCTCGGTGGACACGAACGCGGATGCGGCGACGCCGAAATCTACCCCGCACGACGGTTTCCCGTTCGGTGCGTCCGGCTTGCGGCCGGTGTGGACGCCGAAGCTGATGTGCCAGCCGTTGCCGTCCCGGGAGACCGTGGCGTTACGGATGGTGCCCCCGATCGCACGGGAGAGCCGAAACCGCAGCCAGCCGAGTTTCGGCAGACGCACCTCGGCCCATTTGCGGTTCAGCTTGCGGACCTCCACCGCCTGCCCGGGAAACGGGATCGACAGGCGGTGCCCGCGCTTCTTCCGCGCCGGAAACCCAGCAGAATGCGCGGGGTTCCAAAAGTTGTCGTACGCCTGGTCGAGACGGCGCAAGACCTGCTGCCCCGCCTGTGCTGGAAAGTCACCGATCCAGTCTAGATCCGCACGGGCGGCCGTCAACTGCTTGCACTGCTCCGTGGAGCGCAGGGTGTACCGACGCTGCTCCCACAGATACACCCGCTGCTCCAGAGCGACATTCCACAGAGCACGCGCAGTATGCCCCCACCCGCTCAAGACCTCATCCTGGACCGCGGTGGGGTACGCACGATACTTACGCCCTGCGTCCGCCTTCACACCTCCATCCTGCCGACGAGTTGCGACCGACACGGCCCAGATCGAGGAATGACGGACATTGGCCTCCCGCGACACCGGAATACTCGGTTCTCATGGCAAAAGTGATCACCGATGCACATCTCGATCAAATCGAGGAGACCTCGAGAATCGTGTCAGTCCCAGTGAGCACGCCTGCGCACCGCCTACTGAGCGAGGCCCCCACGACGTACGCGGCGCTCACCGGTGATCACCGCCCGAGGGCAGCTAGACGGCAAGCACGTCAGAAGGTCGCCCCGATCGACCAGACCGTACCCGCGTCAACGCTTGAGGGTTCCCCACACCACGAGCCGGTACTTGGAGGTGTACTCGGGCGTGCAGGTGGTGAGCGTGATGTACGCGCCGGGCTCGCCGTATCCGGCGTCCGGCTTGACCGTGCTGTGCGGAACGGGCGCGATCACCCCGGTGTCGCGCTCGCTCGTCTCGGCCAGCGTCTTCCCCACGACGTACACGTACCTCTTCCCCTTCACATCGACGATCAACTCGTCCCCGGCCCTGAGCCGGTTGATGTAGCGGAAGGGCTCCCCGTGCGTGTTGCGGTGCCCGGCGAGGGCGAAGTTCCCCTGCGCCCCGGGCTGGGCGGTTCCGACGTAGTGGCCGGCGTACCCCTTGTCCAAGACGGTCCGCCTGTCGACGCCCTCGGCGACGGGCACGACGACGCCGAGGCGCGGGATGCGCAGGACACCGTACGCGGCCTCGCGCGCCGGGGACTTGGCGGCGCGCGACGGCGCCGGCGCGGGGGCCGCCCCTTCGGGCGGGTCCGTGACGACGGGCGCCTCGGAGGGCTCCGCCGGGGCTTCGGCCGCGGGTTCGGACGCGGCGCCGGAGTCGGGCGGCGGGGCGGCGGACGACTCGCTCCACTCGCTCTCCAGCTCCCTGACCTGCTCGTGGGCCGCGGCGAGCGCCTGCCGGTTGGTCCACCACACCTGGTGCACCACCAGCAGCATCACCACCATGCCGACGGTGACGGCCAGTTCGGCCGCCGCCCACAGCGCCCCCGCGAGACCGGCCCGGCGCGACCGCCGGCCCTTCCCCTGCACCACGACCCGCACGTGATCTCGCACGGGCGGCACCCTAAGTCCTCCCCCGTCAACTGACCAGCCGCAGTACGGTGTGAACCATGCGCCCCGACACGCCTGCCGAGCACATCGCCGAAGCCGAGCGCCTCATCCGCACGGCGACCCGCTACCCCGAGGACCAGGAGCCCTTGCTCCTCCAGGCCGCGGCCCACCTCGAACTGGCCGACGCACGCGAGCGGGCGAGCACGCTCTACGACCAACTCCTCGCGGCCGAACCGGCCGACCCCTCCCTGATCAAGGCGCTCCAGGCCGCCAACCTCTGGGAGTACGGCCACGAGCCCGAGGCCCGCGCCCTGATCTCCGGCATCCGCGCGGCGGCCCCCTCGGACCCGGCGCCCTGGGAAGTCATCGCCGAGGCCCTCGAAGCCCACGACGAGCTGGAAGCCTCCCACGAGTGCTTCACGGAGGCGGCCACCCTGCTCGCCCCGGACAACGCCCCCCTCACCCGGGCGACCACCGCGCTCCTCACGGGCCGCCACCGCGTACGCCGCCTCCTCGGACTCCCGCACGACGACTGGGACATGGTCGCGGACACCCGCCACATCGGCCCGATCCCGCTGGACGAACTCCACGACCCCAAGCGCATCTGGGCCCTCGGCTCCGACGACCCCGCCGAGCTCCGCGCCGAGATCGCCCGCCTGCGCGCCGAGCTGGGCGACCGCCGCGCCGCGCTCTCCCGCCCGTTCCCGGTGGCGATCCTGCACTGGCCGGCGCGCGAGCTGGCGGAGCTCCTGACCTCGTACCCGACGCTGGCCGCCGAGTACCCCTCCCACGACGCCCACCTGGCACAGGTCGAAGCCTCCCTGCGCACCCTGGCCGCCTCGGGCACGACCAACCTGGGCATCGTCACCGCGAGCGTCCCCTCGTACGAGGCCTTCGCGGCCTCGGAGAAGACCTCCCCGTCCTCCCCCTCGCTCTTGGTCGAGTACGCCACGACCCTGGCGGCCCGAGGCAAAGCCACCCCGTGGCCCCCGACGGGCACGTCCACGTGCTGGTGCCAGTCGGGCAAGCCGTACGCGGAGTGCCACGGCACGAGTGAGTGAGTGAGTGAGTGAGTAAAACCAGTCACAACCTGACTGAAGTGGATCTCTCTCAGGGCTTTTCGGGTCACATTCCGACAGGTGTTGTCAGTCGGCCTTGATACAACGGGGCTGCGACGATCAACCCCCGAGGAGATTCCGTGACGTCTGGCAACCACCCGAGCCCTTCGAAGCCCGTCACCGGACTGCACGAAACGCTGATCACCACAGGGCTCGAGGAACAGCTCCAGGAACTCATCGCCGCGGGAAGCGTCGTCATAGCCGATCAAGTCAGCGGCGAGTCCTCTCAGCACGTACTGACCCGACACGTTGCCCACGCGATCGGCGAAGTCCTGAAGAGGCTGGCACCCAGCGACCAGGTGCACGCGGCGAACGAGATCCTCCGGTCCCTGAGCACGTTCGCGGGGCCCAAGGAATCCGAGAGCTGGGTCGGTCCCATCATGGAGGGACCGCGCCAACTCCTCGCCGTAGCAGGCAGTGCACCGTCCCAGGGCTACTCGATCCGACCCTCCACTCCGCTGTCCGAGACGGCCCTCATCACCAACTCGCCCGAGGACCCGAGCCTTGGCTCGGAGCTCCGGGCCGAGCTGGCCACCGCCGACCGCATCGACCTGCTGTGCGCCTTCGTGAAATGGACCGGACTGCGCGTACTGGAGCAGCCGCTCAAGGCAGCTGCCGCCCGGGGCGTTCCCATCCGCGTCATCACCACGACGTACATCGGCGCCACCGAGCGCAAGGCTCTGGACCGGCTCGTGCGCGAGTTCAACGCCGAGGTGAAGATCAACTACGAGCTTCGCTCCACGCGTCTGCACGCCAAGGCCTGGCTCTTTCGCCGCCGTTCCCGCTTCGACACCGCGTACGTCGGGAGTTCCAACCTCTCCAAAGCAGCGCTGCTCGACGGGCTGGAGTGGAACGTCCGACTGTCCGGCATCGCGACACCGGACGTACTACGGAAGTTCGAAGCCACCTTCGACGCCTACTGGAGCGAGCGGGCCTTCGAGCCCTACGATCCGGACCGCGACGCCGACCGCCTGGACAGGGCTCTCGACATCGCAGGTGGGTCGAGCAAGGACCGTGACGCCGCCCGCGTCATCAGCCTGTCGGGCCTGGGCATCCAGCCCTTCTCGCACCAGCGCGACATGCTGGAGCGGCTCGAAGTCGAACGCACGGTGCACGACCGGCACGCGAACCTGCTCGTAGCGGCGACGGGGACCGGAAAGACCGTCATGGCGGCGCTCGACTTCAAACGCCTGCGAGCGAAGCTGGGGCGCGATCTCCGTCTGCTGTTCATCGCCCACCGCAAGGAGATCCTCGAACAGTCCCTGCGCACCTACCGGGACGTCCTCGACGACGCCAACTTCGGCGAGCTGTTGTGCGACGGGAAGGTTCCGAAGGATTGGGAAAACGTCTTCGCGAGCGTCCAGTCCTTGAACGCCCGCACCTTGGAACGGCTCTCCGCAGAACACTTCGACGTCATCGTCATCGACGAGTTCCACCACGGAACCTCCCCCACCTACCGCAGGGTCCTCGATCACTTCTCCCCCAATGAATTCCTCGGGCTGACGGCCACCCCCGAGCGCATGGACGGTCTGAACGTCCAGGACGAGTTCTTCGAGGGACGCATTGCCGCCGAGATGCGCCTGTGGGAGGCCCTGGAGAACGACCTGCTCTGCCCCTTCCACTACTTCGGCATCACCGACAGCACCGACATGAGCGCCGTCGCGTGGAAGCGGGGATCCTACGATTCCGACGCCCTCAGCTCTCTCTTCACCGGCAACGAGGCACGGGCCCGACTGGTCGTTCGCGCCCTTCAGGAGAAGCTCAACGCACCGGAGACGATGCGCGCCCTCGGATTCTGCGTGTCCGTGGCGCACGCGCACTTCATGGCCGACTTCTTCAACCTCGCGGGGTTCACCTCCGTGGCCCTGTCCGGCGAAACTCCCCGTGAGGAGCGTCGGGCCGCTCTCGAAGCGCTGAAGGCCGGCAAACTCAATGTGATCTTCTCCGTGGACCTCTTCAACGAGGGCCTCGACGTTCCTGACGTAGACACCTTGCTCCTCTTGCGGCCCACCTCCAGCGCAACCGTGTTCCTCCAGCAGTTGGGCCGGGGCCTGCGCCGCAGCGAGAACAAGCCGGTGCTGACCGTCCTCGACTTCATCGGGCAGCACCGTAAGGAGTTCCGCTTCGAGGAGCAGTTCCGCGCCCTCACCAACCTGACGCGCAACCGGCTCTTGGCCGCCATCGAGAAGGACTTCCCGCAGCTCCCGGCCGGCTGCCAGATCGTTCTCGAGAGCAAGGCGAAGGACCGGATCATCGAGAACATCCGAAGCCAGATCAACGTGAACGTCGTCCAGCTCGCCCGAGAGGTAGCCGCGTACGCGCAGGCGGATCTGGCTGCTTTCCTCAAGGAGAGCGGCCGCCAGATCAACGAGCTGTACCGGGGGAACGGCAACTCCTGGACGGGCCTCCTGCGCCGAGCGAAGTTGCTCACCACCCCCGCACCGGAGGGCGAAGAAGTGCTCCTCAGGCGGGTCTCGGCCTTCCTGCACGTGGACGATCCCGCCCGAGTACAGGCCTACGCCTCCTTCCTCGACGACGATGCCCCGGCGTATTCCGATCTCGACGAGCACGAGCAGGCCTACGCCCGCATGTTCTTCTTCTCCCTCTGGCCGCTCGGAGCAGAATTCACCACCTACGAAGAGGCCTTCGCGTCCCTTCGGCCGCAGCACGCCTTCCGTAACGAACTCCGCCAGGTCCTGGCCCATGACTTGGACCGGACCGAACACGTCCCCGTTCCGCTGACCGGCGACCACGCGGCGCTCCCGCTGACCGTGCACGCTTCGTACAGCCGCGAGGAGATCCTTCCTGCCCTGGGGCAGGCGGCTCTCGGCGGCTTCCTTCCCGGGCACTTCCGGGAAGGCGTGAAGTGGTGCGAGGAGATCCAGACGGATGCCCTCCTGGTCACCCTGGAGAAGGACGTCAAGGACTTCTCGCCCCAGACCCAGTACAAGGACTACGCGTTGGGCGAGTTCCACTTCCACTGGGAGTCACAGAACAGCACCTCCGAGACCTCACCCACCGGCATTCGGTACCGGACCCACACGGAGGGGGGATCGCATGTCCTCCTCTTCGTCCGCCGCTTCAAGAAGACCGACATCGGCGGCCCCCAGGCGTGGATGCTCCTGGGACCCGCCGAATACGTCCGCCATCAGGGCAGCAAGCCGATGGGGATCGAGTGGCGGCTGCACCACGAGATCCCCGCTGACGTCTCCTCGTACTCCGCCATCGCGGGCTGAGGAGTCCTGGCCCGCAGCCGTCACCTCGCCCCGGGGAAGAGGGTGAGCTGTTGGTGGCCGCGGGCGTGGGTTGTGGGTGGGGTGGGGCGGGTTTTGGCCAGGATCAGGAGGGTGCGGAGGGCTGCGAGGACCTCCGTCGGGGTGTCGCGGATCATCGAAGGGGTGGCGCTGACCACCAGGACTCCGTGCGACTCCAGGCGCAGGCGGCGACGGAGGGTGGCTTGCCAGGAGTCACGGGTGTAGTGGTATTCCGCCGAGTCGACTTCCAGGGCCACGCCCTCTTCGGGCCAGTACGCGTCCGGGCTCGCCAGGAAGGTGCCGTCCGGGGTGTAGAGGCGGGCGTTCCACAGGGGCGTCGGGAGGTCGGTGGCGGTCAGGGTGTCGCGGGCCCGGGCCTCGGCGATCGAGCGGACTCCGGCGACCAGTTCCGCCGCGGCCTCGCGGATCGCCGGGCGGCTCAGGAGGCGGGCCGAGCGGAGTTCGGTGTGCAGGTCGTGCGGGTGGCACCAGCCGGACTGGACCACCTGGGCCAGGACCGAGCGGATCGTGTCGGGGGCCTCGCAGCGGGCGGCGAAGTCGGCGGCCGCGCGGACCGGGCGGGTGCTGGGGATGCCGCAGACGGCGATGGTGCGGGGCCAGCGGGCGGTCGGGAACGGGCGGACCCCGTCCACGGACGCCAGCCGGCGCGGGGCGCGGATCAGGACGTCGGCGGGCGCGGCGGGCGCGGCGGGCGGGTACGGGGCTTCGCGGATGCGGATGCCGAGGAGGGAGAGGGCGGCGGCGCCGGTGAGGGCGGCCGTATCGCCGGAGAGCGGGTCGGCGGCGGGCTCGGCGGCGTAGAGGACGGCCGCCAGGGCGCGTTGGCGGTGGTCCGGGGGCCCGGTCTGGAGGAGGTAGACGCGGGGCAGCAGGCGCTGCCAGGGGCCGCCGGGGCGGGTACGGGAGGTGATCGTGCCCGGCGGGATGCCGGCCCTGGTGGTCAGCTGGTGGCGCGTGGCGAGGTTGAGCTGGCGCCGCGCCATGGGGGTGGGGGGAGTCGGCGAAGCCGTGGGCGTGGCCGTGTATTTGGGCGTGCGCGTGGGCGCAGCCGTGTGCGGGGGTGATGTGCGGGGCGCGGGCGCAGCCGTGTACATGGGCGCAGCCGTGCGCGGGGGCGCAGCCGTGTGCGGGGGTGATGTGCGGGGCTTGGGCCTTGTCGGCGTGGGCTTCGTCGCGTGCCGGGCGGGGCTGGTGCGCGTGGTGGGGTTCATGGCCCCGGTATGCCCCCGCCGGGCTGTCCGGACTCCCCCGGCGCGCCGTGTGCGGGAATCAGGCGGCCGGCGCCCGGCCGTGGTCGGGGCGCGCGGCGTGCCGCCCGCCCCCGTCCGCCCTCACCCCGCGCGGTTCGGGTGCTCCGGGGACAGGAAGACGATCACGCCCGTCTCCGTGCCCGGCCGGGCCTCGACCTCGTGCCAGCCCAGGCGGCGGTACGTGGCCACCGTCTCCCTGGCCAGCCGGCTGGTCAGCAGCCAGGCGCGGCGGTCCGGGGCGTCGGTGGTGATCTCGGTGAGGAGGTCACGGGCGGTGCCGCGGCCGCGCGCGTAGGGGCGTACCGCGAGTTCGTCTATCTCCAGCGCCCCGGTGAGGAGTTCCTTCACCCGGGCCGGTCCGAGCTGCGCCGCGACCTGGGCGTACGCGCGGTTCTTCGGGAAGGCCGCCAGGGTGATCCAGCCCGTCGCGAAGCCGTCGATGCCGGTGGCGGACTGGGCGAGGGCGGTGCGGAAGCCACGGCGCCGGGCATCGGCCGGGAGGCGGGTGGCGAACTGGCGAATGGTTTCTTCGTCTTCGTTCCACGGCGGAGCGGAGAAGACGTCGGCGTAGACGTCGACCAGTTCGTCCGCGAGGTCGAGGACGGCCTGTCCGTAGCAGATCACTGTGTCCTGGCTCCTGGTGTGTTGGTCGGGGAGGGGAGTGGAGTGGAGTGGAGTGGAGTGGAGTGGAGGGGCGGTTGTGCTCCAAGGGGCCGAGGTGGTTTGCCCCTTTGGGTGGGAGATTGAATTTATGCCCATCGGGTTGCCTGGGCAGACATCGCACGGATCCGGCGAGTGTGCGACAAATCCCCTCGACGCGGTCCGTGTCGGGCGGCCGGGCGGCGCGTTGAGCAGCACGTGGACAGACTGCTACGGGCCGCCGCCGGGTGCGGGCTCGCGTTCCTCCTCGTCCTGGGCGTGGTGGCCGTGCTGCCGCGCGGCGTACGGGACGCGGTGCCGGATCCGGTGATCGGCGGCGCCGTGCTGGTGCTGGGCGGACTGGGTGCCCGACGGGTGGTCAAGGGGCCGGGTTAGCGGCGGGTGGGCGAATTGGCGCGCGGATGTGAAAGCGTACGGGTGTACGGGCACGTGGCCGTACGAGTCGATGGCGTGAGGGAGTTGGGCATGGCACGGGTACCGAGTTCCGTTGTGGCGGCCACCGGCCTGGTCGGCGGGTACGCCGTCGCCCGGTGGACCAAGAAGCGCCCGCTCGGCGGTGTCGTCCTCGGTGCCGCGGGCATCGTGGCCGGGCTGGAGTGGCACAAGCGCGGCGGCGCCCCCGCGGCGGCCGGGCTCGGCGCGCTGTACCTCGCCGGCTTCGCGGGCGCGCACCCGCTGGCGAAGAAGGTCGGCGCCTGGCCGGCCGTGCTCGGAGCCGCGGGCATCGTGGCCGCCGCGTCCTGGGCCGTCGCGGACCGCGGCTGACCCGGAGCGGGGAGCAGGGGAACGGGAGCGGGGAGCAGAGAGCAGCAGGGGAGCGGGAGCCCGGGGAGCCCGAGCCCCCGGAGCCCGCATCCCCCGGAGCCCGCATCCCCCGGCCGCCCGGCGGGCCGCCGGGCGGCCGGGGGATGCGGCGCTGGGGCGTATAGACATCTCCGAGCCCAGGGTCGCTCACAGGGGTGAGGCTAATGCAGTTGTGCGCGCGGGTGACGGCTGGTGAGCTGGCCGGATGACGATGGACCGGGATGACCTGCTGAAGCTGCGCGCCGAGTTCGACTCCGAGATGCGCCGGGAGGCGCGGCCCGACACCAGCGACGCGCGCGTGGAACGGGCGGGCCCGGTCGTACGGCAGATCGTGCCCGGAGCCGGCGGGAACACCGTGCTCTGGTCGGACCTGGACGAGGGGACGGCGGACGCGGCGATCGCGGAGCAGGTGGCGTTCTTCACCGGCCTGGCGGCCCGGGGCGAGATCGCGGGGCCGGAGTTCGAGTGGAAGCTCTACGACTACGACCGCCCCGCCGACCTCGGGGAGCGGCTGCGCGCGGCCGGCTTCGTGGCGGAGCCGGCCGAGACGCTGCTGATCGGCAGGACTTCGGAGCTCGCGAGGATGCCGGTGGAGCCGCCGGCGGGGATCACGCTGCGGGTGGTGACCGACGGGGAGGGCGTCGAGCTGATGATGGAGGCCCACCGCGGCGCCTTCGGCACGGACCGCCCGCGCATCAGGGAGCTGATGCTGAACCTGCTGAGGGACGAGCCGGAAACGATCGAGGCGGTCGTCGCGATGGCGGGCGACACCCCGGTGTCCGCGGCCCGGATCGAGATGCGCCCGGGCACTTCCTTCGCGGGCCTGTGGGGCGGCGGCACCGTGCCGCAGTGGCGCGGCCGCGGCATCTACCGCCTCCTGGTCGCGCACCGCGCCCGCGTGGCGGCGGAGCGCGGCATCCCCTACCTCCAGGTGGACGCCTCGCAGGACAGCCGGCCGATCCTGGAGCGGCTGGGCTTCGAGGTGCTGGGCGTCACGGTGCCCTGGGTGTGGGAGGGGTAGCGGGGCCGGCCGCTGACGAGTCGCAGCGAACGGCTTCCACGCCCCGTCCCGACGGGGCAAGATCACAACCATGGCAGCGACAGAACCCACCCACCGCAGCGACCCGCCCCTCACCGGGGGCGAGCGCGAGACGCTCCGCGCGTACCTCGACTTCCACCGGGCCACCCTCGCCTGGAAGTGCGACGGCCTCACCGACGAAGAACTGCGCCTCCAGGCCTCCCCGCCCTCGACCCTGTCCCTGCTGGGGCTGGTCCGGCACATGGCCGAGGTCGAGCGGCACTGGTTCCGCCGGACGGTGGGCGGGGCGGACGTCCCCCACCTGTGGTCGGACAAGCGCGACTTCCAGGCCGCCTACGACGCCTCCGGCTCGACCCGCGCCGAGGCCTTCGCGGCCTGGGAGTCGGAGGTCGAGCACGCGCGGGCGGTGGAGGCGGCCGCCGCGTCCCTCGACGTGACGGCGTACGTCGTGAAGTGGGAGGAGGACGCCTCGCTCCGCACGCTCATGCTCCACATGATCCACGAGTACGCCCGCCACAACGGCCACGCGGACTTCCTCCGCGAGGCCATCGACGGCACCACGGGCGCCTGACCGCGCAGGCGCCGTACCGGGCACCGGTCAGGGGCGCCAGTAGCCCAGGGCGTTGACGCGGGCCTTCGGGACCGCCAGGTCCTTGCGGAGCCAGCTCGACAGGGTGCGGGTGGTGGCCGTGTCGGAGGCCAGCCAGACGTAGGCCGACCCGGCCTCCCCCAGGAGGGCCGGGAGTTCGGCCCGGACACGCTCGGCCAGCGACGAGCCCCCGCCCGCGCACCGCTCGACCCGGCGCCGCGCGCCGCGCCCACGCGCTCGCGACCCCGTCGTGCAGGGCGAACTCCAGCGAGAAGGTGCCGGCGGCCGGGTCCGGATCGACCAGCGTGTAGGCCCGCTGGTGCGGTCTGCCTTCGGCGGTCGTGAACCAGAGCCTGACCCACATCGTCGGGTGCAGCGACTGCCCCGCCGGGTGTGAGCCTTGTGAGCACCACCGACGGCGCGGACGCGGACGCGCACGGCGTGAAGAAAGAGCTCTACCGGGATGCTTGGGGCGTACCGCACCTCCGCGCCCCGGATCCGCTCAGCCTGTCCTACGCCCAGGGCCGCACCACCGCCCTCGACCGCGCCTGGCAGCTCGAGACCGAGCGCCTGCGCGCCGAGGGCGCGAGCGCCTCCCCCCTCGGCCCCGGGTCCGTCCCCTGGGACCGCTTCGCCCGCCGGAGCCGCCTCGCCGACACCGCGCGCCGCTGCCACGACGCGCTCGACCGGGACACCGCCGCCTGGGTCCGGGCGTACGTCGCCGGGGACAACGACGGGCTCGCCCCCGGGCCGCCCGCGACACTCGCTTCGCGCACGCCCCGGGCCCTGGGAGCCCTGGGTCCCGCTCGCCATCTGGATCTCGACCCACATCCTCTTCGCCGGCTTCGCCGCGAAGCTGTGGCGCGAGCGCGCGGCCCGCGCCCTCGGCGAGGAGGCTGCCGCCCTCTTCGCGGGCAACGGCCCCGCCCCCGGCGGCGGCAACGGCCGGCTGATGCCGGGCGACCGGACCGCCACCGGGTCGGCGATCATCGCGGGCGACCCGCACCGGTTCACCGAGAACCCCGGCGCGTACCAGCAGATGCGCCCCGCCTGCCCCGAGTACGACGTCGTCGTCCTCGCCGTCCCCGGCGTCCCCGGCCTCGCCCACTCCGGGCACACCGGCACCGCCGCCTGGGCCGTCACCCACGCCATGGCCGATTCCCAGGACCTCTACTCCGAGCGGCTGCGGCATCTGGAGGACGGCCGGATCGAGGCCCTCGGCCCCGACGGCGCGTGGGAACCGGTCGCCCGCCACACCGAGACCATCGCGGTCGCCGGCGCGGACCCGGTCGAGGTGGTCGGGTTCGCCGCCCTGCCCGCCCTCCTGCGCGCCCGCAGCGTCGCCGACGTCGACGCCGACTTCGCCGGCCTCGCGGACGCCCCGGCCGGCCCGGAGGTGTGCCGCCCCCGGCCACAGCACTAGCCACCAGCCTGCTGCCCGGCCTGGACCGCGCCGCCCACGTCCGCGCCGCCCTGGAGGAGACCGCGGCCGGAACCTGCGCCGAGCCCGGTTCCGCCGGCCTCGCCACCCCCGCGTCGGCGGACCGCGCCTCAGCGGCCCGTAACCACCCCTACGCGGATGCCAGGAACTCGGTGACGAGCGCCGCCCACTCCTGCGGGAGCTCGACGAACGGCAGGTGCCCGGTGGGCAGTTCCGCCCACCGAGCCCCCGGCAGCGCGTCCGCCACCGCCCGCTGGAGCTCCAGCGGTACGAGGCGGTCGGCGGTGGTCGCGATGACCAGCGCCGGTACGTCCACCCGCGCGAGGTCGGCGCTCACGTCGGCCCCCCGCACCAGTGCGGCATGGTCCCCGCCGCCGGGCGGGAAGGACGCGGCGGTCGCCCGCACCACGTCCTCCACCTGCTCGGTGGTCAACGCCTCCAGCGCGTGCGGGCTGAGGGTGAGGGGTACGAGGAGCCGCGCGAGCAGCTCGCCCTCCCCGCGCCGGGCCAGCTCCGACCAGAGGCCGGCGACGAGGTCGAGCCACCGCCCGGACCGGGCGAACGTGGCGGTGAGCACGAGCGCGGTGACCCGCTCGGGATGCCGGGCGGCGATGCGTGCGGCGACGTTCCCACCGAGCGAGTACCCGAGGACGGCGAACCGCTCCAGCCCCTCGGCGTCGGCGGCCGCGACCAACTGATCGGCGAGCTCGTCCAGTTCGAGCGGCTCCGTGGCGCGCGGGGTGCCACCCGTACCGGGGTAGTCGACGCCGACGACGCTGTGGCCGACGGCGAGGGCATCGAGGATCGGACCGAAGTTCGATTCGACCGAACCGCCCCCGCCATGGGCGAGGAGGAGGCCGGGTCCGCCGCTCTCCTTGCGGACGGTGCGGGCGTAGGTGCTGTTCAGTGCGGTGCTCATGCGGGATCCCCCTAAGTTCCGTAGCGATCGCTACAGAAAGAACCGTACCCAATTAAACTAACGATCGCTACAGAACTCTGGATTTTGTACGGGCGCCGTACGGGTCGACGGTGCGTCAGACGCCTCCCGCCCGGGGATGTCGCACGCATGGCAGACGACAACAAGCCCCAGCGGAACGTCTCATGGCGAGTCCTGGGCGCACTGGCCGCGCATTTCCGCAGGCAGGCGGGCTACACCCAGGCGAGCCTGGCGGAGCACCTGCACATCGACCCGGAGACCATCGGCTCCATGGAGCAGGGCCGTCGGCTCCTCCAGCCGCGCATGGCGGCGACGCTCGACGAACTGTTCGAAACGGGCGGCTTGCTGAGCATGTCGCTGGCGAAGATCCCGAAGCGGGAGCGGTACCCGGCGTTCGCGATCGACTTCTTCACGCACGAAAGGAGTGCGGTGAGCCTGTTCTCGTACGAGAACTCGGTGATCCCAGGATTGCTCCAGACCCCGGAGTACGTGGCGGCGGTGTTCGGCTGTCTGTACCCACCGATGACCCCGGAGGAGATCGAAGTCCAGACGGCCACCCGGCTGGGTCGCCAGTCCATGCTGGCCCGCAAGCCATGGCCGCCGATGATGCACTACATCGTGGAGCAGACCGTCCTGGAGCGCCCCATCGGCGGACGTGAAGTCCTCCGGGCCCAGCTCCGCCACCTGCGCGAACTGGCCGAATTGCCCTTCCTGGGACTCCAGATCATGCCGACAGGCCGCGAGACCCACGCGGGTCTCAACGGGCCGATGGTGCTAGTGGAGACCGTCGACCACGACCAGCTCGTCTACCTCGAAGGACCCCGAGTCAGCTTCCTACTGGACGACCCCGAGGACGTCCATCCGATCACTCTCAAATATGGGATCCTGCGAAACCAGGCGCTGTCCATGGAGGACAGCAAGCGCCTGCTGGACGACCTGCTAGGAGAGTCATGACCCACGTACTGACCTGGTTCAAGTCGAGCTACAGCACCGACGAGGGCGGCAACTGCGTCGAGGTCGCCACCCACACCGCCGCCGTCCACGTGCGCGACTCCAAGGTCACCGAGGGCCCGGTCCTGACCGTGGCTCCCGCCGCCTGGGCCGCGTTCCTCGACGCCGCCTCCTAGGCAGGGCCGGGACCAGCACACCCGGTGGTCGGCGTCAGCAGGCATGACCCAAGGCCGGCCACCTGGTTTCCATTGACCGCGCGAGACCCGCGCGCGAAGCTGATCCCCACTCAAACAATTGGCGCTGGGGGGAAATTGACCAGCCAGAATCTGCACATCGGGCCGGACGCGGCAGCAGACCGCTACCGCTTGCTCCGGTCCATCGGGCGCGGCGGGGAGGCCGTGCTCTACCTCGCGGAGATCGAGCTCGCGGGCGGGGCCGAGCCCGTGGTCGTGAAGGTGCTCGACTCCAAGACAACGATCACCCCGGACGTCTTCGACCGGATCAGCCAGAAGTGGAACGAACAGGCCGAGCTGCTGCGCTTCGTCCACCGGCCCGGCGTCGTCGGCGTCCGGGAGCACTTCGAAGGGCCGCCGATCCACCGGCCCGGGGAATCCGGGACCCTGACCGGGCGCGCCCTGGTCCTGGTCATGAACCACGTCGACGGGCTGGACCTGCGGGACTGGCGGGCCGAGCGCACCCTCTCCACCGCCGCCGAGCGGCGCGAGGTGATGCGCACGCTGGAGCAGCTGGCCGACGTACTGGACTGGCTGCACTCGGGGAAGGCCACCCCGTCCGGGCGCCAGGTGATCCACGGCGACCTGTCGCCGGGCAACGTCATGGTCGACGCCCACGGGCAGGCCACGCTGGTGGACTTCGGCCTCAGCAAGCTGACCGCCGACCACCAGACCGCGGAGGTCTGGTTCACCCCGGGCTACGCGGCGCCGGAGGTCTTCGACGGCAAGCGGACCCCGGGCGCGGACCGGTACGCCTTCGGGGCCATCGCGTACTTCCTGCTGACCGGGGAATCGCCTCCGGCGACCCCCGACCTGCTGGCCGGCGCCCTCACCGGGCTGCCGCAGATCGCCGTTCTGGACGCGGAGCAGCGGGAGCGGATCGCCTCGATCTACGCCTCCGACCCGCTGAAGCGTCCGGTGAACCTGGCGGCCTGGATGAAGGACATCCGCCGCGCGGTGGTGTCCACCACCACGTCCACCTCGCAGCGTGCGGTCCCGGTCGCGCCGCCGGCCCCGGTCACGCCTCCGGTTCCGGTCGCACCTCCGGTTCCGGTCGCACCACCGACCCCTGCGGTGGCCCCGGCCGTGGCCCCGGCCGTGGCCCCGCCGAAGCCCGGGGCCGCGCCCCCGCTGCCGCCTGAGCGGCCGGCCGTCCCGGTGGCGGCTCCGCAGCAGCCCCCGCGGCAGCCGGCGTACACACCACCGCCCACCGAGCCGGTGTACTCCCCGCCCCCGGTCCAGGCGAGCGTGCCGCAGGGGTACGGTCCCGCGCCCGCGGCCGAGTCCCCTACGGAACCGGCGTCCGCGCCGCCCCCGCGCAAGAAGCGGCGGACCGGGCTGGTGCTCGGCGCGGTGCTGGCGGTGCTGGTGGTGGCGGCCGGTGCGGTGGTCGGCGTAAAGCTGCTGGGGGACAAGAAGGACGCGGACGGCTCGGACACGGCGGCCGGTGGGGACAAGGCGGCCTCGTCGTCCTCGACACCCGGGAGCCCGACGCCCACCCCGACGCCCAGCTCGTCCGCGTCCGCGTCCGCGTCCGCATCCGCATCCGGCGGCCCGACGGTCCGGCCCACGGCGACGGGTTCCCAGCCCCCGTCGGGGGTCGCGCCGGGGGTCAACTCCGCCGATCTGACCGTCATGAGCCCGGTATCGGACTTGGGTGGGTTCGAGGTCCGGCCGGCCAAGATCGACACCAAGGAGTACGGGGCGGCGTTCGTCGCGGAGCGCCGCTGCTACAGCGACACGTACACGGAGTTCGACCTCAACCGCGCGTGGCAGAAGCTGGACCTCATCGTGGGGATCGACGACGGCTCGACCAACGAGAAGGGGCGGATCAGCATCTCCCTCGACGGCCAGCCCGCCGCCTTCTCCGAGCTCGTGCAGCTGGGCAAGCCGATCACCCACACCGTTGACGTGAGCGGCGCCCTGCGGCTGCGGATCAAGGTGGACAAGGGGTGCGACAACGGCACCGTCGTCATCGCCGCCCCCGTGCTCAAGCGCTAGTGCGGTGACCGGACGGAACACGGCGGCCCCGCACCGGAGAACCGGTGCGGGGCCGCCGCGTACGTACGGTGGGGCTATTCGGAGACGCCCAGGCGCTCCAGGATGAGCTCCTTGACGCGCGCCGCGTCGGCCTGGCCGCGGGTGGTCTTCATGACCGCTCCGACCAGCGCGCCGACCGCCGCGACCTTGCCGCCGCGGATCTTGTCGGCGATGCCCGCGTTGCCCGCGATGGCCTCGTCCACGGCCGCGCCGAGCGCGCCCTCGTCCGAGACGACCTTCAGGCCGCGCTTCTCGACGACCTCGTCCGGGGTGCCCTCGCCGGCGAGCACGCCTTCGAGGACCTGACGGGCCAGCTTGTCGTTGAGCTCACCGGACGCCACCAGGGCCGCGACGCGCGCGACCTGGACGGGGGTGATGGGCAGCTCGTCGACGACGACGCCCTGCTCGTTGGCGTTGCGCGCCAGCTCGCCCATCCACCACTTGCGGGCGGCCGTCGAATCGGCGCCGGCCTCGATGGTGGCGACGATGGAGTCCACCGCGCCCGCGTTGAGGATCGACTGCATGTCGTGCTCGGTGACGCCCCACTCCTGCAGGAGGCGGTTGCGGCGCACGCGCGGCATCTCCGGAAGACCGGAGCGCAGCTCCTCGACCCAGGTGCGGGCCGGGGCGATCGGGACCAGGTCGGGCTCCGGGAAGTACCGGTAGTCCTCGGCGTTGTCCTTGATGCGGCCGGCCGTGGTGGAGCCGTCCTCCTCGTGGAAGTGCCGGGTCTCCTGCACGATCGAGCCGCCGGAGGAGAGCACCGCCGCGTGGCGCTGGATCTCGAAGCGGGCGGCGCGCTCGACGGAGCGCAGCGAGTTGACGTTCTTCGTCTCGCTGCGGGTGCCCATGGGCACCTCGGGGCTCGTGCGCAGCGACAGGTTGACGTCGCAGCGCATCTGGCCCTTGTCCATGCGGGCCTCGGAGACGCCGAGCGCCTTGATGACCTCGCGCAGCTCGGCGACGTACGCCTTGGCGACCTCGGGGGCCCGCTCGCCGGCGCCCTCGATCGGCTTGGTGACGATCTCGATGAGGGGGATGCCGGCGCGGTTGTAGTCCAGCAGGGAGTGGGACGCGCCGTGGATGCGGCCGGTGGCGCCGCCGACGTGCAGCGACTTGCCGGTGTCCTCCTCCATGTGGGCGCGCTCGATCTCCACGCGGAAGATCTCGCCGTCCTCCAGCTGGACGTCCAGGAAGCCGTTGAAGGCGATCGGCTCGTCGTACTGGGAGGTCTGGAAGTTCTTCGGCATGTCCGGATAGAAGTAGTTCTTCCGGGCGAAGCGGCACCACTCGGCGATCTCGCAGTTCAGCGCGAGACCGATCTTGATGGCCGACTCGATGCCGATCTCGTTGACGACCGGCAGCGCGCCGGGCAGCCCGAGGCAGACCGGGCAGGTCTGCGAGTTGGGCTCGGCGCCCAGCTCGGTCGAGCAGCCGCAGAACATCTTGGTCTTCGTGCCGAGCTCGACGTGGACCTCAAGGCCCATGACGGGGTCGTACGACGCGAGGGCGTCCTCGTACGACAGCAGTTCGATGGCAGTCACAGTGGAAATTCCCTCTCAGCCCAGCAGGACGTCGTCGTCGCCGAGACGCTTCAGCTCGCGGTACAGGATCGCGAGGCCGGTGACGATGGCGGCGGCGGACACGACGGCGTCGATCAGCTTCAGCGTGTCGTGCTCGGTGCGGGCCTTCTTCGCCTGCTTGACCACGCTGAGGACACCGAAGGCGGTGGTGCCGATCGACAGGTACGTACCGGACTTGGACTTCCTGAAGCCCTTGGCCTTGGACAGCGCACTCGTATTGGAACTCACAGCGACGGAGCCTCCTCAAGCAGCGGGTGGCCCCAGCGCTCGACGAAGGCGGCCTCGACTGCGGCCCCCACCTTGTACAGGCGGTCGTCCTTCATCGCCGGGGCGATGATCTGGAGCCCGACCGGGAGACCGTCCTCCGGGGCCAGGCCGCAGGGGAGCGACATGGCGGAGTTGCCGGCCAGGTTGGTCGGGATGGTGCACAGGTCCGCGAGGTACATGGCGAGGGGGTCGTCGGTGCGCTCGCCGATGGGGAAGGCGGTCGTCGGCGTGGTCGGGGAGACGATCACGTCGACCCGCTCGAAGGCCTTCTCGAAGTCCTGCGTGATGAGCGTGCGGACCTTCTGGGCGGAGCCGTAGTACGCGTCGTAGTAGCCGGAGCTGAGCGCGTACGTGCCGAGGATGATGCGGCGCTTGACCTCGTCGCCGAAACCGGCTTCGCGGGTCAGGGCGGTGACGTCCTCGGCGGACTTGGTGCCGTCGTCGCCGACGCGCAGGCCGTAGCGCATGGCGTCGAAGCGGGCGAGGTTGGACGAGCACTCGGACGGCGCGATCAGGTAGTACGCGGCCATCGCGAGGTCGAAGGACGGGCAGTCCAGCTCCACGATCTCGGCGCCGAGCTCCTTGAGGAGGGCGACGGACTCGTTGAAGCGCTGGACGACGCCGGCCTGGTAGCCCTCGCCGGCGAACTGCTTGACCACGCCGACGCGCATGCCGGCGACGGAGCCGTTGCGGGCCGCCTCGACGACCGGCGGGACCGGGGCGTCGATGGAGGTCGAGTCCATCGGGTCGTGGCCGGCGATGACCTCGTGGAGCAGGGCCGTGTCCAGGACCGTGCGGGCACAGGGGCCGCCCTGGTCCAGGGAGGAGGAGAAGGCGACCATGCCGTAGCGGGAGACCGCGCCGTACGTGGGCTTCACTCCGACGGTGCCGGTGACGGCCGCGGGCTGGCGGATGGAGCCGCCGGTGTCCGTGCCGATGGCGAGCGGTGCCTGGAAGGCGGCCAGCGCGGCCGCGGAGCCGCCGCCGGAGCCGCCGGGGATCCGGGTGAGGTCCCAGGGGTTGCAGGTCGGCCCGTAGGCGCTGTTCTCGGTCGAGGACCCCATGGCGAACTCGTCCATGTTGGTCTTGCCGAGGATGACGACGTCGGCTTCCTTCAGCTTGCGCGTCAGGGTGGCGTCGTAGGGCGGGATCCAGCCTTCGAGGATCTTCGATCCGACGGTGGTCGGGACCCCGACGGTGGTGAAGATGTCCTTGAGGGCGAGCGGGACGCCGGCCAGCGGGCCCAGCTTCTCGCCGCGCTCGCGCTTGGCGTCGACGGCGCGGGCCTGGGCCAGCGCGCCCTCGCGGTCGACGTGCAGGAAGGCGTGGACCTTCTCGTCGGTCGCCTCGATGCGGGCCAGGTGGGCCTCGGTGACCTCGACGGCCGTGAGGACGCCGTTGGCGATCTTCTCGGCGGTCTCGGCGGCGGTGAGCCTGATGATGCTGTGCTTGTCGGTCATGTTGTTAGTCCTCCCCCAGGATCTGCGGCACCTTGAAACGCTGCTGCTCCTGGGCGGGAGCGCCGGAAAGCGCCTGCTCGGGGGTGAGCGACGGACGGACCTCGTCCGCGCGCATGACGTTCGTCAGCGGCAGCGGGTGGGAGGTCGGCGGGACGTCTTGGTCGGCGACCTCGGAAACGCGGGCGACCGCGCCGATGATGTCGTCGAGCTGTCCAGCGAAGTGGTCGAGCTCTTCGCTCTTCAGCTCCAGACGTGCCAGCCGAGCGAGGTGGGCGACCTCCTCGCGCGTGATGCCAGGCATGCAGCGATCCTCTGGGGGTTCGGGTGTGTAGGTTTCGGCCCCAATCCTATGGGGCCCGGCCCCCCGCCGACGCCCCGGTCTTCCCGGGGATCTGTCTCTCATACCCACCTGACGCTGACGACGAACTCCTCCGCGTAGGTCTACGGCGCTGCGGCTGCCTCACCATGAAACCCGGCAGTCCTTCGTTACCCTGCGGTGAACCCTGGCCCGCACAAGGAGGAACGCCCGGTGGCGCACGAGCCCCATCCGCAGCCCCCCGACGAGCTCGACGCCGAAGCGGTGCGCACCTGGAGCTCGCTGGCCTTGGCCGCACTGGGCCGGGCCCGCGAGGACATCGACGCGATCAACGTCTATCCCGTCGCGGACGCCGACACCGGCACGAACCTCTACCTGACCGCCGAATCGGCCGACCGCGAGCTCACGGAAGCCTTCGCCGGAGTGACGGACGGCACGGCGGCAGCCTCCCTGCCGCGGGCCGTACGGGCCTTCGCGCACGGCGCCCTCATAGGCGCCCGGGGCAACTCCGGCACGATCCTCGCGCAGCTGCTGCGCGGAGTGGCCGACGTACTCGGTGACGAGCCCGCCGGGCGGGGGCCCGCCCGGCTGCTCGCGCAAGCGCTGCACCGGGCCGCCGAGGAGGCGTACGAGGCCGTCGCGCACCCGGTGGAGGGCACGATGCTCACCGTCGCCACCGCCGCCGCGCAGGCCGCCGCGGTCGCCGAGGCAGCCGCCGGGAGCGCCGCCGACGTGGCCCGCGCCGCCTACGACGGCGCCCGCGCGGCCCTGGAGCGGACCCCCGGGCAGCTGGCCGTGCTGGGCCGGGCCGGAGTGGTCGACGCCGGGGGCTGCGGACTCGTCGCGGTCCTCGGGGCCCTGTGGCAGGCGCTATCCGGGCAGGAGCCGGCCCCCGAGCCGGTGCGCGGGCGGATGAGAGCGCCGGACCCCTGCGCCCAGGAGGGGGCCGGGCCCGGGTACGAGGTGGTCTACCTGCTGGAGGCCTCCGACGCGGCGGTCGGGGAGCTGCGCGCGCGGCTCGACGGACTCGGCGACTCCCTGGTGGTGGTCGGCGGCGACGGCCTGTGGAACGTCCACGTGCACGTCGACGACCCCGGCGCCGCCGTGGAGGCCGGCGTGGTCGCGGGGCGCCCGTACCGGATCCGCATCACGCACTTCGGCGACGAGCGCCGCCGGGCCCGCGGCGAGCGCGTCCAGCGGGCCGTCGTCGCCGTGGTCCAGGGCGAGGGGCTGGCCGTGCTGTGCGAGGAGGCGGGCGCCACCACCGTGCTCGCCCGGCCCGAAGCGCCGCCGGCCGCCGCCGAACTGGCCGACGCCATCCGCCGGGCGCACGCCCGCGAGGTGGTGCTGCTGCCCAACGGCGCCGAACTGCGCGCGGTGGCGGCCGCCGCGGCCGAACAGGCCCGCGCCGACGGCGTACGGGTCGCCGTGATCCCCACCCGCTCCGAGGTCCAGGGCCTGGCGGCACTCGCCGTGCACGACTCGGACGGCACCTTCGACGAGGACGTGGTCGCCATGACCGCGGCCGCCGGAGCCACCCGCTACGGCGAACTCGCCGTCGCCGAACGACAGTCCTTCACCTCGGCCGGCATCTGCCAGGCCGGGGACGTGCTCGGGCTCATCGACGGCGACGTCGTCGTCATCGGCGACGGCCTGGCCCAGACCGCCGAGGCCGTCCTGGCCCGGATGCTCGGATCCGGCGGCGAACTCGTCACCCTGGTCCTGGGCCCCGAGGTGCCGGACGCGCTGGCCGAGCGGCTGGAGGCGTACGTCCAGCACGGGCACCTGGCCGTCGACACCGTCACCTACCGGGGCGGACGCTTCTCGGCCCCGCTGCTCATCGGGGTGGAATAGCCGGGTTGTCGGCGCCATGGTGTGCAATGAACACGTGCCCGCGCTCGACGAAGACCTCAAGAAGACCCTCGGCCCCGCCACCGCCAAGGTGCTGGCCGAGCAGCTCGGCCTGCACACGGCCCTGGACCTGCTCCACCACTACCCGCGGCGGTACGCGGAGCGCGGCGAGCTGACCTCCCTGGCCGAACTCGCCGACCAGATCGACGAGCACGTCACCGTGGTCGCGCAGGTCGCCGACGCACGGCTGATGACCTACCAGGGCAGCCGCGGCGGCGGCAAACGCCTCGAAGTCACCATCACCGACGGCAGCGGGCGGCTCCAGCTCGTCTTCTTCGGCTCGGGCGTCCACAAACCGCACAAGGACCTGCTGCCCGGCAGCCGCGCGATGTTCGCGGGCAAGGTCGGGATGTTCAACCACAAGCTCCAGCTCGCGCACCCGGCCTACGAGCCGCTCGGCGCGGACGCCTCCGACCGGGACGCGGCGACCGCCTTCGCGAGCCAGCTCATCCCGATCTACCCGGCCTGCGCGAAGCTGGAGTCCTGGAAGATCGCCAAGTGCGTGGACGCGGTGCTCCCCACGGCGCAGGAGGTCGTCGACCCGCTGCCGCCCGCCCTGCGCGAGGGCCGCGGACTGGTCCCGCTCACCGAGGCCCTGCTGAAGATCCACCGCCCGGCCACCAAGGCCGACATCGAGGACGCCCGCCAGCGCCTCAAGTGGGACGAGGCCTTCGTCCTCCAAGTCGCCCTGGCCCGCCGCCGGCACGCGGACACCCAGCTGCCGGCCGTCCCGCGCCGCCCCGCCCCCGGCGGCCTGCTCGACTCCTTCGACGCCAAGCTCCCCTTCACGCTCACCGAAGGCCAGGAGTCCGTCTCGAAGGAGATCTTCGACGACCTCGCCACCGACCACCCCATGCACCGCCTCCTCCAGGGAGAAGTGGGAAGCGGGAAGACGATGGTCGCCCTGCGGGCGATGCTCGCCGTCGTGGACTGCGGCGGGCAGGCCGCGATGCTCGCGCCCACCGAGGTGCTCGCCCAGCAGCACCACCGGTCCATCACCGAGATGATGGGCGAGCTCGCCGAGGGCGGGATGCTGGGCGGCTCCGACCGGGGCACCAAGGTCGTGCTGCTCACCGGCTCCATGGGGATGCCCGTGCGGCGCCGGGCCCTGCTCGACCTGGTCACCGGCGAGGCCGGGATCGTCATCGGCACCCACGCGCTGATCGAGGACAAGGTGCAGTTCCACGACCTCGGCCTGGTCGTCGTCGACGAACAGCACCGCTTCGGCGTGGAACAGCGCGACGCCCTGCGCTCCAAGGGCAAGCAGCCCCCGCACCTGCTCGTCATGACCGCCACCCCGATCCCGCGCACGGTCGCCATGACCGTCTTCGGCGATCTGGAGACCTCCGTACTGGACCAGTTGCCGGCCGGCCGCTCGCCGATCGCCACCCACGTGGTGCCGGCCAAGGACAAGCCGCACTTCCTGGCCCGGACCTGGGAGCGGGTCCGCGAGGAAGTCGAGAACGGCCACCAGGCGTATGTGGTCTGCCCGCGCATCGGTGACGCCGCCGACGAGGCGGACGGCCCGAAGAACGGCAAGGGCGCCAAGGGCGCCAAGAAGAAGGCGGCCACGGCCGCGGAGGACGGCGACAAGCGGCCGCCGCTCGCGGTCCTGGAGATCGCCGAACAGCTCACCCGCGGCCCCCTCGCCGGACTCTCCGTCGAGGTGCTGCACGGGCGGATGGACCCCGCCGACAAGGACGACGTCATGCGCCGCTTCACCGCCGGCGAGGTCAAGGTGCTCGTCGCCACGACCGTCATCGAGGTCGGGGTGAACGTCCCGAACTCCACCGTCATGGTGATCATGGACGCGGACCGCTTCGGCGTCTCCCAGCTCCACCAGCTGCGCGGCCGCGTCGGCCGCGGCTCCGCCCCCGGACTGTGCCTGCTGGTCAGCGAGATGCACGAGGCCAGCCCCGCCCGCGCCCGGCTCGCCGCCGTCGCCGCGACCCTGGACGGCTTCGAGCTCTCCCGCATCGACCTCGAACAGCGCCGCGAGGGCGACGTGCTGGGCCAGGCCCAGTCCGGCGTCCGCTCCTCGCTGCGCATGCTCGCGGTCATCGAGGACGAGGAGGTCATCACCCAGGCCCGCGAGGAGGCCACCCGCGTGGTCGCCGAGGACCCCGAGCTCGCGGACCTCCCGGGCCTGCGGACCGCCCTGGAGGCACTGCTGGACACCGAGCGCGAGCAGTACCTGGAGAAGGGCTGACGGGTACGACCTATCGTTGAAGGCCTGCACACCTCCCCGCCCGCCTCGACGAAGGACCCCAGATGACCCGCGTGATCGCCGGAAGCGCCGGCGGGCGACGCCTCGCCGTACCGCCCGGCACCGGCACCCGCCCCACCTCGGACCGGATGCGCGAAGGCCTCTTCTCCACCTGGGAGTCGCTGCACGGAATCGAGGGGGCCCGCGTGCTCGACCTCTACGCCGGCTCCGGCGCCGTCGGACTCGAGGCGCTCTCCCGCGGCGCGGGCCACGCGCTGCTGGTCGAGCCCGACGCCAAGGCGGCCAAGGCCATCCGGGACAACATCAAGGCGGTCGGGCTGCCCGGCGCCGAGTTCCGGGCCGGCCGGGCCGAGCAGATCGCGGCCGTACCCGCGCACGGGGAGCCGTACGACGTGGTCTTCCTGGACCCGCCGTACGACGTCGAGCACGACGATCTTCGCGAGATCCTGCTCACACTCCGGTCCAATGGCTGGCTCACCGGCGATGCGCTCGTCACCGTGGAGCGCAGGACGAGGAGCGGCGCCTTCCCGTGGCCCGAGGGCTTCGAGGCGCTCCGGTCCCGGAAGTACGGCGAGGGCACCCTTTGGTACGGTCGCGCCGCCTTCACCAGCGAAGAGTCATGAAGCCCGCCACCGGGAGCGAGGGAATCCAGTTGCGCCGCGCCGTCTGTCCGGGGTCGTTCGACCCCATCACCAACGGTCACCTCGACATCATCGGCCGGGCTTCCCGGCTCTACGACGTGGTCCACGTCGCCGTGATGATCAACCAGTCCAAGCAGGGGCTGTTCACCGTCGAGGAGCGGATCGAGCTGATCCGCGAGGCCACCGCCGGTTACGGGAACATCGAGGTCGAGTCCTTCCACGGGCTCCTCGTCGACTTCTGCAAGCAGCGCGAGATCCCCGCCATCGTCAAGGGCCTGCGCGCCGTCAGCGACTTCGACTACGAGCTGCAGATGGCCCAGATGAACATGGGGCTCTCGGGCGTCGAGACGCTCTTCGTCCCGACCAACCCCACCTACAGCTTCCTGTCCTCCTCCCTGGTCAAGGAAGTGGCCGCCTGGGGCGGCGACGTCGCCCACCTGCTGCCCGCGCACGTGCACGCGGCGCTGATGGCGCGGCTCGCCGACCGCTGAGCGGGCGGAGGGCGTTGCCGCCTCCCGGCCCGGTGGCCTTAAAGTCGTCCCGTCCGTCTCGGGAACCGCCCGAGGCCGAGAGAGTGCGAGCCCCCATGGACGTGCAGAAGAAGCTCGACGAGATCGTCGCGGCCGTCGGCAGCGCCCGCTCCATGCCCATGTCGGCCTCGTGCGTGATCAACCGCGCCGAGCTGCTCGCCCTCCTCGAAGAGGTGCGCGGGGCCCTGCCGGGCTCGCTCGCCCAGGCACAGGAGCTCATCGGCGGCCGGGAGCAGATGGTCGAGGAGGCCCGCCGCGAGGCGGACCGGATCATCGAGTCGGCGCACGCCCAGCGCGGTTCGCTGATCTCCGACACCGAGGTCGCGCGCCGCTCGCAGGACGAGGCGGACCGGATCCTGGACGGGGCCCGCCGCGAGGCCGAGGAGATCCGGGCCGAGGCCGACGACTACGTCGACAGCAAGCTCGCGAACTTCGAGGTCGTGCTCACCAAGACCATCGGCTCGGTGGACCGGGGCCGCGAGAAGCTCCTGGGCCGCGGGCCCGGACTCGACGAGCAGGGCTACCCCGACGCGGAGGCGCCCGAGCGCAGCCACGACCCGGAGACCCAGCGCCAGCAGGCGGACGCGTACGTGGACAGCAAGCTGGCCACCTTCGAGGCGGTGCTCTCCAAGACCCTGGAGGCCGTCGGCCGGGGCCGCCAGAAGCTGCTCGGCCGGGTGGCCACCGACGACCTCGGCGCGCACATGGCCGCCCAGGACGCGGCCGGGATCCAGCAGTCGCGCTCGGCCAGCGACGCGGACTTCCTGGCGGGTCTGGCCGAACCGCAGGCACCGCTGATCCCCGCGCAGTCGCAGTCGCAGGTCCACGCCCAGCCGCAGGCGGAGCCGGCGTACGACGCGTACGCCTATCAGCAGTCCGTCCAGCAGCCCGTCCACCAGGACGCCTACGGCTACCAGGACCCCTACGCCAACTACCAGCAGGTCCAGCAGCCCGACCCGTACGCGGTCTCCTACGAGCAGCAGCCCGACCCGTACGGCGGCTACCAGCAGCCGCAGCAGGGCACGCAGGACCAGCAGGCGGCGCTCGACGAGACCAGCTTCTTCGACACGAGCATGATCAACCTCGATCAGCTGCGCCAGTACGAGCAGGGCCGCTGACCACTCGCTCCGGGCTGGATTGGGCTCAGAGCGAAGCGGCGGGTATCCTGGCTCTTCGGTCGCGCGTATGCACCGCGATCCATGCTGCCCTTGAGTGGCGGAAATCTTGATCTTCAGCAGTCTCCAGTGATTTTGTGAAAGCAGGAACGGCCCTGAATACCCGCCTCGACCACCACAACCCCCTCGTGTTCGACACGCACGAGCTGGGTCGGCGTCCTGGTGCCATGCTGCGGCTGTCCCGTGAGATCGCGGCACCGGCGGACCTCGGTCTCGCCGGCGTCATCGGAGTGCCGGAAGGCAGTCGGCTGAACCTCAAGCTCCGCCTGGAGTCGGTCATGGAAGGGGTGCTTGTCACAGGCACCGCCCGTGGATCGGCCACCGGGGAGTGCGTAAGGTGTCTGGAGGCCGTCGAGCGAGAGCTCAAGGCGGAGTTCCAGGAGATGTTCTCGTACCCTGACGCCGACGACCGGAACCGCTCGAAGGCGGAGCCGGCCGACGACGCCGAGGACGACGAGGACACGCTCTTCATCGAGGACGGCTTGTTCGACCTCGAATCCGTGCTGCGCGACGTGGTGGTGCTCGCACTGCCGCTGCAGCCGGTGTGCCGGGAGGACTGTCTCGGACTGTGCCCCGATTGCGGGCTCAGCCTGAACGACGACCCGGACCACCACCATGACGCCGTCGACATCCGTTGGGCGGCATTGCAGGGACTCGTCACCGATCAGGGCGTCGAGAAGGACAATATGAGCGGCACTGCCTCCGACGGAGTTCAGAGCGCCGCCGAGAAGCAGGAGAAGTAGCCGTGGCTGTTCCGAAGCGGAAGATGTCGCGCAGCAACACGCGCCACCGCCGGTCGCAGTGGAAGGCTGCGGTCCCCACCCTGGTTTCGTGTGAGCGTTGCCAGGAGCCGAAGCTCCAGCACATTGCGTGCCCGAGCTGCGGCACCTACAACAAGCGTCAGGTCCTCGAGGTCTGAGCGGCTGGTGAGAGGCGCAATGTCTGAGCTGTCCAACGCTGAGAAGCAGGCAGACAGTAAGAACGCGGCCTCGTCCCACACGCTTCTGGAAGGGCGGCTCGGGTACCACCTCGAGTCCGCCCTTCTGGTGCGTGCGCTGACCCACCGTTCGTACGCGTACGAGAACGGCGGTCTGCCCACCAACGAGCGGCTGGAGTTCCTTGGGGACTCCGTGCTGGGCCTGGTGGTCACGGACACGCTGTACACGACCCATCCGGACCTGCCGGAAGGCCAGCTGGCCAAACTGCGGGCTGCGGTAGTCAACTCACGCGCACTTGCGGAGGTCGGGCGCGGCCTCGACCTCGGTTCCTTCGTCCGGCTCGGCCGCGGCGAAGAGGGCACGGGTGGCCGGGACAAGGCATCCATCCTCGCCGACACCCTTGAAGCGGTGATCGGCGCCGTCTACCTCGATCAGGGCCTCGACGCGGCCTCGGAGCTGGTTCACCGGCTCTTCGACCCGCTCATCGAGAAGTCCTCGAACCTCGGTGCCGGCCTGGACTGGAAGACCAGTCTCCAGGAACTCACGGCAGCCGAAGGTCTTGGCGTCCCGGAATACCTGGTCTCCGAGACAGGTCCGGACCACGAGAAGACCTTCACCGCTGCTGCCCGCGTCGGTGGTGTCTCGTACGGCACCGGCACCGGCCGCAGCAAGAAGGAAGCCGAACAGCAGGCGGCGGAGTCCGCCTGGCGCGGTATCAGTACCGCGGCGGACGAGCGGATCGCGGCCCCGGCCGTGGCCGCTGCCACCCCGGTTCCGGCGAAGGCCCCCGTTTCGGCTCCGGCCGGGACCGGAGCCGAAGCCGTGGCCGAGGCGGAGGCCGACGGGGCGCCGACGCCCGTCGACCCGGCGCCCGGAGCCTGACGCTTCCTTCCGGATTTTCCCCGCCCGCCCTCGCACCGCGAGGGCGGGCGGACCCGTTTCCGGGCCCTGCGGGGAGGCCGGTACGCTCGCCGTGAGCGTCTCCCACCGCACCCTTCCGGAGGAACCCCGTGCCCGAGCTGCCCGAAGTCGAAGTGGTGCGGCGCGGCCTGGAGCGCTGGGTGGCCGGGCGGACGATCGGGGCCGTCGAGGTGCTGCACCCGCGCGCCGTACGCCGGCACCCGGGCGGCGGCGCCGACTTCGCGGCACGGCTCGAGGGCGCCACCTTCGGGGCGGCCCGGCGCCGGGGCAAGTACCTGTGGCTGCCGCTGGAGGAGCAGGAGCTGTCCGTACTCGGCCACCTGGGGATGAGCGGGCAGCTGCTCGTGCAGCCCGAGGACGCGCCCGACGAGAAGCACCTGCGCATCCGGCTGCGCTTCCGGGACGCGGCCGGGACCGAGCTGCGCTTCGTGGACCAGCGGACCTTCGGCGGGCTGTCGCTGCACGGGACCGTCGCCGACAGCCCGGACGGACTGCCCGACGTCATCGCGCACATCGCGCGGGACCCGCTGGACCCCCTCTTCGACGAGGAGGCCTACCACCGGGCGCTGCGCGCCAAGCGCACCACGGTGAAGCGGGCGCTGCTGGACCAGTCGCTGATCAGCGGGGTCGGCAACATCTACGCGGACGAGGCGCTGTGGCGCGCCAAACTGCACTACGAGCGCCCGACGGCCGCGCTCACGCGCCCCCGGAGCGCCGAGCTCCTCGGCCATGCCCGGGACGTCATGAACGAGGCCCTCGCCGTCGGCGGCACCAGCTTCGACAGCCTCTACGTGAACGTCAACGGCGAATCCGGCTACTTCGACCGGTCCCTCGACGCCTACGGGCGCGAGGACGAGCCCTGCCGCCGCTGCGGCACCCCGATGCGGCGCAGGCCCTGGATGAACCGGTCCAGCTACTTCTGCCCGCGCTGTCAGCGCCTGCCGCGCGTCGCGTCGTAGGCGGAGCGGGAGGAGAGCACCGTCGGCATGCTGCCTTCCAGCAGGCCGATGAGCGCGTCCACGCGTTCCGCGATCTCGGCGCCGAGCGGGGTCAGCTCGTAGTCGACCCGGGGAGGGTTGGTCGGCTGTGCCTCGCGGTGGACGAGGCCGTCGCGTTCCAGCGCTTGCAGGGTCTGGGAGAGCATCTTCTCGCTGATGCCGTCCACCCGGCGGCGCAGCTCGTTGAAGCGGCACGGGCCCCTGCGCAGGGCGCCCACCGTGAGGCTGCCCCAGCGACCCGTGACGTGCTCGAGCGTCTCGCGGGACGGGCACTCACGAGCGAAGACATCGAATGATTGATCGGCGGTGCCTTCGTCCCCGGCCTCGCCGCAGGCTGCAGTCTGCATGGTTTCAGCCTACTACTAGGTAGCGCCAGCCATTCTGCTTGCGCTTTCCAAAAGTTAGTGGTTGTCTCTTTCTCGTCACACCACGCCGCACAACACCGTGACCCACCACGGTGTTCTCCGAGGGAGCCCGTCTTGTCCGGTATTGCATACACCCCTGTTGTCTCGATCGCCTACCACTCCGGCTACGGCCACACCGCTGTCATCGCCGAGGCCGTCCGTGCGGGTGCCATCGACGCCGGTGCCACGGTTCACCTGATCAAGGTCGACGAGATCGACGACGCGCAGTGGGAGCTTCTGACCGCGTCCGACGCGATCGTCTTCGGCGCCCCCACCTACATGGGCAGCGCCTCCGGCGCCTTCCACGTCTTCGCGGAAGCCACCTCCAAGATCTGGTTCACGGCCGGCTGGCAGGACAAGGTCGCCGCGGGCTTCACCAACTCCGGCTCCAAGTCGGGCGACAAGGGCAACACCCTCGACTTCTTCCAGACGCTGGCCTCGCAGCACGGCATGAGCTGGGTCAACCTGGGTCTGAAGCCGGGCTGGAACTCCAGCACCGCTTCCGAGAACGACCTCAACCGCCTCGGCTTCTTCGACGGTGCCGCCGCCCAGTCCAACAGCGACCAGGGTGCCGAGCACGTCCACAAGGCCGACATCGCGACCGCCGAGCACCTCGGCCGCCGCGTCACCGAGCAGACCCGCGTGCTCCTCGCGGGCCGCGCCGCCCTGGCCTCCGCCTCCGCCTGAGACGGCGCGCCCGGAGAGCGGGCGGGACACGCGGGGCACGGCCGCGCGGCGCAAGCCGCGCTCGGCCGTGCCCCGCGGGCGTTCAGGGGTCCGGACCGGGATCCGAAGCCGGGTACGAGAAGCCGGGTACTAGAAGCCGAAGTCCTGCGTCCACCACGGACCGCCGGAGGCGTTGTGCATGCCGACGCCCAGGGTGCGGAACTCGCAGTTGAGGATGTTCGCCTTGTGGCCCGGGCTGTTCATCCAGGCCTTCATGACCGCCTGCGCGTCCCCCTGGCCGCGGGCGATGTTCTCGCCGCCCATCCCGGAGATCCCGGCCTTGGTGGCCCGGTCCCACGGGCTGTTGCCGTCGGGGTCCGTGTGGTCGAAGAAGCCCCGGACGGCCATGTCCTTGCTGAAGGCTCCGGCCAGCGCCGCCAGCGGCGGGTTCGCCCGGACCGGGACGCAGCCCGCCTGGGCGCGCTCCTGGTTCACCAGGGTGAGTACGGCGGCTTCCTCGGCGGAGTGCCCGGTATCGGCCGGCGGGGCCGCCGGCCGATACCGGGCACTCCGCCGAGGAAGCCGCCGTACTCACCAGGGCGACCACCGAGAGCTGCAGGGGGTGGGTCGTGGGCAGCGTCAGATGTGTATAAGGGACGGCCTCGAAGCCCCCGTCGACCCCGCCTCCGGCACCCTCTCGGTGGGCGTGCCCGGCGCCGACACCCTCGTCCGGATCCTCGACGAGGGCGGGGCCGAGGTGCCCTTCGGGGAGACCGGCGAGATCGCCGTGCGCGGCCCCCAGGTGGTCCCCGGCTACTGGGGCCTGCCGGCCGACACCGCCAGGGCCTTCCCGGACGGCGAACTGCGCACCGGGGACGTCGGGTTCATGGACGCGGACGGCTGGCTCTACGTCGTCGACCGCAAGAAGGACATGATCTGCGCGTCCGGGTTCAAGGTCTGGCCGCGCGAGGTCGAGGACGTGCTCTACACCCACCCCGCCGTGCGCGAGGCGGCCGTCGTCGGCGTCCCGGACCCCTACCGGGGGGAGAGCGTGAAGGCCTACGTCAGCCTGCGCCCCGGGACCGCGGCCGACCCGGCGGAACTGTCCGCGTACTGCGCCGCGCGCATCGCCGCGTACAAATACCCGCGCCAGGTGGAGATCCTGCCTGTCCTTCCGAAGACGACCAGTGGCAAGATCCTGCGACGGGAACTGCGCGACCGGGGCTGAAAACGGCCGGACGGCCGCGCGGAGCCGAACAGGCGACCGCCGGACGAGGGATCTAGGAAAGGAAGGCGAGCGCCATGGCCGCCAAGACCACGACGGAGCCCGTCGCCGCGCACGAGGCTCCGGTGCCACAGCGCCTGCTGGCCGTCGCGACCAGGCTGTTCGCCGAGCGCGGCTACGACAGGACCTCGGTCCAGGAGATCGTCGAGGCCGCCGGGGTGACCAAGGGCGCGCTCTACCACTACTTCGGCTCCAAGGACGACCTGCTGCACGAGGTGTACGCGCGCATGCTGCGCCTGCAGCAGCAGCGGCTCGACGCGGTGGCCGGATCCGACGCGCCCGTCGAGGAGCGGCTGCGCGCCGCGGCCGCCGACGTGGTGGTCACCACCATCGAGAACCTCGACGACGCGGCGATCTTCTTCCGGTCGATGCATCAGCTGAGCCCCGAGAAGTTCAAGCAGGTCCGGGCGGAGCGCCGGCGCTACCACGAGCGGTTCCGGGCGCTCGTCGAGGAGGGCCAGCGCACCGGGGTCTTCTCCACCGCGACCCCGGCGGACCTGGTGGTGGACTACCACTTCGGCTCCGTCCACCACCTGTCCACCTGGTACCGCGAGGACGGCCCGCTCACCCCCCAGCAGGTCGCCGACCACCTCGCGGACCTGCTGCTGCGCGCACTGCGCCCGTAGCGGCCGCCGCTCACACCGACGCGGTCGCGAGCGCCGGGTAGGCGTTGTACCCCTCCGCCCCCCGTACGTGCATCAGGAACTCGGGGCGGAGCTCGTTGAGGGGGGCGTCCGCGCGCAGCCGTGCCACGAAGTCGGGGTTGGTGAGGAAGCCCCGGCCCAACGAGACCAGGGCTGCCAGGAGCACCGGGTCGAGAGGTCCTGAGCCGCGCCCGATCCGCGCCCGATCCGCGCCTCAGCCCAGCGGGGCCACCTCGCGGCCCCAGGTCTCCTTGGCCACCACGGCGAAGGAGATGTACCAGGCGACGCCCGCCGTGAAGAGGCCGAGGAAGCCGCCGGTGTGGCCGAGCGCCGTGCTCTGCGCGAGGTCGCCGAGCGCCAGGAAGAGGAAGGTCAGCGCCAGCGAGACGAAGAGCACCCGGTGCGCGACGTCCAGCTTCATCGCGGCGATCGACATGTACGCGGTGAAGATGAACCAGGCCACGAGGAACCAGCCGGTCGCCACGTGGGCCTGGTCGGCGGGCAGCGTCGGGACGACGAACTTCACGTAGGCCGCGAAGGACATCCAGAACGCGCCGTACGAGACGAACGCCGTGGTCCCGAAGGTGTTGCCGCGGCGGAACTCCAGTACACCCGCGACGAACTGCGCGAGGCCGCCGTAGAACAGCGCCAGCGGCAGCACGACGGCGCTCAGCGCGGCGTTCGAGATCAGGCCCGAGTTGAACAGGCTGAGCACGAAGGTGGTGAGCGCGAACGCCGCGAGCCCGAGCGGGCCGGGATTGGCGACCTTGACCGCCGGAGCCGCGGACGCGGTTGCGGGGGCGACGACGGCCGGGGCCGGCGGCGCCGGGGTCAGGGTGGAGCTGGGCATGACGGTGTCCGCTTTCAGTTTGGGTGGATATCGAATATATCGGACCTTTCTTATGGTCTGGACCACTCAGGCATCCGTGCAGGTCAGCGGTACTGCTTGAGCTCCCGGTGCGCGAGCGAGCGCTGGTGCACCTCGTCCGGACCGTCCGCCAGCCGCAGCGTCCGCGCCGCCGCCCACAGCTCGGCGAGGGGGAAGTCCTGGCTCACCCCGCCCGCGCCGTGCAGCTGGACCGCGTCGTCCAGGATGCGCAGGACCGCCCGCGGGGTCGCGATCTTGATGGCCTGGATCTCGGTGTGGGCCCCCCGGTTCCCGACCGTGTCCATCAGCCAGGCCGTCTTCAGCACCAGCAGCCGCAGCTGCTCCACCGTGACCCGGGCGTCCGCGATCCAGTTCTGCACGACGCCCTGCGCGGCCAGCTCCTTGCCGAAGGCGCTGCGCCCGATCGCACGCCGGCACATCAGCTCGATGGCCCGCTCCGCCATGCCGATGAGCCGCATGCAGTGGTGGATCCGGCCCGGCCCGAGGCGGGCCTGGGCGATGGCGAAGCCGCCGCCCTCCTCGCCGATCAGGTTCGCCGCCGGGACCCGGGCCCCGTCGAAGACGACCTCGGCGTGCCCGCCGTGGTCGTGGTCCTCGTACCCGTACACCGTCATCGCACGCCGGACCTCGACGCCCGGGGTGTCGCGCGGGACCAGCACCATGGACTGCTGGCGGCGCGGGTCGGCCCCGTCCGGGTCCGTCTTGCCCATGACGATGAAGATCTTGCAGTCCGGGTTCATGGCGCCGGAGATGAACCACTTGCGGCCGGTCAGGACGTACTCCCCGCCGTCCGCCGAGCGCTCGATCCGCGTCTCGATGTTCGTCGCGTCCGAGGAGGCCACCTCGGGCTCGGTCATCGCGAAGGCCGACCGGATCTCCCCGGCCAGCAGCGGCTCCAGCCACTGCTTCTGCTGCTCCTCGGTCCCGAACTGCGCGAGCAGCTCCATGTTCCCCGTGTCCGGGGCGGCGCAGTTCGTGGCCATCGGCGCCAGGTGCGGGCTGCGGCCGGTGATCTCGGCGAGCGGGGCGTACTGGAGGTTGGTCAGCCCGGCGCCGTGACCGCCGCCGGGACCGCCGTGCGCGCCGACCGCGCCGACCGCGTCGGCCGGGCCGTGCCGGTCGACGAAGAAGAGGTTCCACAGGCCCTGACGGCGCGCCTCGGCCTTCAGTTCACCGAACACGGCCGGGGTGTCCCAGGGCGAGGCCAGCCGCGCGCGCTGCCCGGCGGCGACGGGTTCCGCCGGGTAGACGTACTCCTCCATGAACGCGAGCAGCCGCGTGCGCAGTTCCTCGGTCCGGGCGTCGAATGCGAAATCCATGGTGGCTCCTCAGCCTTCCTGGAGGGTGGTCAGACCGTGCTCGATGAAGACCGGGACCAGCTCGCCGATCCGGTCGAAGCCCGCGCCGACGGTCTGCCCGAGCGTGAAGCGGTAGTGGATGCCTTCGAGGATCACCGCGAGCTTGAACCAGGCGAAGGCCGTGTACCAGGCGACCTGTGCGGCGTCCCGGCCCGAGCGGGCCGCGTACCGCTCGATCAGCTCGGCGGGCGCCGGATGGCCGGGAGCGCCGCTGGTCGTGCTCACCGGGGAGTCCGTCAGGCCCAGGTCGGAGCTGTACATCACGAGCAGCCCGAGGTCGGTCAGCGGATCGCCGAGCGTGGACATCTCCCAGTCCAGCACCGCCAGGATCGCGTCCGTGCCGGACGGGCCGGTGCCGGATGGGGCAGTGCCGATCAGCACGTTGTCGAGCCGGAAGTCCCCGTGCACCACGGTCGGCGCGGGGGAGTCGGGCAGGGACCGGCCCAGGGCACCGTGCAGTTCGTCGATCCCGGCGAGCTCGCGGCCCCGCGAGGCCGCGAGTTGCTTGCCCCACCGGCGCAGCTGCCGGTCCAGGAAGCCCTCCGGCCGGCCGAAGTCGCCCAGGCCGACCGAGTCCGGGTCCACCGCGTGCAGGTCGACCAGGGTGTCCACGAGGCCCAGTACGGCCCGCCGGGTCCGCTCGGGGCCGAGCGCGGCCAACTGGCCGGCCGTGCGGAAGGGCACCCCGTCCACGTACTCCATCACGTAGAACGGCGCGCCCAGCACCGCCTCGTCCTCGCACAGGAGCAGCGGCTCGGGCACCGGCACCGCCGTGCCGTGCAGGGCGGCGATGACCCGGTGCTCGCGCCGCATGTCGTGCGCCGTGGCCAGTACGTGCCCCAGCGGCGGCCGGCGCACCACCCAGCGGGAGCTCCCGTCACCGACCTCGTACGTGAGGTTCGAGCGGCCGCCTTCGATCAGCCGGCCGGTGAGCGGCCCGGCCGCGAGTCCCGGCCGCACCCGGTCGAGATGACCGCGCAGCCGCTCCAGATCGAGGCCTCGCGGGCCGGCCGGGACCGGGTCTGGGGCTGAGGTCATGGTGCGCGCCTCCGTGCGGGGTTGACGACGACGGAACGGACGCGACCCATCATGCCGACCAGTCGGTATGCCGTCCAGTGGTCGGAGGAAAGGAGTGCGGGCCGGGAGCCCCTGCCCGCCGCCCTCAGGCGTGGCAGAGGATCGGCGTCCCGCCGTTCATCACCGTCATGTCCCGCAGCACCGCCAGGATGTCCAGCGGGACCCCCTCGGGCTCCCCGGCCAGCTCCGCGTACGCCCGGTGCAGGTTCGCCACCAGCCGCTCGCTCTCCCGCCACGCCGCGAACTCGCCGAGATCGACCTGCCGGGCCGCCTCCAGCGGGGTAAGCCCTTTCGCCCTGCCCTCCCGGGCCAGCTCGGCGACGTGGCGCAGATAGCGCTCGGTGGCCTCGTAGGCGGAGGCGTCCGTCAGTGGCCCGTGTCCCGGTACGACGGTCTCGGCGCCCAGCGAGCGCAGCAGCTCCAGCGCCCGCAGCGATCCGGCCAGGGAGCCCATCGCCAGGAACGGCGTGCCCTCCGCGAAGACCAGGTCCCCGGTGAAGACGATCCGCTGCCGGGGCAGCCACACGATCGAGTCGCCCGTGGTGTGCGCGACCCCGGGGTGGATGACCTGCACCTCGGTCTCCCCGACGTACAGCGTCATCCGGTCGCTGTACGTCAGATCGGGCGCGGTGATGCCCATCGCGCCGAAGTCGGTCGCCGGCCAGATCAGCTCCAGCTGGTGCCCTGCGGCGAGCTGCTCGGAGCGCGCGTTGTCGTGCGCCAGGATCAGCGCCTCGGGGGCGAACGCGCCGTTCCCGTAGGTGTGGTCCCCGTGGTGGTGCGTGTTGACCACCGTGCGGGGGAGCGGCGCCCCGGCGGCCAGCACGGCCGCGCGCAGGGCCAGCGCCCGCCGCTCGGTGGCGGCCGTGTCCACGAGCAGGGTCCGGCCGCCGCCGGTGACGAAGCCGGCGTTGTTCAGGCACCATCCGCCGTCGGGCTGTACGTAGGCGTACACCCCGTCCGCGGGCTGGACCACGTACGGCTCTTGTGCGGGCATCCGCGCTCTCCCCGGGTCGCTGTGACGGGCTTTCGGCATCCTGCCAGTCACGGCGGCGCGGGGGGAGGGCGGTTCGGCCGCGGATCGGCCCGTTCGGCTGCCGTCAGTCGCCGTCAGCCGCCGTCAAGGGCTGTCAACGGCCCTCGACGGACTCAGTGGTCGTCGTAGTGGCCGTCGTGCGCCGCGTGCCGGTGTCCGTCGTGCAGGTAGTCGACGTGGTCGCCGTGCGGGACCGAATCGTGCCCGCAGTCCGTGCCGTGCGCGTGCGCGTGGGCCTCGTGGGTGGTGTGCGCCGCCGGCTCGCATTCGTCCCAGTGCCCGGAGTGCTCGCGGTGCAGATGGCCGTCATGGGCGTAGTCGACGTGGTCGCCGTGTTCGACCGCGGCGTGGCCGCAGGCGGGACCGTGGGCGTGCGCGTGCTCGGCCGCCGGGTGCTCTTGGTGCAGGGTCGTCATGGCGCCGAGGCTAGTGCGGATCGACCTGGATGACCCGTTGTGTCCCCATGTATGCCGGGGTGGCGCGGAAAGGCTGACCATCAGCTGGTCGGCTCAGACGATGACCGCCATCGCGAAGACGGCCAGGGCCACCGTGCAGGCCGTCGCCGCCAGGGCCGCACGCGGTGTCAGCCCGGCCGGCCGGGCCGCCGCCAGCTCCCGCATCCGCCGGTGCGCCACCCACTGGAACGCCAGCCAGACCAGCGCGATCACCGCGATCCCGGCGACCTCCACCGGGGAGCCGGTGCCGTGCAGCGCCTGGCGCAGCGCCAGTACGGCCGTCACCGCGCACGAAAGCGTCGTACGCCGCCACGCGAGCCGGGTCCGCTCCGGCTGCAGCCCCGCGTCACGGAGCTCTTCACGGCCGACGCCACCACCACGGGCGCCGCTGCCGTCGCTGTCGCCGCCCTTGCCGCCGCCGTCGCTGTCGGCGCCGACACCGCCGCCCGCTCCCTGCGAACTCACCGCCCCGTCGTCCAGCCCAGCAGCACGACCACCACCATCGCCACCGCGACCAGCCCCACGCCCAGGCTCAGCACCACCGGGAACCGGGACAGCGGCAGGTCCTCGCCTCGCCGCATCGCCCGCTCGCAGCGCACCCAGTGGTTCACCGCGCGCAGCGCGCAGGCCGCGCCCACCGCGAGCAGCGCGAAGGCCATCCCGACCCGCACCGCCCACCGCAGGTCGGGCAGGAACTGGTCCACGGCGAAACCGCCGCCGACCAGGGCCAGCGCGGTCCGGATCCAGGCCAGGAAGGTCCGTTCGTTGGCCAGCGAGAAGCGGTAGTCGGGGGTTTCGCCCTCGTCCCGCAGCCGCGCCGGTGCGAACCACAGCCGTACGTCCTTGACGAAGTCGATCACCCGCCCAATCTACTGGCGGCCGGCCCGGAACTCCCGCAGCCGCCGGTAGGCCTCCAGGCCGTCGGGCACCCAGGGCCAGGAGCCGTCCGCGACCCGCCGCTCCAGCTCCTCCTGCGGGAGCCACGCGTGCCAGGCCACCTCCGAGGCCTGCGGCCGGACCGGGAGTTCGCAGCGGACCTCGTGCACGAAGGACCACCAGGCCCCGCCCGGACCCTCGTACAGGAATTTGAACAGCGGCTCGGGCGCCGCCAGCCCCGCCACCCCCAGCTCCTCCTCCGCCTCCCGCAGGGCGGCCTGCGCGTAGCTCTCGCCGGCGCCCACCACCCCGCCCACGAACATGTCGTAGTGCGCCGGGAAGACCAGCTTCGACGCCGTCCGCCGGTGGGTGAAGATCCGCCCCTGCCTGTCCCCGGCCAGCACGAACACGCACCGGTGGACGAGCCCGGCCGCGTACACCTCGCCGCGCGGCGCCCGCCCCGTCACCCGGTCGTCCCGGTCCACCACGTCCAGTACCTCGTCGGCCGCGCTCACGTCTTGGTGCCTCCGCTCCTGTTGACTGGTTACCGCTCCGTAGCAAAGGATCGCCTCCACCACCGACGGAGGACGGGTTTCGCATGACGTACGACGCAGACGTGATCGTGATCGGGGCCGGGCTCGCGGGCCTCGTGGCCACCGCCGAGCTCGTCGACGCCGGCCGCAAGGTCATCCTGCTCGACCAGGAGCCCGAACGGTCCATCGGCGGCCAGGCCCACTGGTCCTTCGGCGGCCTGTTCTTCGTCGACTCGCCGGAGCAGCGCCGCATGCGGATCAAGGACACCCGCGAGCTGGCCCTCCAGGACTGGGCCGGCACGGCGGGCTTCGACCGCGAGGAGGACGCCTGGCCGCGCCGCTGGGCCGAGGCCTACGTGGACTTCGCGGCCGGCGAGAAGCGCCCCTGGCTGCACGCCCAGGGCGTCCGCTTCTTCCCCGTCGTGGGCTGGGCCGAGCGCGGCGGCTACGACGCGAACGGCCACGGCAACTCCGTCCCCCGCTTCCACATCACCTGGGGCACCGGCCCCGGCCTGGTGGAGCCCTTCGAGCGCCGGGTGCGGGCCGGGGCGGCCCGCGGGCTGGTCCAGCTGAAGTTCCGCCACCGGGTCACCGGGCTCTCCCGCACGGCGGGCGCGCTCGACACCGTGACCGGCGAGGTGCTGGCCCCCTCCGACGCCGTACGGGGCACCGCGAGCGGCCGCGAGGCCACCGGCGAGTTCTCCCTGCGGGCCCAGGCCGTGATCGTGACCAGCGGCGGCATCGGCGGCAACCACGACCTCGTGCGCAAGCAGTGGCCGGCCCGGCTCGGCACCCCGCCGGAGCGGATGCTCTCCGGGGTCCCGGCGCACGTGGACGGCCTGATGCTGGGCATCGCGGAGGGGGCGGGCGCGAGCCACATCAACAAGGACCGGATGTGGCACTACACCGAGGGCATCGAGAACTGGAACCCGATCTGGGCCAGGCACGGCATCCGCATCTTGCCGGGCCCCTCCTCGCTCTGGCTCGACGCCACCGGCAAGCGGCTGCCCGTACCGCTCTTCCCGGGGTTCGACACGCTCGGCACCCTCGACCACATCATGAAGACCGGCCACGACCACACCTGGTTCGTCCTCAGCCAGCGCATCATCGGCAAGGAGTTCGGGCTCTCCGGCTCCGAGCAGAACCCCGACCTGACGGGCAAGTCCGTCCGGGGCGTCATCGAGCGGGCGCGTCAGGCCGTGCCCGGCCCGGTGCGGGCCTTCATGGACAACGGCGTCGACTTCGTGGTCGAGAAGGACCTGGCCTCGCTCGTGCGCGGCATGAACGCGGTCACGAAGGAAGGGCTGCTGGACGAGGAGACGGTCCGCCGGGAGGTCGTCGCCCGCGACCGGGAGATCGCCAACCCCTTCACCAAGGACCTCCAGGTCATGTCGATCCACGGGGCGCGCAAGTACCTCGGCGACAAGCTGATCCGCACCGCCGCCCCGCACCGGATCCTGGACCCGGCGGCGGGCCCGCTGGTGGCCGTCAGGCTCTCGATCCTGACCCGCAAATCCCTCGGCGGCCTGGAGACCGACCTCTCCTCCCGGGTGCTGACCGACACGGGCGAACCCTTGCCGGGCCTCTACGCGGCGGGCGAGGCGGCCGGCTTCGGCGGCGGCGGCGTCCACGGCTACCGGGCCCTGGAGGGCACCTTCCTCGGCGGCTGCATCTTCTCGGGCCGCGCGGCGGGCCGCGCCGCGGCCGCGGCCATCGGCTAGGGCGGGATCCGGCCAGCGGACGCGCGGGCCGCCCTCCCGCCCGGCGGCCCCGAGCACGCCGCGCCCGCGGCCCGGAAAGCCCGTACGCCCGGGCGGGGCCCCGCCCGCGGCCGCGGCCCGGCGGGGCCGCTCAGTGCCGCCCCACCCCGCACCGCGAGCGGGAAATTGGCTGACGCACGCCTTCGCCGATCTCCGCGGGGCCCCCACCGGGGGCCCCGCCGCGAAGCGGAAGTACCGTCTCAACTCGGCAGCTTTCCACACCAGTTGAAACGCGCCAGCCAGTGGACTGGACCTTGACTCGGAGCTGTGCGTACCGCTTTGCTGTGCGTGATCATCCGGCAACACCGCCCGACCGCCCGCGCCTTGGAGGGATTCCGCGGATGTCTCCGCCTCCGCCGCCCCTCGGCCGCGCCCGCAAGCGGGACGCCCAGCTCTTCGACCCCGCCCTCTGTGACCTGGAACTCGTCGACGTCCGCTCCCAGTTCACCCAGGGCCGCTGGGCCAAGGCGCGCTCCCTGCTGGTCGCCACCGGCGACGACTGGGACCGCCGCGGCCACCGGCTCGTCGTGCTCGCCGAGACTCCCGCGGCCACCGCCTGGGCCCGCGAATGGCTCCTCGCCGAACCGGAGAGCGCCGACGCCGTCACCCTCCTCGCCTGCGCGGCCGTCTTCACCGCACTGCGCCGCAAGGGCACCCCGGAAGCCGCCGAGGAAGCCTGCCGCCGGGCCGCCGCCCTCTTCCCGGCCGACCCCACCCCCTGGCTCGGCCTGCTGCTCCTGACCCGCGCCCTCGGCACCGAGGAGGAGTTCAGCCGCCACTTCGACCAGGTCCGGGCCCGCCACCGGGAACACCACCACGCCCACCACCTGATGGTCTCCCGGCTGGCCGAGCGGGCCCCCGCCTCCGGCCACGACCCGCTCCACGAGGTCTACGACTTCGCCGCCTGGGCCGCCGAGGAGTCCCCGGCCGACTCCCCGCTGGCCGTGCTCCCCGTCATCGCCCACGCCGAGCGCTACCGGGTCCTCGCCGCAGCGCACGGCCACAGCGTCCAGGCCGTGACCGAGCACTGGTCCGGGCGCCGCGCCCGCCAGGTGCTGCGCTCCGCCTTCGACTGGTGGCTGGAGTGGGAGCGCGAGGACCACCCCCGCAACCGTGTGGACCTCAACTTCCTCGCCCACGCCAAACTCTCCGAAGGCCGCCCCGCCGAGGCCGCGGCCCTCTTCCAGCGCATCGGCAGCCACGCCACCCGCGCCCCGTGGTCCTACCCGGACCTCGACCCGCACAAGGCCTTCCTCGCCGCGCGCAGCGCCGCGCTCGGCACCGCCTGACCCCCGCTCCCCGCACAGTCCCCGCACGGGAGGGACTCCCGAGGGAACCTTCTGCCCTCCCACCACGTTTCCGCTTCGTGCACAGTGACATCTTGGTGACAGGGTGTGGCGATCTCGGGACTGGGGCTACGATGACCGGCACAAGGACGGACGGCGCAAGGATGCCATCCTCTGGGGCGGGGCCCGGCACACAGGCCGGTGCCAGGAGCCGGGGAGGCCCCATGCCGGGGCGAGGAGGACAGGGCATGGTGCAGAAGGCCAAGATCCTCCTGGTCGACGACCGGCCGGAGAATCTGCTCGCGCTGGAGGCCATCCTCTCGGCGCTCGATCAGACACTGGTCCGGGCGTCGTCGGGGGAGGAAGCGCTCAAGGCGCTGCTGACGGACGATTTCGCGGTCATTCTGCTGGACGTGCAGATGCCGGGCATGGACGGCTTCGAGACGGCCGCGCACATCAAGCGGCGGGAGCGGACCCGGGACATCCCGATCATCTTCCTCACCGCGATCAACCACGGTCCGCACCACACCTTCCGCGGGTACGCGGCGGGCGCGGTGGACTACATCTCCAAGCCCTTCGACCCGTGGGTGCTGCGGGCCAAGGTGTCCGTCTTCGTGGAGCTGTACACGAAGAACTGCCAACTGCGCGAGCAGGCGGCGCTGCTGCGGCTCCAGTTGGAGGGCGGCAGTTCCAACGGCGCCTCGGACGGCTCCAAGGAGACGGCGGGCCTGCTGGCCGAGCTCTCGGCGCGGCTCGCCGCGGTGGAGGAGCAGGCGGAGGCGCTGACCAAGCAGCTCGGCGAGGAAGCGGCCGATCCGGCCGTGGTGGCGACCGCGGCGCACCTGGAGCGCAAGCTCACCGGACTGCGCCGGGCGCTCGACGCGCTGGAGCCCGGGACCGGGGGAGCGTCCCCGGTGCTGCCCGCGCAGGGCTGAGGCTCCTCGGGGCCCGCCGACGGACCTGCCAGTGGTCCTGCCGGAGGGCCTGCTTGGCGGTCCGTCAGGTCTGGCGGAGCGTCAAGGGCGGGCCCGGGCGCGGGACGTTCCCGGCGGCGTCCGGGAACGACACGAACGGGTGAAGGGGTGGGCACGCGTGTCCACCGGGGCGCGCACCGGTAACCTCGGGCCCATGGCCTCAAGTACGTCCGGCAAGGGTTCCCAGAGCACGGCGGGCACCGCGAAGGGCCGCACCGGCCGTACGACGGCGCCGGCGAAGAAGGCTGCCCCCGCCCGCAAGCCGCCCGCGAAGAAAGCCGCTCCCGCCAAACGTGCCCCGGTCAAGAAGGCCGCGTCGAAGCCGGCGCCGTCTCCCACCGGGGGCGTGCTGCGGCTGGTGGGCGCCATCTGGCTCGGCATCGCGCACGCCGTCGGCGCGGTGTTCCGGGGTGTCGGCCGGGGCGCGAAGAACCTGGACCCCGCCCACCGCAAGGACGGCCTCGCGCTGCTGCTCCTCGCGCTCGCGCTGATCGTCGCCGCCGGGACCTGGTCGAATCTGAGCGGGCCCGTCGGGGACCTGGTCACCATGCTGGTCACGGGCGCCTTCGGGCGGCTCGACCTGCTCGTGCCCGTCCTGCTCGGCGTCATGGCGGTACGTTTCATCCGCCACCCCGAACAGGCCGACGCCAACGGCCGGATCGGCATCGGGCTCTCCGCGCTCGTCATCGGAGTCCTGGGCCTCGTGCACATCGCCTGCGGAGCCCCCGGGCGGGACGAGGGCACCACCGCCATGCAGAACGCGGGCGGGCTGATCGGCTGGGGCGCTTCGAAGCCGCTGATCTTCACCATGGGCGCGCCGCTGGCCGTGCCGATGCTGGTGCTGCTCACGGTCTTCGGCCTGCTGGTGGTCACCGCCACTCCCGTCAACGCGATCCCGCAGCGGCTGCGCGGCGCGGGGATCCGGCTGGGGATCATCGCGCCGAACGAGTACGACGAGGGGTACGGGGAGCAGGCCGAGGGCACGGACCGGCACGACGCCGAGCAGTGGCGGGCCCGTTCCGGCGAGGGCCTGCCCGAAGGGTCCCCGGACGCGGCCGAGGAGGAGGCGCTCGCCCGGCGGCGCCGTCCCCGGCGGTCGGCCGCCCGGCCGGCCATGGACCGCGAGATGGACGCGGTCGACGTGGCGGCGGCGGCCGCGGCGGCGCTGGACGGGGTGGTCTACGGCGGGATGCCGCCCTCCCCGCTGGTCGCGGACCTCACGCACGGCATCTCCGTGGAGAGCGAGGGCGTGGAGATCACCGCTCCGGTGCCGTCCGCCCGCGAGGAGAAGCGGGACGACAAGCGGGCCGGCGAGCGGGACGGCGAGCGGGACGACAAGCGGGCCGGCGAGCGGGCCGGGACGGGCGCCGAGGCGGGTGCGGGCAAGCCCGGCGCGGCCGCGGCCCCGCCGCACGACACCACGGCGGCGGCCTCCGGGACGCTGTCCGTCCCCGACCTGACCAAGGCCCCGCCCGAGACCCAGGCGCTGCCGCCCCGCGCCGAGCAGCTCCAGCTGCGCGGGGACATCACGTACTCCCTGCCCTCGCTGGACCTGCTGGAGCGAGGGGGGCCCGGCAAGACCCGCAGCGCCGCGAACGACGCGGTGGTCGCCTCGCTGTCGAACGTGTTCATGGAGTTCAAGGTCGACGCGAAGGTCACCGGCTTCACCCGGGGTCCGACGGTCACCCGCTACGAGGTCGAGCTGGGGCCGGCGGTGAAGGTGGAGCGGATCACGGCGCTGGCGAAGAACATCGCCTACGCCGTGGCCTCGCCGGACGTGCGCATCATCAGCCCGATCCCGGGCAAGTCGGCGGTCGGCATCGAGATCCCGAACACCGACCGCGAGATGGTCAACCTCGGGGACGTGCTCCGGCTGGCGGACGCGGCCGAGGACGACCATCCGATGCTGGTGGCGCTCGGCAAGGACGTCGAGGGCGGCTACGTCATGGCCAACCTGGCGAAGATGCCGCACGTGCTGGTCGCCGGGGCCACCGGCTCCGGCAAGTCCTCCTGCATCAACTGCCTGATCACCTCGGTGATGGTGCGGGCGACCCCGGACGACGTCCGGATGGTGCTGGTCGACCCCAAGCGGGTGGAGCTGACGGCGTACGAGGGCATTCCGCACCTGATCACGCCGATCATCACCAACCCCAAGCGGGCCGCCGAGGCGCTCCAGTGGGTCGTGCGCGAGATGGACCTGCGCTACGACGACCTGGCGGCGTTCGGGTACCGGCACATCGACGACTTCAACAAGGCGATCCGCGACGGCAAGATCAAACTGCCGCCGGGCAGCGAGCGGGAGCTCAGCCCGTATCCGTACCTGCTGGTGATCGTCGACGAGCTCGCCGACCTGATGATGGTGGCCCCGCGCGACGTGGAGGACTCGATCGTCCGTATCACCCAGCTGGCCCGCGCGGCCGGCATCCACCTGGTGCTCGCCACGCAGCGGCCCTCGGTGGACGTGGTGACCGGTCTGATCAAGGCGAACGTGCCCTCGCGGCTCGCCTTCGCCACCTCCTCCCTCGCCGACAGCCGGGTCATCCTCGACCAGCCGGGCGCCGAGAAGCTGATCGGCAAGGGCGACGGGCTGTTCCTGCCGATGGGCGCGAACAAGCCGGTCCGCCTCCAGGGCGCCTTCGTCACCGAGGACGAGATCGCCCGGATCGTGCAGCACTGCAAGGACCAGATGGCGCCCGTCTTCCGCAACGACGTCACGGTCGGGCAGAAGCAGAGGAAGGAGATCGACGAGGAGATCGGCGACGACCTGGACCTGCTGTGCCAGGCGGCGGAGCTGGTCGTCTCGACGCAGTTCGGGTCCACCTCGATGCTCCAGCGCAAGCTGCGGGTCGGGTTCGCGAAGGCCGGGCGGCTGATGGACCTGATGGAGTCGCGGGGGATCGTCGGGCCGAGCGAGGGGTCGAAGGCGCGCGACGTGCTGCTGAAGGCCGACGAGCTGGACGGAGTGCTCGCGGTCATCCGGGGGGAGACTCCCGAGTAGGGGCGGGCCGTGGAACGGATCGGGGGGCGGCCGTTTCTCCCGGGGCCGCGTCCAGTTGAGGGAGGTGGCGGCGCGTTCCGGGCCGCCGCACCGGGCGGGAGCCCCGTAGCCATTCGTATGGCGTAGGAAGGCCCCCCTCCGGTTGCCCCACCCTTTCGTCACCCCCCTAGACTGGGAATCCAGCAGGTGGCTACACGCTCGAAAGGCGCCCTCGTGTCCATCGGCAACTCCAACTCCCCCGAAGAAGAGCAGCCTTCGACCGACGACCGGTCCGAGGACCGCATCGTCGAGCGTTCCGTCGAAGAGCCGTCGATCGGGACGGCCCTCAAGAAGGCCCGGATCGCCGCCGGGCTGACCGTCGACGAGGTCAGTTCCACCACCCGCGTGCGCATTCCGATCGTGCACGCGATCGAATCCGACGATTTCACGCGCTGCGGCGGCGATGTCTATGCCCGCGGCCACATCCGTACGCTCGCCCGCGCCGTGGGCCTCGATCCGGCACCCCTGATCGAGAGCTACGACGCGGCCCACGGCGGCCGGCCGGCACCCACCCCCGCCGCGCCGATGTTCGAAGCCGAGCGGATCCGCCCCGAGAGGCAGCGGCCCAACTGGACCGCCGCCATGGTCGCCGCCATCGTCGCCGTGATCGGCTTCGTCGGCTTCAGCGCCTTCGGTGGCGGCGACGACAAGGACAAGCGGCCGGTGGCGGAAGGTTCCGCCGCCCCGAAGCCCGCGCCCACGCCGAATGCCGGGAAGCCCTCGGTCCAGGCGCCGCAGGCACCTCAGGCCCCCAAGCCGGAGCCCTCCGACAGCGCCATCGCGGCCGCGCCCAAGGACCTCGTCACGGTCGTCCTGACGGCCAACGACGGCGAGAGCTGGATCTCGGCCAAGGACCACAGCGGCCGGCTCCTCTTCGACGGCACGCTCGCGCAGGGCGAGTCGAAGACGTTCACGGACAAGGAGTCCATCGACCTCGTACTCGGTGACGCCGGGGTCGTGAAGCTCTTCGTGAACGGCAAGGAGATCAAGGACGAATTCCAGCCCGGACAGGTGGAACGTCTCACATACACCAAGGACGACCCCCGCCAGGGACAGGCCCAGGCGGGCTGACCAGCAAGGAATAAGAAGTTCCGGATCCCCGGGGTGCCGCGCCGCACCCCGGGGATCTTGTCGTACCGGGACGGGAGGCGGGGGCCGGTGCCGGGACGAAGTAGTCTTGAGTCCATGCCCGAACGCCGTACCGTCGCCCTTGTCACTCTTGGCTGCGCCCGTAACGAGGTGGACTCGGAGGAGCTCGCAGGCCGCTTGGCGGCGGATGGCTGGGAGCTCGTCGAGGACGCCGCCGACGCGGACGTAGCCGTCGTCAACACCTGCGGCTTTGTCGAAGCCGCCAAGAAGGACTCCGTAGACGCCCTGCTGGAGGCCAACGATCTCAAGGATCACGGCCGCACGCAGGCCGTCGTAGCCGTCGGCTGTATGGCCGAGCGCTACGGCAAGGAACTCGCCGAAGCGCTCCCCGAAGCCGACGGTGTCCTCGGATTCGACGACTACGCCGACATCTCGGACCGCCTCCAGACCATTCTCAACGGCGGCATCCACGCCTCCCACACCCCGCGCGACCGGCGCAAGCTGCTGCCGATCAGCCCGGCGGAGCGCCAGGACGCCGCGGTGGCCCTCCCGGGTCACGCGCAGGAGCCCGAGGCGGCCCCCGCGGACCTCCCCGAGGGGCTCGCGCCGGCCTCCGGGCCTCGCGCACCGCTGCGCCGCCGCCTGGACAAGAGCCCGGTCGCCTCGGTCAAGCTCGCCTCCGGCTGCGACCGGCGCTGCTCCTTCTGCGCCATCCCGTCCTTCCGCGGCTCCTTCATCTCCCGCCGCCCCAGCGACGTGCTGGGCGAGACGCGCTGGCTCGCGGAGCAGGGCGTCAAGGAGATCATGCTGGTCTCCGAGAACAACACCTCGTACGGCAAGGACCTGGGCGACATCCGCCTGCTGGAGACCCTGCTGCCCGAGCTGGCCGAGGTGGACGGCATCGAGCGCGTCCGCGTCAGCTACCTCCAGCCCGCCGAGATGCGGCCCGGCCTGATCGACGTGCTGACCTCGACCCCCAAGGTCGTCCCGTACTTCGACCTCTCCTTCCAGCACTCGGCCCCCGACGTGCTGCGCGCCATGCGCCGCTTCGGTGACACCGACCGGTTCCTGGAGCTGCTGGACACCATCCGCTCCAAGGCCCCGACGGCCGGCGTCCGGTCCAACTTCATCGTCGGCTTCCCCGGCGAGAAGGAATCGGACTTCGCCGAGCTGGAGCGTTTCCTCACCCACGCGCGGCTCGACGCCATCGGCGTCTTCGGCTACTCCGACGAGGACGGCACCGAGGCCGTCACGTACGAGAACAAGCTGGACGCCGACACCATCGCGGAGCGCCTGGCCCACATGCAGCGCCTCGCCGAGGAGCTCACCTCGCAGCGCGCGGAGGAGCGGATCGGCGAGACCCTGGAGGTGCTCGTCGAGACGGTCGTCCCGATCGACGAGGCGGAGGACGGCGAGGGAGCCTACGGGCGCGCCGCCCACCAGGCCCCCGAGACCGACGGCCAGGTCGTCTTCACCGACGGCGCCGGGCTGGTCCCGGGGCGCATCGTCACGGCGAAGGTGGTCGGAACCCTGGGCGTGGACCTCGTGGCCGAGCCCCTGGGCGTGGATCTTGAGGAGGCGGCCGGATGACCGGAGCCCCGGCATCTGCGGCGGGCGGGACCGGCCGCCGGCCCGCGCCCGGCGCGAAGCTGGGCGCTGCCGCGGTCAATCAGGCCAGCCTGTGGAACATCGCGAACATCCTGACGATGATCCGGCTGGTCCTGGTGCCGGGATTCGTGATGCTGCTGCTCGCCGACGGGGGATACGACCCCGTCTGGCGGGCGCTGGCGTGGGCGGCGTTCGCCGTCGCCATGATCACCGACATCTTCGACGGACATCTGGCCCGTACGTACAACCTGGTCACGGATTTCGGGAAGATCGCCGACCCCATCGCCGACAAGGCGATCATGGGGTCGGCTCTGGTGTGTCTGTCGTGGCTCGGTGATCTGCCCTGGTGGGTGACCGGCGTGATCCTCGGCCGGGAACTCGGGATCACGCTCATGCGTTTCTGGGTCATCAGGTACGGAGTGATCCCCGCGAGCCGGGGCGGCAAGCTGAAGACCCTGACCCAGGGCGTGGCGGTGGGCATGTACGTGCTCGCACTGACCGGGCCGCTGGCGACCCTGCGGTTCTGGGTGATGGCGGCCGCCGTCGTCCTGACCGTCGTCACCGGTTTGGATTACATCCGGCAGGCGGTCGTCCTGCGGCGCAAGGGCCTGGCAGCGGAGCGTGCCGCGAAGTGAGCCGCGGGAGTCCGGCACGTGGCGCTGTTGCGCAAGAGGCGGGTGATTCTTCGGTGACTGGGGATGCGGTGCGGAATGCCGTGTCGGCCGACGGGGACACCGGGGCGGTCGCGGCAGATGTGCTGCGGCTCCTCGCGCAGAGTAACGGAACGGTCGCTGTGGCGGAGTCGCTGACCGGCGGCATGGTGGCCGCCGAGCTCACGGCCGTCCCCGGGGCCTCCCGCTCCTTCCGCGGCTCGGTCACGGCCTACGCGACCGAGCTCAAGCACCGGGTGCTGGGCGTGGACGCGGAGCTGCTGGCGGCCGAAGGCGCGGTGAACGCGCAGGTCGCGCAGGAGATGGCGGCCGGAGTGCGGCGCGTGCTGGACGCTTCGTGGGGCATCGCGACCACCGGAGTGGCCGGTCCGGACGCGCAGGACGGCCAGCCGGTGGGCACCGTTTTCGTCGCCGTGGAGGGTCCCGGGAGCAGGAAAACGGCCCGGCTGAGGTTGAAAGGCTCCCGCGCGGAAATCCGTAGGGAGAGTGCACGGACAGTGCTCGAGCTGCTCGCGAGCGAACTCCGCGAGAATCTGCGGGGGCAGGATACGGAACAGGACGGGGGGATTTGATGTTTGCAGCCCTGAGTGAACACGACATCGCTCCCCGCACGGCCGCCGCGCGAGGCGGTACGGTGGGGCGTGAAGGTTACGGCTACACGGTCAGAGGAGGGAGCCACCGATGATTCTGCTCCGTCGCCTGCTGGGTGACGTGCTGCGTCGGCAGCGCCAGCGCCAGGGCCGTACTCTGCGCGAAGTCTCCTCGTCCGCCCGGGTTTCGCTCGGCTATCTCTCCGAGGTGGAGCGGGGGCAGAAGGAGGCATCTTCCGAGCTGCTCTCCGCGATCTGCGACGCGCTTGACGTACGGATGTCAGAGCTGATGCGTGAAGTCAGCGACGAGCTGTCGCTCGCCGAGCTGGCACAGTCGGCCGCGGCAAGCGAACCGGTGTCCGCACCGGTCCGCCCGATGCTCAATTCGGTATCCGTGGCCTCGGTCACGGGTGGCCCGGAACGGGTGACCATCAAGGCGCCCGTGGAAGCGGTGAATGTCGTAGCCGCCTGACGCGCTCTCGAGCGAGCTGGGCGCGTGGTGGTCACGCCGCGAGCGTGAGTTTTTCGGCCGGAGCCCCGGCCGGTGCCTGAAGGCACCGGCCGGGGCTCCGGGCCGTTCTGGGTGCGGGGTCGCGAGGGGTGCGGGAGGATGGGCCCGTCCGGGTCCCCGGCCCCTGGGAGGTGACCGTGCGGCGGTTGCTGCGCATACCCGCCGGCCTGGCCCTCGCGCTCGCGGTGGGCGTCCTGTGGTGGTGGGCCGTGCTGCGCCTGGTGCTGGCGCCGGCCGATGCGGGGCCCGTGGAGGGTGCGGTCGCCGTCGGTGGATGGGGACTGGGGCTGCTGCCCGTGCACTGCGTGCCGAAGCCCGTACGCCGCCGTCGCGGGGCGGGGCGGCGCGGGGCCGGTGGCGAGGGCGGCGGTAGCGGTGGTGGCGGCGGCGTGGAGTGGGCCGCCGGGTCGGTGGGCGCCGGAGCCGCGGCTGCCGGGGAGGAGCCTTCCCGGGAGGCGGCTACCAGGGCATCGAGACTCCACCGTTCGGACGAAGGATCTGGCCCGTCATGAAGGACGAGGCGTCCGAGGCGAGGTAGAGCACCGCTCGGGCGACGTCCTCGGGCTCGCCGACGCGGCGCAGCGGGGACATCCGCGTCATCATCGCCTCCGTCTGCTCCTGGACCTCGGCTCCGTGGCGCCCGGTCATCGGGGTGCGGATCCAGCCGGGCGCGACGGCGTTGACGCGGATGCCGTGCGGTCCGGCCTCGGTGGCCAGGGTCTTGGTCAGCTGGACCACGGCGGCCTTGGCGGCGCTGTAGCAGAGCAGGCCGGGCTGGGCGGCGTCCACGGCGCCGGAGGCCATCGTGATGATCGACCCGGGACGGCCGGCCGCGATCATGGAGCGGGCCGCCTCCTGGCAGGTGCGCAGGACGCCCTTGAAGTTGATGTCGAAGACCCGGTCGAGGTCCTCGTCGGTCGTGTCCAGGACGCTGCTGCTGTGCATGATCCCGGCGATCGCGGCGGTGATGTCGAGCGGGCCGGACCGGGCCACCGCGGCCCTGACGGCGGCGCGGTCGGTCACGTCGAGGAGGTGGACCTCCGCCCGTCCGCCCGTCTTGGCGATCAGCTCGGAGGTCTCCCGCAGGCCCTGGGCGTCGCGGTCCGCGCAGTGCACGGCGGCTCCGGCCTCGGCGAGGAGTACGGCGGTGGCGCGGCCTATGCCGCTGGCGGCGCCGGTGACGAGGGCGGTGCGGCCGGTGAGGTCGTACGCAGTGGGTGTGGGCATGCGGGGACGGTACGACCGGATCTGACGGAGCGTCAACTACGGGGTCGGGCCGGATTGGCACCGGGGGCACCAGTACGTGGGGCGGCCGTCCTGCGCGGCCTCGCGGACCGGGGTGCCGCAGCGCGGGCAGGGGCGGTGGGCGCGGCCGTAGACGAAGAGCTCCTGACCGGGGCGGCGGCTGCCGGTGGTGTTGCGGCGGCGGTCCTTGTTCGCGTCGAGGAGCCGGTGCGCGGCGGCGGCGATCCGGGGGAGCGTGGCCGGCGGGATGTCGCCGACGGGGGTCCAGGGGGTGAGCCCGGCGAGGAAGCAGAGCTCGGCCTTGTAGATGTTGCCGATGCCGGCCAGGTTGCGCTGATCGAGGAGGGCCTCGCCGAGGGGCCGGCCGGGGGCGGCGAGGAGGTTCGCCGCGGCGGCCTCCGCGTCCCAGTCGGGGCCGAGGAGATCGGGTCCGAGGTGGCCGACGGCGAGGTGTTCCTCGGCGGTGCGGATCAGTTCGACGACGGGGAGGCGGTAGCCGACGACGGTGTGGTCGGCGGTGGCGAGGATGACGCGGATCTCGTGGGCGGGGCCGGCGGGGCGCGTCGGGCGCGTCGGGCGGCCGGCCGCGGGGCCGGCCGGGCCGGTGGCCGCGGCCGGGAAGACGCGCCATGCGCCGTCCATGCGGAGGTGGGTGTGCAGGGTGAGGGGGGTGTCGGGTTCGCGGGTCGGGGCGTCGGGCCCGGCGGCCGGGCCGAGCCGGATGAGGAGGTGCTTTCCGCGGGGGACGACATCGAGGGTGGTGCGGCCGGTGAGGTCGGCGGTGGCGAAGCGCGGGACACGCAGGTCGGAGCGGGTGAGCACCCGGCCCGCGAGGGCCTCGCGGAGCCGGGCCGCGGCGCGGTAGACGCTGTCGCCTTCGGGCATGGCGCCATTGTCCCGCGGTGGCGGCGCGGTGCGGGCACCGGCAGAACCGCGACCTCACAGGTCTTTTTCAAAGGAACCTCATCCACCGAAATGGACGGGGTATCAACTTTTTGGCGTTGATTTTTGGCACGCTGTTGAGTTCTCAAGGAACGGACGCTTCCTTTGTACTCACCCTCAGTAATATTTACTGGGGCTTTCCTCCGGGCGCTTCCTTCGTTCTTGTGTCTCCGACTCTATCAGACTCTTTCGTGTCCAATTCCCGGTCGAAACGGGTTTCGCTTTCCAGGTTCTTCGCTTTCGCGTTTCCCTTTCCTGCGATTCCAACTCTACCAGATCATTTCCTTGCCGCTTCGGCTTGGATTTGGACGGCCATTGGAGAGCCATTCCCTTTCGGGCGAGCCAGACTTTATCAGGTTTCCCCGGTCTGGATTCCACCCGCCCGCAGCGACCCGTCCGGGCACACATGTGTACCGGGGTGCCGTGCGAGGTGGAGACGTAAACGTACTGGAGCGGGGCCCCCGGATGCAAATCCGGTTGCCCCGCTCCGGTGAGATCGCTACGGCGAGGGTCAGACCTCGACGACGACCGGCAGGATCATCGGGCGGCGGCGGTAGCCGTCCGAGACCCACTTGCCCATCGTGCGGCGGATGAGCTGCTGGATCTGGTGCGGTTCGGCGACGCCGTCGGCCGCTGCGCGCGCGATGGCCTCCTCGATCTTCGGCAGGACGGCGGTGAACGCCGAGTCGTCGATGCCGGAGCCGCGGGCCTGGATGTTCGGGCCGCTGACGATCTTGCCCGTGGTGCTGTCCACCACGACGTAGACCGAGATGATGCCCTCGTCGCCGAGGATCTTGCGGTCCTTGAGGTGGACCTCCGTGACGTCGCCGACCGAGAGGCCGTCCACGTACACGTACCCGGCCTGCACCTTGCCGGAGATGCGCGCCTTGCCGTCGATGAGGTCGACGACGACGCCGTCCTCCGCGATGACGATGCGGTCCTTCGGGACGCCCGTCAGGGCGCCGAGCTCCGCGTTGGCGCGCAGGTGGCGCCATTCGCCGTGGACCGGCATCAGGTTCCGCGGCTTGCAGATGTTGTAGAAGTACAGCAGCTCGCCGGCGGAGGCGTGGCCCGAGACGTGCACCTTGGCGTTGCCCTTGTGCACGACGTTGGCGCCCCAGCGGGTCAGGCCGTTGATCACGCGGTAGACCGCGTTCTCGTTGCCCGGGATCAGGGACGACGCCAGGATCACGGTGTCGCCGGGGACGATCCGGATCTGGTGGTCGCGGTTGGCCATCCGGGACAGGGCCGCCATCGGCTCGCCCTGGGAACCCGTGCAGACCAGGACGACCTCGTTGGCCGGCAGGTCGTCGAGGGTCTTGACGTCCACGACGAGGCCGGCCGGGACCTTCAGGTAGCCCAGGTCACGGGCGATGCCCATGTTGCGGACCATCGAGCGGCCGACGAAGGCGACCCTGCGGCCGTACTCGTGGGCGGCGTCGAGGATCTGCTGGATCCGGTGCACGTGGCTGGCGAAGCTGGCCACGATGATCCGGTTGTTGGCGTTGGCGAACACCGTGCGCAGGACGCCGGAGATCTCGCGCTCGGGCGGGACGAAGCCCGGGACCTCGGCGTTCGTCGAGTCCGAGAGGAGGAGGTCGATGCCCTCTTCGCTCAGACGCGCGAAGGCGTGCAGGTCGGTGAGGCGCTTGTCCAGCGGCAGCTGGTCCATCTTGAAGTCGCCGGTGCAGACGACCATGCCGGCGCCGGTGCGGATGGCCACGGCCAGGGCATCCGGGATGGAGTGGTTGACCGCGATGAATTCGCAGTCGAAGGGGCCGAGGTTCTCGCGCTCGCCTTCCTTCACCTCGAGGGTGTAGGGGCGGATGCGGTGCTCCTGGAGCTTCGCCTCGATGAGGGCCAGCGTCAGCTTGGAGCCGATCAGCGGGATGTCCGGCTTCTCCCGGAGGAGGTACGGGACGGCGCCGATGTGGTCTTCGTGGCCGTGCGTGAGGACGATGCCCTCGATGTCGTCGAGGCGATCCCTGATGGACGAGAAGTCCGGCAGGATCAGGTCGATGCCCGGCTGCTCCTCTTCGGGGAAGAGGACGCCGCAGTCGACGATCAGCAGACGGCCGTCGAACTCGAAGACGGTCATGTTGCGGCCGATCTCACCGAGACCGCCCAGAGGGGTGACCCGAAGGCCGCCCTTGGGGAGCTTCGGCGGCGGACCGAGTTCAGGATGCGGATGGCTCAAAAGGTTCTCCTTCACCACGCGCGCCACGTGCCCGTCGAGGCACGCGGCACGCATGTCATTCGTGCACTTGCTTGGTCTTGTGTGGTTCTGCTTGTTCAGTTGTGAAGTCTGGTGTCAGAGCTGTACCCCGCCGGCGGCAAGATCGATCTTGAGCCGTGCCGCCTCTTCGGCGGTCAGCTCGACCAGCGGGAGCCGCAGCGGGCCCGCGGGCAGGCCCTGCAGGTTCAGCGCGCCCTTGGTGGTGATCACACCCTGGGTGCGGAACATGCCGGTGAAGACGGGGAGCAGCTTCTGGTGGATCTCGGTCGCCTTCTGGACGTCGCCGCCCAGGTGGGCCTCGAGCATCGCGCGGAGCTCGGGGGTGACCAGGTGGCCGACCACGGAGACGAAGCCGACCGCGCCGACGGACAGGAGCGGCAGGTTCAGCATGTCGTCGCCCGAGTACCAGGCCAGGCCGCTCTGGGCGATGGCCCAGCTGGCGCGGCCGAGGTCGCCCTTCGCGTCCTTGTTGGCAACGATACGGGGGTGCTCGGCCAGCCGGACCAGAGTTTCGGTGTTGATCGGGACACCACTGCGGCCGGGGATGTCGTAGAGCATGACCGGCAGCTCGGTGGCGTCGGCGATCGCCGTGAAGTGCCGGAAGAGGCCCTCCTGCGGCGGCTTGCTGTAGTACGGGGTGACCGCGAGCAGGCCGTGCGCGCCGGTGCGCTCGGCCTGGCGGGCGAGCTCGAGGGTGTGGCGGGTGTCGTTGGTGCCGATGCCCGCGACCACGTGGGCCCGGTCTCCGACTGCTTCGAGTACGGCTCGTACGAGGTCGTTTTTCTCCGCGTCGGTGGTGGTCGGCGACTCACCGGTGGTGCCGTTGATGATCAGGCCGTCGTTGCCTGCGTCCACCAGGTGGACGGCGAGCTGCTGCGCGCCGTCGAGGTCAAGTGCGCCATCCGCCGTAAACGGCGTGATCATGGCGGTGAGGACCCGCCCGAAGGGGGTCTGCGGAGTCGAGATCGGAGCCATGGGTAACACGCTACTCGCTGCCATGCTCGCGGTGTCCCCTCGGGGGACGTGATGAGGGTGTTGGAGCCCGGCACTGCCTGCTCGGGGGTTCAAGCAGTGCCGGGTCCGTTTGATCAGCCTAGATGAACTTTGCGAAACGTCGCAATACGGACACTTCGGACTTGGCTCGTACATCTGTGCAGCCGGACCCTTCCGGCCTTGCGGGACACCGCGACCGCGGCCGTCGGGGGCCTCGTGCGCGAGCGGCATCAGGGGAGCCCCGTGGCCGCCGGCCCGGGCCGGGTGCGGGCGGGCGCCGCACGCGGCGTACACCGGGGAGAAAAGAAACCGGCGGGCAGGACCGAACGAGTCTGACGCTCCGCCATAAAATCTCGTTAATCTCCCTAAATCCGGCACCGATCGGGGCTTTCGCACGTCCTACATGGTGAACGCCCGTCCATCCCGCCCCCGCAACCCCGGGGCCCCGACCGTGAGGAGAACCGCTCCCATGTTCCGCCGGCGCGAACCCGTCCCGTTCGCCTTCGTCGCCGAGGCCGACCGATTCCGCAGCAATGTCACTCCGCCGCCGCCCGAGAGCCTGAGCAAGACCCAGATCGCCGCCCGTAGTCTGGTCGGGCTGACCGTCGTGGCGGGGCTCGTCGGCTCGCTGCTCTTCGGGATGCCCGCACTGCAGCCGAACCAGGCACCGGCGAAGTCGCAGCAGTCGGAGGCGTCCGAGGGGCGGTAGCCTCACGGGCACAGCCCAACCGAACGTGCATGTGAGTGAGGTCCTGCCGTGCCCCTGCCCTTCCTGACGGCCGACAGCGCATTCGACGCGCACGACACCGGGGAGACCCTCCCGTACGAGGACCCCGACCGCTGGCGCCGTCCGTACCGCCCCGGCCCCTGGCGGGTCGCCATCGCGGCGCTGCTCCTCCTGCTCGGCTCCTTCATGCTGTTCGCCACCGTGATCATCACCGCCGCGGGCACCTGGACCGGCGCCCTGGGCGCTCTGGCGGCCTCGCTGGCCGTGGTCGGATCCGCGCTGCGGCTGCTGCGCACGGGCGTCTGGGTGAGCAGCAAGGGGCTTCGCCGGGTGGGGTTCTTCGGGACCCGGTCGATCCCGTGGAGCCAGGTCGACGAGGTGCGCACCGTGCAGCAGCCCGTGCGCTGGCTCGGACTGCCGAGGACCGTACAGGGCCAGGCGCTGACGGTGGCCTCGCGCGGCGGCGCGCTGCCGGTCCTGCTGACCGACCACAACGCCGACTTCCTGTCGCGGACCGAGGCGTTCGACCGGGCCGCCGACTCGGTCGAGGCCTGGGCCGCCGAGTACCGGTCCGTGCCCGCCTGATCCACCGGATGTCCGCGCGGAGCCCGTACAGGAATCAGACCTGTACGGGCTCTCTGCTCATGGGGCCGGTACGTCGTGCAGGGAGATCGCCCGCTGCATGGCCTTGCGGGCCCGCGGGGTGTCGCGGGCGTCGTGGTAGGCGACCGCGAGGCGGAACCAGCTGCGCCAGTCCCCCGGCGCGTCCTCCGTCTCGGCCTTGCGGCGCGCGAAGACCTCGTCGGCGGAATCCCGCAGGATCCGGCCGTACTTGTCCCGCTCGAGCTCGTCCACGGGCAGCCCGCCCTCGGCCTCCAGCTCGGTGGCGAGCTGGTTGGCCTTGGTGACGAAGCGCGTGTTCTTCCAGAGGAACCACACGCCGATGACCGGCAGGATCAGCACGGCCAGCCCGAACGGGACGGTGATCGGGGTCCCGAGCCGGATCAGCATCAGGCCCCGGCCGCCGGCCAGGACGAAGTAGACCGCCAGGACCGCGGCCGTGATGAAATAGATGATCTTCGCGCGCATGGTTCCGCTGCCTGCTCGTCAGCCGAGTTCGAGGAAGTTTTCCAGGCCGAACGTGAGGCCCGGGGTCTGCGTCACGCGGCGCGCGCCGAGCAGGATGCCCGGCATGAAGCTGCTGTGGTGCAGGGAGTCGTGACGGATGGTCAGGGTCTCGCCCTCGCCGCCGAGGAGGACCTCCTGGTGGGCCAGCAGGCCGCGCAGGCGGATCGCGTGGACCGGGACGCCGTCGACGTCCGCGCCGCGCGCGCCGTCGAGGGCGGTGGCGGTGGCGTCGGGCTGCGCGCCGAGGCCGGCCTCGGCGCGGGCGGCCGCGATGAGCTGCGCCGTACGGGTCGCCGTGCCGGAGGGGGCGTCGACCTTGTTGGGGTGGTGCAGCTCGACGACCTCGACGGACTCGAAGTACCGGGCGGCCTGGGCGGCGAACTTCATCGTGAGGACGGCGCCGATGGAGAAGTTCGGGGCGATGAGCACGCCCGTCGCCGGCGAGCCGGCGAGCCAGGTGTTCAGCTGGGCGAGGCGGCCCTCGGTCCAGCCGGTGGTGCCGACCACTCCGTGGATGCCGTGGCGGATGAGGAAGTCGAGGTTCTCCATCACCGAGGCGGGTGTGGTCAGCTCGACCGCGACCTGGGCGCCGGCCTCGGCCAGCGTCTCCAGCTTGTCGCCGCGGCCGAGGGCGGCCACCAGCTCCATGTCTTCGGCGGCCTCGACGGCCTTGACCGCCTCGGAGCCGATACGGCCGTGGGCGCCGAGGACTGCCACGCGCAGCTTGCTCATGTTGCTTGCTTCCTTACGTGTGTACGGGACTAGTGCTGTGGCCGGGAAGGTTTGCCGGGTCGCGGTGTCCGGTGCGGTGCATCTCCCCCAGCTACCGCCGGGAGGGGCCCCCGGACGGAGGGCCACGCCTCGTACCGGACGTACCGCCGTGGTCCGACAACGCGGCGAGGTGCCGTGCCGGGCGCCGCGACCCGGTGGACCCTTCCGGTCACAGCACTAGGCGACCACTTCGTCGAGACGGGCCGCCTGCTTCTCCTTCAGCGGGCCGATCACCGCGAGGGAGGGCCGCTGGGCCAGTACATCCTGTGCGACCGACCGGACCTCGTCCGGGGTCACGGCGGCGATCCGGGCCAGCATGTCGTCGACCGACATCTGGTCGCCCCAGCACAGCTCGCTCTTGCCGATGCGGTTCATGATCGCGCCGGTGTCCTCCAGGCCGAGGACGGTGGAGCCGGAAAGCTGGCCGACGGCCCGCCGGATCTCCTCGTCGGTGAGCCCGTCGGCGGCGACCTTGTCGAGCTCGTCGCGGCAGATCCGCAGTACGTCGTGGACCTGGCTCGGGCGGCACCCGGCGTAGACGCCGAAGAGGCCGGTGTCGGCGAAGCCGGAGGTGTACGAGTACACGCTGTAGGCCAGGCCGCGCTTCTCGCGGACCTCCTGGAAGAGGCGGGAGGACATGCCTCCGCCGAGCGCCGTGTTCAGCACGCCGAGCGCCCAGCGGCGCTCGTCGGTGCGGGCCAGGGCCGGCATGCCGAGGACCACGTGGGCCTGCTCGGTCTTGCGGTTGACCAGCTCGACGCGGCCGGAGGTGCGGATCCGCTTGGTGCCGGAGCGCGGGCCCACCGGTTCGGCGTCGGTGCGGGTCAGCGCGCCGGCCTTCTCGAACGCGGCGCGGACCTGGCGCACGACCTTGTTGTGGTCGACGTTGCCCGCGGCGGCCACGACCAGGTGGGTGGGGTCGTAGTGCTTCTTGTAGAAGCGGCGGATCCGGTCGGCGGTGAGCGCGTTGATCGTGTCGACCGTGCCGAGGACGGGGCGCCCGAGCGGGGTGTCCCCGTACATGGTCTGGGCGAACAGGTCGTGGACCATGTCGCCCGGGTCGTCCTCGGTCATCGCGATCTCTTCGAGGATGACTCCGCGCTCGGCGTCGACATCGGATTCGAGGATCAGCGAGCCGGTGAGCATGTCGCACACGACGTCGATGGCCAGCGGCAGGTCCGTGTCGAGCACCCGCGCGTAATAGCAGGTGTACTCCTTCGCCGTGAAGGCGTTCATCTCGCCGCCGACCGCGTCGATCGCGGAGGAGATGTCGAGGGCACTGCGCTTCTCAGTGCCCTTGAAGAGGAGGTGCTCCAGGTAGTGCGTGGCGCCGTTCAGCGACGGCGTCTCGTCCCGGGAGCCGACGTGCGCCCAGATCCCGAAGGTGGCGGAGCGGACGGACGGCAGCGTCTCGGTGACGACGCGCAGTCCACCGGGGAGGACCGTGCGGCGGACGGTGCCGATGCCGCCTGCGCCCTTGAGCAGTGTTTGGGTACGGGCGACGGCCCGCCCCTCCGAAGAGGGGCGGGCCGTCACACGGGAACTACGCGACATCACTTGTCGGAGTCGTCCTTGTCAGCGTCGTCGCCGGCGGCCTCGCCGTCGATCACGGGGATCAGGGAGAGCTTGCCGCGCGAGTCGATCTCGCCGATCTCGACCTGGACCTTGGCGCCGACCGCGAGCACGTCCTCGACGTTCTCCACGCGCTTGCCACCGGCGAGCTTGCGGATCTGCGAGATGTGCAGCAGGCCGTCCTTGCCGGGCATGAGGGAGACGAAGGCACCGAAGGTGGTGGTCTTGACGACCGTACCCAGGTAGCGCTCGCCGACCTCCGGCATGGTCGGGTTGGCGATCTGGTTGATCGTGGCGCGGGCGGCCTCGGCGGCCGGGCCGTCGGAGGCACCGATGTAGATGGTGCCGTCGTCCTCGATCGTGATCTCGGCGCCGGTGTCCTCCTGGATCTGGTTGATCATCTTGCCCTTGGGGCCGATGACCTCACCGATCTTATCCACCGGGATCTTGACGGTGATGATCCGCGGGGCGAACGGGGACATGGCGTCCGGCGTGTCGATCGCTTCCATCATCACGTCGAGGATGTGGAGGCGGGCGTCGCGCGCCTGCTTGAGGGCGGCGGCCAGAACCGAGGCCGGGATGCCGTCGAGCTTGGTGTCCAGCTGGAGCGCGGTGACGAACTCCTTGGTGCCGGCGACCTTGAAGTCCATGTCACCGAAGGCGTCTTCCGCACCGAGGATGTCGGTGAGGGCGACGTAGTGGGTCTTGCCGTCGATCTCCTGCGAGATCAGACCCATGGCGATGCCGGCGACGGGGGCCTTGAGGGGCACACCGGCGTTCAGCAGGGACATGGTGGAGGCGCAGACCGAGCCCATGGACGTCGAACCGTTGGAGCCGAGGGCCTCGGACACCTGACGGATCGCGTAGGGGAACTCCTCGCGCGTCGGGAGGACCGGCACGATCGCGCGCTCGGCGAGCGCGCCGTGGCCGATCTCGCGGCGCTTCGGCGAACCGACGCGGCCGGTCTCGCCGACCGAGTACGGCGGGAAGTTGTAGTTGTGCATGTAGCGCTTGCGGGTCACCGGGGAGAGGGTGTCCAGCTGCTGCTCCATGCGGAGCATGTTCAGGGTGGTGACGCCCAGGATCTGGGTCTCGCCACGCTCGAACAGCGCCGAGCCGTGCACGCGCGGGATGGCCTCGACCTCGGCGGCGAGGGTACGGATGTCCGTGATCCCGCGGCCGTCGATGCGGACCTTGTCCTTGATGACGCGCTCGCGGACCAGGGCCTTGGTCAGGCTGCGGTACGCGGCGGAGATCTCCTTCTCGCGGCCTTCGAAGGCCGGGAGGAGCTTCTCGGCGGCGATCTCCTTGACGCGGTCCAGCTCGGCCTCGCGGTCCTGCTTGCCCGCGATGGTCAGCGCCTGGGAGAGCTCGCCCTTGACCGCGGCCGAGAGGGCCTCGTAGACGTCGTCCTGGTAGTCCAGGAAGACCGGGAACTCGCCCTCGGGCTTGGCGGCCTTGGCGGCCAGGTCGGCCTGGGCCTTGCAGAGGGCCTTGATGAAGGGCTTCGAGGCGTCGAGGCCGGCGGCCACGACCTCCTCGGTCGGCGCCTCGGCGCCGTCCTTGACCAGGGCGATGGTCTTCTCGGTGGCCTCGGCCTCGACCATCATGATCGCGACGTCGCCGTCCTCGAGCACGCGGCCCGCGACGACCATGTCGAAGACGGCGTCCTCGAGCTCGGTGTGCGTCGGGAACGCGACCCACTGGCCGCGGATCAGCGCGACGCGGACGCCGCCGATCGGGCCGGAGAAGGGCAGACCGGCCAGCTGGGTGGACGCGGAGGCGGCGTTGATCGCCACGACGTCGTACAGGTGGTCGGGGTTGAGCGCCATGATCGTGGCGACGACCTGGATCTCGTTGCGCAGGCCCTTCTTGAAGGACGGGCGCAGCGGGCGGTCGATCAGGCGGCAGGTGAGGATCGCGTCCTCGGAGGGGCGGCCCTCGCGGCGGAAGAAGGAACCGGGGATCTTGCCGGCCGCGTACTGGCGCTCCTCGACGTCCACCGTGAGGGGGAAGAAGTCGAGCTGGTCCTTGGGCTTCTTCGACGCGGTGGTGGCGGAAAGCACCATCGTGTCGTCGTCCAGGTAGGCAACGGCGGAGCCGGCGGCCTGGCGGGCCAGACGGCCCGTCTCGAAGCGGATGGTGCGGGTGCCGAAGGAACCGTTGTCAATGACGGCCTCGGCGTAGTGGGTCTCGTTCTCCACTAGCGTTTTCTCCATTTTCGTCGTCTCCGTCCGCCACCCGTGTGGTGGTGGACGGTTGCGGAGAAGCGCTCCTTGCGTGCGGGCCGGTCTTCGATCGAAGCATCCGGGGTTCGAGCCCGTTGCGGGCATTCCGGGTGCCACTACCGAGGACCGGCGGCGTAGGGAGGGCGCTCCCCCTCTTCAGTTGTGCACGTGGTTCCAGACTACAAAGCGTCCGGTACGTCGCGCACGTACAGCAAAGGGAGCGGCCCCCTCAAGTGTGGGAACCGCTCCCTTCACAGCGTCTTTACTTGGCGCCGGCCGCACCGCGGCGGATGCCGAGGCGCTCGACCAGCGTACGGAAGCGCTGGATGTCCTTCTTGGCCAGGTACTGCAGAAGGCGGCGGCGCTGGCCGACCAGGATCAGCAGACCACGACGGGAGTGGTGGTCGTGCTTGTGGGCCTTCAGGTGCTCGGTCAGGTCCGAGATGCGGCGGGACAGCATCGCGACCTGGACCTCGGGGGAGCCGGTGTCGCCCTCCTTGGCACCAAATTCTGCGATGAGCTGCTTCTTCGTTGCGGCGTCGAGCGGCACGCGTACTCCTCGTAATAGGTCTTCGTTGCCACCGAGTGCCCCAGGTCGAATTCTCTGGGGAGCTTCCGTAACTCGGGAGGCGGGGTCCGCTGAGCGCAGTCTCCGGAAGATTCCGGGGGCGCGTACACAAGCGGCCGTCACACAGCGTACCAGGCTGCCGATGCGCCCCGTCTCAGCTGGTGAGAGCACGGGACCGGGCGGATGTGCCGGGTACGGCGGGACCTGGCCGGCGGGACCGGTGGGACCGGGCCGAGTGGTACGGCCGTCTCGGTGAGGTCTGGCGGCCGTGCTTCCAGAAGGGTGGCACGCGCCGGTGGGGAATGGCCAGCGCATTTCCGACTGTTCCCTTGACCCCTTTGTCGATGCCCTCGACACACTCTATATAGTAGTTCGTAGTCAGCGTCAGATTCGTATAAGAGAAAAGTACCCTCACTGAAGGTTTCTTTCACGTTCTTGCTCACCCTTGAAATCTATTTTCAGTGGGTGGGAACGTCAAGACGCCATAAGGCACTTGCGGAAAGGTGCGGATGCGGGAGGTGAAGAGGACCTTCGCCACTTGGCCCGTACGGGTCCACAATGTCTCCATGGACCACGCGACCCCCTTGGAACAGGCGCTGCACACCGCGCGCGCCCTCGTACTCGCCGATCTCGTCGCGGCCGAGGTCGCCGAGGCCGATGTCGTCTCCCTCGTCGAGGACTCGGTCACGCACCGCCGGTGGTGGGTGGAGCAGTGGCCGGAGGGCGTCGACTACCTCGCCGGGCTCGTCGCCCAGGACGTCAAGGACTCGCTGCTGCAGAAGTACGGGCGCTGGCCGCTGTGCCCCGTCTGCGGCCACGGCGAGCCGCACGCGCTGGACGTGGAGCCCGAGCTTGGACCCGACCCGATGTGGGTGTGCTCGGAGGCCGGTGTGCGGGTGGGGCCGGTGGGCGGACTCGGATCCGTCCTCGGAGCCGCCTCCGGGCCCGGCGCCGGACTCGGCGAATGAGCCGCCGGTGACGGTGTACATCGACCCGCCGACCTGGCCCGGCCACGGCCGCATGTGGTCGCACCTGGTCAGCGACGTCTCGTTCGAGGAACTGCACGCCTTCGCGGCCTCCATCGGCTGCCCGGCGAAGGCCTTCGAACGCGACCACTACGACGTGCCCGAACAGCGGTACGCGGACGCGGTGGGCGCGGGCGCGGTCGAGATCGGCAGCAAGGAACTGGTCCGCCGCCTGACGGGGGCGGGCCTGCGCCGGCCGAAGGGCCGCCCGGCGTAGTCCCCGTCCGGGCGTCCGGGCTGTCAGCGGAGCTGGTTAGCCTGCACGCGTGACAGAGACGACCAAGACCAGCACCGGCACGAGCACCGGCACGGACGATGACCGCTGCTTCCCGCCCGCCCTGACCGAGGTGTCCCGGGTCGAGTTCCCCTACGGGGGCGAGGGGGAGGACGTCGACTTCAGCCCCTACGAGGCCTTCTACCTGGCGGCGGAGACCACCGAGTGGCTGCGCGCCTGGACGGCCAACGACGAGCTCGACGGCGACGCCTACCGGGTCTTCGGCCAGGACGGCTCCGGCGGCTTCGCCGCGATCTGGCGCGTCCGCCCGGGGCAGCCGCTCGCCGCGCAGCCGGTGGTGTTCATGGGCTCGGAGGGCGAGGTCGGCGTGGTGGCCGGGAACCTGTCCGACTTCCTGTGGGTGCTGGCGGACGGCTTCGGCCCGCTGGAGGCGGCCCTGTACCCGGACCGCGAACCCCGCCCGGACGAGGCCCTGGCCGCACTCGCGGAGCGGCACGCGACGACCCCGCGCAGGCCGGCCCGCGAGATCGTCGCCGAGGCGCAGGCGGAGTTCGACACCTTCGAGGACGACATCTTCGAACTCTGCCGCTGACGCCTAGACCTTCTGTGTCGCGGGGGTCTGGGTCGGGGTGGAGGAGGCGATCAGGCGGGTCGGGGTGGGGGTGCGGCGGTCCAGGCGGAGGGCCGCGATGCCCAGGGCGATCGCGGTGACCGTCATCGCCGCGCCGGCCCAGGCGGTGGCGGAGAAGCCGAAGCCGGCGTCGATGACGGTGCCGCCGAGCCAGGGGCCGCCGGTGTTGCCGAGGTTGAACGCGGCCGTCGTCGTCGCGCCCGCCAGGGTCGGGGCGGCGCCCGCGACGTTGAACATGCGCGCGTTGAGCGCCGGCGCGGTGAAGAACGCCGAGAAGCCGATCAGGAACGAGAGGGCGATCGCCGCCGCGGCCGTGGAGGCCAGCAGGGCCAGCGCCGCCAGGAAGACCGTCGAGGCGCTGATGCCCCACAGCATCACGCCGAAGAGGTGCGCGTCCGCGATCCGGCCGCCCAGGGTGGTGCCCAGCAGCGCGCCCACCCCGAAGAGGCCCAGGATCCACGGCACCCAGCCGGAATCGAGCCCGGCCACGTCCGTGAGCAGCGGGGACAGGTAGCTGAAGGCGCAGAAGACGCCGCCCGCGGCGAGCGCGGTGACACCGATCGACAGCCACACCTGGCGGTCGCGGTAGATGCGCAGCTCCCGGGCGAGCGTCGGCTTCTCGGCCGGCAGCGGGATCCGCGGGATCAGGGCGAGGATGCCCACGAGCGCGACCGCGGAGGCCGCGCCCACCGCCCAGAACGCGGACCGCCAGCCCAGGCTCTCGCCGAGGAACGCGCCGGCCGGGACGCCGAGGACGTTGGCGATGGAGAGGCCGCCGATCATGACCGCCATGGCGCGGGCCCGCTGGTGCTGCTCGACCATCGCGATGGCCACGGCCGCGCCGACCGCCCAGAACCCGGCGCAGGCGAGCGCGGAGACGATGCGGGAGGCGAAGAGCAGCTCGTACGAGGGGGCCAGCGCGCCCGCGACCTGTCCGAGGCCGAAGAGGCTGATCAGGGACACGAGCGTGGTGCGGCGGGGCAGCCGCAGCGTGGCCACGGCCAGCAGTGGCGCGCCGACGACCATGCCGATCGCGAAGGCGGATATGAGCAGGCCCGCCTGCGGGATGGTGACGCCCATGTCCTCGGCGATCGGCGGGAGGAGTCCGGAGAGCATGAACTCGCTGGTTCCGAGTGCGAAGACGGACAGGCCGAGGACGTAGACGGCGACGGGCATGCGGGTGCGTTCGGCTGAGGCGGCGGGCATGAACTACATCAACCGGCGCGAACGGGATCACATTCCCGCGCATCGTTTCAGGTCTGTGAAGAGAGCTCCGCGAGCTCGGCCGCCAGGTTCGCGCGGGCCGGTGCCTCCCAGTGCGCGGCGCCGTACGGGGTGCGGAAGAGCCGGGGCAGGTCCAGCAGCTGGCGCAGGACGGCGGCGCGGCCGGCGCGGAAGGCCTCGTCGGGGACGAAGCCGTACTCGGCGCGGACGGCGGCCGCGTACGCGGCGTAGGCCTGCGGGGCGCCGGCGAGGACGGCGAGGTCGGCGTCGCAGAGGGCCTCGCCGTCGGTGTCGCCGGGGGCGGGGTCGTGGGTGACGGTGAGGCGGACGAGGCGGGCCACCTCGGCGGTGCGGGCCGCGCCGATGCCGAGCTCGGGCAGGGCGCGCTCGGCGAGGACGGCGCTGCGCTCCTCGTTCTCGGAGCGGTCGGGCCGGTAGACGGCGTCGTGGAACCAGGCCGCGAGCCGCACGGCGGCGGGGTCCGCGGCGTGGTCGGCGAGTACGTCGATCCGCGCGAGCACGTCGGCCAGGTGCGCGGTGGTGTGGTACTTCCGCTGCGGCTCCGCCCAGGCGGCGAGGAGGCGGTCCGCGTAGGGGCCGGGATCGTGTGCGGGGTCGGCGCCGGCGGCCGTGACGGTGCTCCGCCAGCGGGCGCGCAGCGCGCTCGTGTCGTGGGGTGCGGCGCCGGGTGTGCCGTGGGGTGCGGCGTCCCGCGTGTCTTCGTGCGCGCCGCCGTGTGCGTCGGATGTCATGCGCACATTGTGGTGGTGGCGTGATTGTGCTGGTGAAGGGTGGGCGGAGGCCCGTACCCTGGATATTGGACTAGACCTATTTGCCATACTGGCCCGGAAGGGTCATACGAGCAGTTTTCCGAAGGATGGATGACATGAGCAACCGTGCGCTCCTGGAGGTGATCGCCCTCGACGTGGAGGACGCGGTCGCGGCCCAGGCCGGTGGGGCGGACCGACTCGAGCTGGTCACCGACATGGCCGCCGACGGGCTCACCCCGCCGCGCGAGACCTTCGCGGGGATCAGAGCGGCGGTCGACATCCCCCTGCGCGTGATGCTCCGCAAGGCGGACGGCTTCTCGGCGGGCTCCGCCGAGGACCTGGCACGTCTGGTGGCGGAGACGCGGGCGCTGCGCGCGGAGGGGGCGGAGGAATTCGTCCTCGGCTTCCTGCACCCGGACGGCAGCCCGGACCTGGCCGCCGTCGAGGCGGTCGTCGCGGAGCTCGACGGCTGCCGGTGGACCTTCCACCGGGCGATCGACCGCACGGCGGACCGCGACCAGCTCCGCAAGGCGCTGGCGGAGCTGCCCGGCTTGGACACCTACCTGACGGCGGGCGCGGCCGGCGGCGTCGACGAGGGGCTGCCGGTGCTGCTGGCCGAGGCGGCGAGCGCGGGGGCGCCCGGGTACGAGGCGCGGATCCTGGTGGGCGGCGGGCTGACCCTGTCGCACCTGCCGGTGCTGCGGGCGGCGGGCGTCGACGCCTTCCACATCGGCAGCGCGGCCCGGCCCTCCGGGTGGGAGCACCCGGTCTCGGCGGCGGCGGTCGCGGAGTGGCGCGCGGCCCTGTCCTGACGGTCCGGGACGCGGACCCGGGGCCCGGACCCGGGACCGGTCCGGGACTCGGACCCGGGACCGGTCCGGGACTCGGACGTGGACCCGGGCCGCCGGCGGGGCCGGAAGATCCGGCCCCGGACGGGGCTACGCCAGCGCCTCCGGCAGCGGGGTCGCGTGGAGGAGGGTCAGGCCCGAGACGGCCCGGGTGAGGCAGACGTACAGGCGGCGCAGCCCCGTCCGCTCGTCCGGCTCGCCCGCGACGATCGCCGCCGGCTCGTCCAGGACGACGTAGTCGTACTCCAGGCCCTTCGCCAGCGACGCCGGCACGAGGGTGAGCCGGGACTGGGCCGTCGTCTCCTCGCCCGGGGAGAGGTACGGCAGGTCCGCCGCCAGCAGGGCCTGCGCCAGCTCGGGGATCCGCGCGTCCGCCGCGATCAGGCCGATCGAGCCCTCGTGCGCGAGCGAGGCCCGGCAGGCGTCCACGGCCGCCGCCGTCGGATCCGCGACCGGCGACACCACCAGCGAGCCCGGCGTCTCGCGCACCGAGGAGACCGGCGCCAGCCCCGGCGAGATCGACGGGAGCAGGCGGGAGGCGTAGGCGATCACCTCGCGCGGCACGCGGAAGCCCGCCGTCAGCTCCTCCAGCACCGCACCCGGCTTGCCCAGGTGCTCCAGCGCCTCGTCCCAGCCGCGCGTCGCCCACGGGGTCGTGCCCTGCGCGAGGTCGCCCAGGATCGTCGCCGAGCCCGTCGTGCAGCGGCGCCCGACCGCCCGGTACTGCATCGGGGACAGGTCCTGCGCCTCGTCGAGGACGACGTGGCCGAGCGAGTGCGTGCGCTCCACCAGGTCCGTGGCCTCGTCGATGAGGACCAGGTCCGCCGCCGACCACTTCACCGACTTCACGCTGCGGTACGGCTTCGGCCAGAGGAGCAGCCGCTGCTCGTCCTGCGACAGGATCCCCTCCGCGTGCTCCGCGAGGAACTCCGGGTCCGAGAGCAGCCGCAGGACCAGCTTCGCCGGCTCCACCAGCGGCCACACCGCTTTGACCACGGCCTTCACGGCGGGATTGCGCGCCACCGCGTCCTGGACCCGGTCGTCCGGGGCCTCGCCCGCCTGTTCCATCCGTACGAGGACCGTGTGCGCGATCCGCTGCGGCAGCGCGTCGCGCGCGGCGCCGTAGCGGATGTCGCGGTTCTGCAGCTCGGCGACGATCTCCGCGAGCTCGTACGCCGGCACCCGCCAGCGCCGCGATCCGCGCACCACCATCAGCGGCTCGACCGGCTCCGCCACGTGCGAGTGGACCGCGCGGCGCAGCACCCGCGCCATCCGGGCGTCGCCCTTGACGACGGCGGTTTCGGCGGCGTCCGCACCGCGTACCTCCAGGTCCGCGCGGGCGACCAGGTCGTCGACCGTGGCCTGCTTGACCTCCAGCTCGCCGAGGGCCGGCAGGACCTGCTCGATGTAGTGCAGGAAGGAACGGTTCGGCCCGATGACCAGGGTGCCGGTACGGGCGAGCCGGTCGCGGTGCGCGTAGAGGAGGTAGGCGACCCGGTGCAGGCCGACCGCCGTCTTGCCGGTGCCGGGACCGCCCTGGACGCAGACGGAGCCGGACAGGTCGGAGCGGACGATCTCGTCCTGCTCGGGCTGGATCGTGGCGACGATGTCGCGCATGGGGCCGACGCGCGGGCGCTCGATCTCCTGCTGGAGCAGCTTGCTGACGGTCGCGGCCGCCTCGGCCGGGTCGGAGAGGTGCTCGTCCTCGTACGCGGTCAGCTCGCCGCCGGTGTAGCCGAAGCGGCGGCGCAGCGAGACGTCCTGCGGGTCGGCCTTGGAGGCGCGGTAGAAGGGCTGGGAGACGGGCGCGCGCCAGTCGATCACCATGGGGTCGCCGCCGGCGTCGTGGACGTGGCGGCGGCCGATGTAGAACTGCTCGCCCTCCGCGCCTTCGGCGAGCTCGGCGCCGGGGGCGTGCAGGTAGTCGAGGCGGCCGAAGAAGAGGGGGGTGTGGGAGAGGTCGGCGAGGGCCTTGATGCGGTCGTCGATCTGGGCCTGCAGGACGATCGCGTTGACCCAGTTGGCGGTGACGTCGCGGATGTCGAGGGCCTCGACGTCCTCGCGCATCGCGCGGAGCGCGGAGCGGGAGGCGCTGAGGTGGGCGCGCTCGCGGCCCAGGGGGCCGGTGTCGGCGGCTGCGGCGGGGGCCGAGGCGGGGGCTGCGGTGGTGGCGTCGGCGTCTGCGGCGAGGTCGGTGACGTGGGCGTGCGCGGGCACGGAACTGCCTCCAGCTGCTGGGGTGACTGCGTGGTGCGGGACGGACCCCGCCGGTTTCCGGCCGGCGGGCGGCTCTCCCGGTGACGCGGCGGGAGGCGGCAAGAGCGGAGATTCTAGTCACCGGGCCCGTGGCGCGCGAATGGATAACGCGCGGGGCGCCGCCGCCGGTGCCCGCGGTGGCGGCACTTTCTTAAATGGGGTGAAAAGGGGTCGAAAGACCCTTGGTTCCGTTGCCCCGTACGGGTGCTGTTCGGGGCGGGTCCTCCTTTGGGCAGAGCCCGTGGGGGGAGGCATGGGCCGTGAGGAGGAGGCGGGCGTCCCGGAGGTTCAACCCCGGGGCCGATGTGCCGGGCCGGGCGAAAACGCACCATGGATACATGAGCACCGCAACCTTCAACCCGGTCCAGGCTGGCCGCCCGAGCGGCGCCACCGCCCTTTCAGACTCCCGCCCGCGCCACGGCGTCGGCAGCGTCCTGCGCGCCGCCAAGGTCTTCGCGGCCGCGGCCGTGAGCGTCGTCGTCCTCGGTGAATACGCCGAGGACGCGGGCGTCATACGCCGCTGACCCACCCCGCCCGGTCCCGTCCGGCCCCGCCCCTCGCGCGGCCCCGGTCCGGTCCTCGGTCCGGTCCCCGGTCCGGTCCCCGGTCCGTGCCGGTGACCCGTCGCCGGACCCGCTAAGGTCACGCCGTGACCCCGAGTCCCGACACCAGCCGCTTGCCGTCACCTCGCGCCGGTGTGCTGGTCGCGGGCCTGCTGCTCGCGCTGGGCGTGCTCTGCATCGCCCTGCGCATCCCGACCGCCGATGCCCTCGTCCACGGTTTCTCCGCCTCCGAGTGGCGTCCGCCCGCCGCGTATCCGCCCTTCGCGGCGATCCTGTTCACGCCGGCCGCCTGGCTGCCGACCGGCGTACTGAAGGCCGTCCTGGTCCTGGGCGACGCCGGCCTGCTCGCCCTGCTGATCCTCTTGTCCTGCCGCCTGGCGGGCCTGCGGACCAGGCCGGGCGCCGTCCTGGCCGCCACCGTCGCCGGACTGTGGCTGGAACCGCTGTTCCAGACCCCGCTGACCGGCCAGATCAACCTGGCGCTCGCCTGCCCGGTCCTGTGGGACCTGCGCAGGCCGAGCGCCGCCCTCGGCAAGGGCTTCGCCCTGGGCACGGCCGCCGGGATCACGCTGACCCCGGCGCTCGTGATCCCGTACCTGCTGCTGACCGGCCGCGTCCGGGCCGGCCTGACGGGGCTGGGCGCCTTCGCCGGCACCGGCCTGCTCGGCCTGCTCGTCCTCCCGCAGGCCTCCGCCGACTTCTGGTCCCGCCACCTGCCCGCCGACGGCCGCTCGGTCCTGCTGGACTGGCCCCACCTGTGGGTCTGGGCCGTCCCCGTGCTCACCGCGCTGCTCGCCGCCGTCCAGCGCCGGCGCCGCTGCCTCCTCGCGAAGCAGGACGCCCCGCGCGACGCGGGTCAGTCGCTCGCCAGCAGCTCGTCCGCGTCCATGATCCGGTAGGCGTAGCCCTGTTCGGCCAGGAAGCGCTGGCGGTGCGCCGCGAAGTCCTGGTCGATGGTGTCGCGCGCGACGACCGAGTAGAAGCGCGCCTCGTGGCCGTCCGCCTTCGGGCGCAGCACGCGGCCCAGCCGCTGGGCCTCCTCCTGGCGCGAGCCGAAGGTGCCGGACACCTGGATGGCGACCGTGGCCTCGGGCAGGTCGATGGAGAAGTTCGCGACCTTCGAGACGACCAGCACGCTGATCTCGCCCTCGCGGAAGGCGTTGAAGAGCTTCTCGCGCTGCGCGTTGGAGGTCTCGCCCTTGATGACGGGGGCGTTGAGGTGTTCGCCCAGCTCGTCGAGCTGGTCGATGTACTGCCCGATGACCAGGGTCTGCTCGCCCGCGTGCTTGCGCACCAGCGCCTCGGTGACCTTCCGCTTGGTGGCGGTGGTCGCGCAGAAGCGGTACTTCTCCTCCGTCTCGGCGGTCGCGTACGCGAGCCGCTCCGCCTCCGTGAGGTTCACGCGCACCTCGACGCAGTCCGCCGGCGCGATGTAGCCCTGCGCCTCGATCTCCTTCCACGGGGCGTCGAACCGCTTGGGCCCGATCAGCGAGAACACGTCGGACTCGCGCCCGTCCTCGCGCACCAGCGTCGCCGTCAGCCCGAGCCGCCGCCGCGCCTGGAGGTCGGCGGTGAACTTGAACACCGGCGCCGGCAGCAGGTGCACCTCGTCGTAGAGGATCAGGCCCCAGTCCCGGGAGTCGAAGAGCTCCAGGTGCGGGTAGATGCCCTTCCGCTTCGTCGTCAGGACCTGGTACGTGGCGATCGTGACGGGCCGGATCTCCTTGCGCGTGCCGGAGTACTCGCCGATCTCCTCCTCCGTCAGCGAGGTCCGCTTGATCAGCTCGCTCTTCCACTGGCGGGCGGAGACGGTGTTGGTGACCAGGATCAGCGTCGTCGCCTTGGCCTTCGCCATCGCGCCCGCGCCGACCAGCGTCTTGCCGGCGCCGCAGGGCAGGACGACCACGCCGGAGCCGCCGTGCCAGAAGCCCTCGACGGCCTGCTGCTGGTACGGGCGCAGCGACCAGCCGTTCTCGTCCAGCTCGATCGGGTGCGCCTCGCCGTCGACGTACCCGGCGAGGTCCTCGGCCGGCCAGCCCAGCTTGAGCAGGGTCTGCTTGATCTGCCCGCGCTCGGAGGGGTGCACGGCCACGGTGTCGGCGTCGAGCCGCGCCCCGACGAGCGGGGCGATCCGCTTGGACCGCAGGATCTCCTCCAGCACCGGCCGGTCGGTGCTGGTCAGGACCAGTCCGTGGACGGGGTGCTTGGAGAGGGTGAGGCGGCCGTAGCGGGCCATGGTCTCGGCGACGTCGACGAGCAGCGCGTGCGGGACGGGGTAGCGGGAGAACTCGACGAGCGCGTCCACGACCTGCTCGGCGTCGTGGCCGGCGGCCCGCGCGTTCCACAGGCCGAGCGGGGTGATCCGGTACGTGTGGATGTGCTCGGGAGCGCGCTCCAGCTCGGCGAACGGCGCGATGGCACGACGCGCGGCTCCGGAGAGCTCGTGGTCGATCTCGAGGAGGAGCGTCTTGTCGCTTTGGACGATGAGGGGCCCGTTCACGCACATCCCTTTCGGCACGGGAGGACCGCCCGAACGCGGACGGCCAAACCTCCAGTCTGCCGTATCGCTCCGCGGGGTGCGTGGTACTGGCCGAAGCGTGCTCCCCGGGCGGGGCTGCGTAGGGTCGCCGCATGAGCACTGATCAGCAGAGTTTCGTACCGGCGGCGGACGTGTTCGAAGTGCCCGCCGGGCTCGTCGGGGACGGTTTCCGGCTGGAGCCCCTCGGGCCCGAGCACAACGAGGGGGACCTCGCCGCCTGGAGCGGGAGCATCGCCGCGTGCGCGCGACCCCGGGCTTCCTGGGGGACTGGCCGCCGCCGGAGGGGATGGGCGCCGAGGAGAACCTCGCCGACCTGGTGCGCCACGCGAAGGACTTCGCCGAGCGGCGCGGGTTCACGTACAGCGTGCTGGAGGACGCGGACGGGAAGGGCGCGGACGGGAAGGGCGAGGTCGTCGGGTGCCTGTACATCTACCCGGCCAAGGGCGACCCGGGGCGCGTGCACGTGACGTCCTGGGTGCGCGGGGACCGGGCCGCGCTGGACAAGACCCTGTACGAGGCCGTGACGGCCTGGCTCGCCGGGGCGTGGCCGTTCGCGGCGGACCGGATCGACTGCGCGGCCCGCTGAGCGGGAGCACGACGGCGCGGGGCCCGGCACGTGGTGTGCCGGGCCCCGCGCGCTTGGCTGAGACGGCCTAGCCGCGGACGGCGTTGCGGCGGCGGGCGCCGAGCCAGGCGGCGGCGCCGCCGAGGGCGATGAGCGCGCCGGCCAGACCGGTGTACAGGCCCGTGTTGGAGTCGGAGCCGGTGTGCGCCAGGGCGCCGGTCGCGGCCGGGGTGTTGGCCGCGGTCGGGGTCGCGGAGGCCACCGGGGTGGTGGTCGCGGAGCCGGTCGGCGCCGCGACCACCGGCGCGACGGCGCCTCCGCCGCCGACGCTCCCCTGCCGGCGGCCCGGCGCCGCATCGCCTTCGTCTCCCCCGCCCAGGCCAGTCAGCGCCCGGGCATGATGCGGGACCTCCACTAGCGGCTCACCGGCTTCCCGTCGGCCTCCGGCCTCCTCACACCCCCGGCCCGGCGGGACCCCCGCCTCGACCTCCCCCACCCGCCGCCCGGCCCGGCCGCTCGGGACAGCCCCGGAGCCACTCGACCTCCCCGCTGATGTCCCCGCCGGTGTCCCCGCCGGGCGCAGACGGCCTCGGCAACGCCCATTTCGAGACCACTGCCCTCGACCCGGCCCCGGGCGAGCGGCCGGTCCTGTATGTCGACGCCCCGCCGAAGCCCGCGAAGACGCCCCGGACGAGGGCCGCGGCCTGCTCCTCGGCCTCCCGCAGGACCGGGCTGCGGCTGATCTGCCCCCGGACGGTTAAACGTTGACGAACTGTCAGAGATGATCATGCCTGCGGATGTTTGGGTGGACGTCGGTACAGCTCGGCGTGTACATGGCGGTTGATTCCGGGCTATGGACGGCTCTTGACGGTACATGGGGGTTGTGCGAATCTCTCGACAGGTCTGGACCAATTGTCTTCATCGGGCGGGGGCCCGAGTCACCAGATGCCCCGGGGGATCCCGGGGCATCCGGCGGACCTGACCGCTTACGGCCGTCGGCCGGTCCCCGGGGGTGGGCCGGACGCCACGCGATGGCCGGAACCTACTCCGAACCCGGTTGCCGCAGCCTGCCGTTGGCGTCTGAAGCCACGACACGTGTGGTGGCCCGTGCCCATGCCGCGTCCGCACGTTCACCCGTGCTGCTCGTCCATCCTGCTCCGACGTCCTAAGTGAGCCGCCGATGTCCGAAGTCCCCTCCCTGCCCGACCGCATCCCGGCCTCGCCGGCCCAGCAGGGCGTCTGGCTGACCGATCGGCTGGGGCTGGCCCGCGAGGCGTTCCACATGCCGGTGCGGATCTCCTTCGACCGGATCGACGCGGCGGCGCTGGCCCGCGCGGTGACAGCTGTGACCGGGCGTCATCCGGCCCTCGCCGCCCGGCTTGTGGAGCGTGACGGCCAGGTCTGGCAGGAACCCGCGGCACAGCGGCCCGAACTGGTGCAGCTCGAAGCACCCGTGGACGAGGCTGACTTGGAGAAGCGACTGGAGGAGGAGGCCGCTCGTCCGTTCGCCCTGGAGACCGGCCCGCTCAGCCGCTTCACCCTGCACCGGCGCGCCGACGGCAGCGCCGAACTGCTCGTCACCGCCCACCACTCGGTCTTCGACGGCAACTCCAAGGACGTCCTGACCCGGGACCTCGCAGCCGCGTACGGCTGCTCGGCGCCCCTGCCCGCGACCACTGCACCCGCCGCATCGACCGCGCCGACCGATCCGACCGCGGAGCCGGGCACCGTACGGAGAGCCGCCGAGTGGTACGGGCCGCGCTGGGCCGCCGCCACCGACCCGGTACTGCCCGGCGCGCCGCGCACCCCGACCATCGCCGGGCCCGGTGAGGCGGTCGAGTGGCGCCTCGACGGCTCCGAGGCGGGCGAGTTGGCCGCCGCGGCCGCCCTCGGCGGCGTCACCGTCTTCGAGTTCCTGCTCTCGGCCCTGCACGGGCTGCTGCGCCGCTACGGCGGCGAAGCGGTGCCGGTGTCCGTCCCGCTCTCCACCCGGACCACCGAACTCACCGGGGAAATAGGGCTGTTCGTCAATGAGCTGCCCGTCCACGCGCCTGCGGCCGATGCGTCACAGACCTTCACCGCCTTCGCCGCCGCCGTCCGGGCCGAGCTGCGGGCCGGCTACCCGTACCGCGGCGTGCCCTTCGGGAGCGCCGTCGCCGGACTGGGCCCCCGCGTCGGCCTGACCGCGGTCTCCCTCGGCTACCGCCGGCGCGGCCCGGACCCGGACTTCGCCGACACCGGTGCCCGGATCGCCTGGGCCGTGCACAACCGCACCGCCCGCAACACCCTCCACCTCCAGATCGTCGAAGCCCCCGGTACCCCCGGCACCCCGGGCGGCGGCATCGACTTCAGCCTCCAGTACGATCCGGCCGTGCTCGCCCCGGAGGCCGCCCGCCGGATCGCCGGCCACTACAGCACCCTGCTCGCCGGCGCGGTCGCCGCGCCCGGCGCCCGGCTGGTGGACCTGCCGCTGATGGACGCCGCCGAACTCCGGGACGTCACCACCGCGCCGAACGACACCGACCGGCCCTACCCGGCCGACCGGACCGTGCTCGACCTGGTCCGCGCCCAGGCCGCCGCCACCCCCGAGGCGATCGCGGTCAGCGCCAACGGCCGCCACCTCAGCTACCGGGAACTACTGTCCCGTACAGACGAGTTGGCCGCAGCGCTGCGCGCCAACGGCGTCCGGCCCGGCGACCTGGTCGCCCTCCACCTGGACCGCACCGCCGACCTGCCCGCCGCGCTGCTCGGCGTACTCGCCACCGGCGCGGCGTACCTGCCGCTGGACCCCGGCTATCCGGCCGAGCGCCTCGCCCTCGTCCTGCGCGACTCCGGAGCCGCTCTGGTGCTCGCCGACCGCGAGCCTTCGCCCGCGGTCGCCGCCGCCGCGCCCTCGGTCCTACGGCTCCCGGCGCCGTCGGCGCAGGACCCGGCCGGGGCCTCCCCCGACACCGTCCCCGACTCCGCCCTCGACTCCGCCCCGGGTCCGGGCGATGTGGCGTACGTCCTCTACACCTCCGGCTCCACGGGCCGCCCCAAGGGCGTCGAGGTCGGCCACCGGGCGTTGGTCAACCTGCTCACCTCCTTCGCCGACCGGCTCGACTCCGGCCCCCAGCACGCCTGGCTCGGCTTGACCTCGCTCTCCTTCGACATCTCCGCGCTGGAGCTCTACCTGCCGCTGATCACCGGCGGCCGCCTGGTCCTGGCCCCGGACGGCCTCGCCGTCGACGGCCCCGGCCTGCTCGCACTGATCGGCGCCGAGGGCGTCACCCACGTCCAGGCCACCCCGTCCGGCTGGCGGGTGATGCTCACGGCAGGGACCGGCGCCGACGCGCTCACCGCCGTCACCGGACTGGCCGGCGGCGAGGCGCTACCACTGCCGCTCGCCCGCGAACTGCGCGCGCGCACCGCCCGGTTGTTCAATGTTTACGGGCCCACCGAGACCACCATCTGGTCCACCTGCGCCGAACTCCCCGCCGATCCCGAGCAGGTCAGGATCGGCCGCCCGATCGCCAACACCCAGACCTACGTCGTCGACGAGCAGCTGCGCCCCACCCCGCTCGGCATCCCCGGAGAGCTGCTGATCGGCGGGGACGGCGTCGCCCACGGCTACCTCGGCCGACCCGAACTCACCGCCGACCGCTTCGTGCAGAGCCCCTTCGGCCCGCCCGACGCCCGGCCCTACCGCACCGGGGACCGCGCCGTCCGGACGTCCGACGGCGAACTCGACTTCCTCGGCCGGATCGACGACCAGGTCAAGATCCGCGGCCACCGGATCGAACTCGGCGAGATCGAGTCCGCACTGCTGGAGCACCCGGCCCTGGCCCAGGCAGCCGTTGCCGTCCGCACCGAGGAGGACGGCGAGCCCTTCCTGGCCGGCTACCTGGTCCCGGCCGCCGGCACCCGGCCGCCCGCCCCCGCCGACCTGCGCGACCACCTGACGCGCACGCTGCCGGCCGCGATGGTGCCGCAGCGCTGGCTCACCGTGGACCGCTTGCCGCTCACCCCGAACGGCAAGTTGGACCGGCGGGCCCTACCGGTACCGCCACGCGAGGCTCCGGCGCCACGGCCCGCCGATGCCGCCGATCCCCGCGATCCCGCCGATCCCGCCGATCCCGGCGACGAGACGACCGGAACGGTCCGCCGGATCTGGGCCGAGGTGCTGAACCTGCCCGATGTCGGCCCGGAGGACGACCTGTTCGACCTCGGCGGGCACTCGCTGACGGTGATCCAGATCGCCGCCCGGATCCGCGACGCGCTCGGTGTGGAAGTCGACTTCGACGTCTTCTTCGACGTCCCGACCCCGGCCGGCATCGCCGCCGCCGTCCGCGAGCGCCAGTAGGCCCCGCGCCCGGCACTCCGGGCGCAGGCCACCCGGCCGTGCCCCACACCGGGCACGGGCCGCTCTGCCGTGCCCGGCCCCCGCCGCGTCCGCACCCTCCGATCACCCCGCCGATCGCCCGAACAGGAACCCGATGACGGATACCCAGGACCTGCCCACCGACTGGTCCGCAGCCAAGCGCGCCCTGCTCAGCCAGCGGCTGCGCGGCACGGCGGCCCCCGCCCGGGTGGTGGACCCCCGCCCGGCGGACACCGCGCCGCCGCTCTCCAGCGGCCAGGAACGGCTCTGGTTCATGGACCAGTTCGCTCCCGGCTCCACGGCCTACACGCTGGCGCCGGCCCGCCGGCTCCGAGGCCCCTTCGACCGCGCCGCACTGGACGCCGCGCTGACCGACCTGGTGGCCCGGCACGAGAGCCTGCGGATGACCTTCCGCACCACCGAGGCCGGCACCGCCGAGGTCCGGGTCGCCGAGCCCGCGCTGTTCGCCGCCCAGCACCTGGACGCCAGCGCGGACCCGGACCCGGAGGCGCGCGCCGCCGCCGAACTCGGCGCGCTGATCGCCGAACCCTTCGACCTCCAGGCCGGCCCACTGCTGCGCGCCCTGGTGGTCCGGATCGCCGAGGACGACCACGTCCTCGCGCTGGTGATGCACCACATCATCTGCGACGGCTGGTCGATCGACCTCCTCAACCGGGAGCTCGACCTCCGCTACGCCCACCACGCCCATGGCGCCCCTGGTGAACTGCCGGCCCTCGCCGTCCAGTTCGGGGACTACGCGGCCTGGCAACGGGACCGCCTGGAGAACGGGCGGCTCGCCGCCTCGCGTGAGCACTGGCGCAGCGAACTCGACGGCGTCCCGGCCCTGGAGCTGCCCTCCGACCGGCCCCGCCCGCCGCTGTTCACCTTCGACGGGGCCGCGACCGAGTTCCACTGGAGCGCCGAACTCTCCCGCCAGGTCGGCGAGGTGGCACGAACCTACGGCGCCTCCACGTACATGGTGCTGATGGCCGCGTTCCAGGCCCTGCTGGGCCGGCACGCCGGTCAGCGCGACTTCGCCGTCGGCTCCGCCGTCGCCGGCCGTCTCCACCGTGAACTCGAAGGCGTCGTAGGCGCGTTCGTCAACATGCTGCCGATCCGCGCCCGGCTCTCCGCCGACCTCGACTTCGGCCGACTGATCAGCCGGGTCCGCGAGACCACGCTCGACGCGTACGCGCACCAGGAAGTGCCGTTCGAGCAGATGGTCAACGATCTCGCGGTGGAACGCGACGTCAGCCGCGCCGCCGTCTTCCAGACCACCTTCGCCTTCCAGAACTACGGCGACCGCGCCGCCACCCCCACCCCGGGCCTGGACTCCGAGGGCTTCGGCTACGAAGCCACCACCACCCACGCCGACCTCGCCCTCTACATGCGCGAGGAGCCGGACGGCGGCCTCTACGGCCTGCTCACCTACCGCACCGACCTCTTCGACGCCGGCACCGTCGAGCGCCTCGCCGAGCGGTTCGAGCTGCTGACCGCGGCCGCCGTCGCCGACCCCGCGCTGCCGGTCGACCGACTCCCGCTGCTCAGCGCGGCCGAGCGGACGGCCGTCCTGGGGACCTGGGCTGCCGGTCCCGCGCTACCGGAGGGCGGTCCCGCCACGCTCACCGAGGCGCTGGCCCGGACGGCGGCCCGGACGCCCGAGGCGCCGGCGCTGGTCTTCGAGGGCCGCACGCTGACCTACGGCGACCTCGACCGGCGCGCCAACGCCATGGCCCGGCGCCTGCGGGCGCTGGGCGTGGGTGCGGACGACCGGGTGGCCGTCTGCCTGGAGCAGTCCCCCGAGCTGGCGGTCGCCCTGGTCGCCGTCCTCAAGGCCGGCGGCGGCTACCTGCCGCTCGACCCCGAGCAGCCCCCCGCCCGGCTCGCCCACCTGGTCGCCGACGCCGGAGCCAAGGTCCTGATCACCGACAGCGTGCTGCGGCCGCGGTTCGGCGACCACCCGGCGGTCGACCTGCTGACCGGCGACGGCGGCGACGCGACGGAGTGGGACGGGGTGGAGTGGGACGGGGCGGAGTGGGACGGGGCTCCGCTGGAGGAGGTGTCCGGCGCCGACCACCTGGCGTACGTGATCTACACCTCGGGCTCCACCGGCACCCCCAAGGGCGTCGCGGTGCAGCACCGCCAGATCCTCAACTACCTCGCGGGCGCGGGCGAGCGGCTGCGGATCGAACCCGGGGCCTCCTTCGGGCTGCTCCAGTCGCTCGCCTTCGACTTCAGCATGACCATGCTCTACCTGGCGCTCACCACCGGCGGCCGGGTACACCTGCTGCCGCGCCGGATCGCGGGCGTGGAACTGGCCGCGGAGATCGAGCGGGCCGGCATCGACCACCTGAAGATGACGCCCTCCCACCTGGCCGCGCTGACCGCCGACGCACCGATCGAGCAGCTGCTGCCGCGCCGTACGCTCGTCCTCGGCGGCGAGGCCAGCACCTGGTCCTGGGCGGCGGGCATCGCCGCGCTGGGCCGGTGCGCCGTGTTCAACCACTACGGGCCGACCGAGGCGACGGTGGGGATCACCGTCCACGAGGTCACCGCCGACGGCCTGAACGCGCCGGGCAACACCCCGATCGGCACTCCGCTGGCCGGCGGGCGCTGCTACGTGCTGGACGAAGCCCGCAACCCCGTTCCGCCGGGCGTCACCGGCGAGTTGTACCTCGGCGGGGACCGGCTGGCCCGGGGCTACCTCGGGCGGCCGGACCTGACCGCCGAGCGGTTCCTGCCCGACCCGTACGCCGACCCGGCCGGCGCGGCGCCGTACGCCGGCCCGGCCGGCACCGACCGGGGCGCCCCGGGCTCCGGCGGCCCGCGGATGTACCGCACCGGCGACCTGGCGCGCTGGCGCACCGACGGGACCCTGGACTACCTCGGCCGCGGCGACGACCAGATCAAGGTCCGCGGCTACCGGGTCGAGCCCGGCGAGATCGAGGCCGCGCTGACCGCCCTGCCCGGCATCACCCAGGCGGTGGTCCTGGCCCGCGGCGAGGGCGTCAAGCAGAACCTCGTCGCCTACCTGGAGCGCCCCGCCGGCGGTGAACCGCCGGCCGCCGCCGAACTGCGCGCCGCCCTGGGCGAGGTCCTGCCGGACTACATGGTCCCGGCCCGCTACGTGGTGCTGGAGCGACTGCCGCTGCTCGCCCACGGCAAGGTCGACCGCACGTCGCTGCCCGCGCCCGCGGACGGCCCGGCCGCCGGCGCCCACGTCGACCCCGAGGGCGAGACCGAGCAGGCGATCGCCGCCATGTGGGCGGACCTGCTGGACCTCCCCCGGGTCGGAGCGCTGGACGACTTCTTCGAGCTCGGGGGGCACTCCCTGCTCGCCACCCAGGTGGTGGCCCGGATGCGCCGGGCCTTCCCCGAACTGGCCACCCCCGTCGGCGTGATGGACCTCTTCAAGCACCCGACGGTCCGTCGGCTCGCCGAACTGGTGGCCACCCCCGAGGCCGACCGCGGCCCGCGCCGGCTGCTGCACCTGCTCACCCCCGAGCGCCGCAAGGCGGCCGCCACAGTGGTCTGCGCCCCCTACGGCGGCGGCAGCGCACTGATCTACAAGCCGCTCGCCGACGCCATGCCGGCGGACTGGGCCCTGCACTCCATCGCCGTCCCCGGCCACGAGCTGGGCGAGGAGGCGATGGACATCGACGAGGTCGCCCGGCTCTGTGCCGAGGAGATCGTCGCCAACGTCGCCGGACCGCTGGTGCTGTACGGGCACTGCGGGGTCGGCGTCCGGCTGACCGTGGAGATCGCCCGCCGGGTGGAGGCGGCCGGCCGGGAGATCGACGCCGTCCACCTCGGAGGCATCTTCCCGTTCGCCCGCCCGAAGGGCCGCGGCGCGGCGCTGGCCGAGCGCTTCGCCGAGCTGTCCGCCCGCCTGCGCAGCGACCAGGGCATGATCAACGCCCTGGCCGCGGCGGGCCTGGACGTGGACGAGGTCGACGAGGACCAGCTGCGGCTGATCGTGCACAACCGCCGGGTCGGCACCAAGGGCGCCGAGCGCTACTTCGGCGAGCTGTACGAGAGCGAGGGCGGCTCCATCACGGCGCCGGTGATCGCCGTCTGCGGCGACCGCGATCCGGCGACGGAGTTCTACCAGGAGCGGTTCCGCGAGTGGCACCGGATCACCGGGACCGCCGCCGTGGTGGTCCTGGACGAAGCCGGGCACTTCTACCTCAAGTACCGCGCCGAGGAGTTGGCCGGCATCGTGACCGGGGTGCACCGCTCGATCGCCGCCGGCGAGGAGGCGCGCCACGAACGCACCGCCGACGCCACCTGGTGGTTGGCCGGGCTGTCCCGCGACGCCGCCGAGACGGCGGAGCCGGACCCCGGGCCGGAACCCGTCTCGGACCCCGGGCGGCAGGAGGTGTCGGAGCGGTCCGGGACGCCGGGGAAGTCCCGCACGGCCCGCAAGGCCCGCGCGCGCGGCCCCGTCCGGCCGACCATGGGCCGCTTCCTGGCCATCGCCACCGGCCAGCAGCTCTCGATGATCGGCTCGGCGCTCACCGAGTTCGCCCTGCCCATCTGGATCTACCTGCAGACCGGCTCGCTGTTCCAACTCGGCATGCTCGCCGCCTTCGGCCTGGTGCCCGGCATCGTGGCCGCCCCGCTGGCCGGTGCCATCGTCGACCGCGGCGACCGCCGCCGGGTGATGCTGTGGGGCGACGTCGCGGCCGGCCTGACCCAGGCGGCCCTGCTGGTGCTCTACCTCAGCGACTCCCTGGAGATCTGGCACTGCTACGTGATGATCTCCCTGCTCTCCGCCGCGCTCGCCTTCCAGCGCGTCGCCTGGGGCTCGGCGGTGCCGCAGCTGGTGCCCAAGCGCTTCCTCGGCCGCGCCAACGGTGTGGTCCAAATGGCCCTCGGCCTCGCCCAGTTCCTCGTTCCGCTGATCGCCGTCGGCATCCTGCACGTGATCGGCCTCGGCGGCATCCTGGTCTTCGACGTCGTCAGCTACCTGATCGCCACCGGCGTCACCCTGGCCGTGCGCTTCCCCGACGTGATGGCCGCCACCCGCCGCGAGAGCGTCGCCGCCGAGATCCGGGCCGGCTTCCAACGGGCCCTCGGCAGCCGCCACTTCAGGGCCATGCTGTTCTGGTTCGCGGCACTGAACATCTTCCTCTCCCCGCTCTTCCTGCTCGTCACCCCGCTGGTGCTCTCCTTCTCCTCGACCGCCGCGGCCGGTTGGGTCTCCACCGCGGCCGGCCTGGGCGCCGTCCTCGGCGGCCTCACCCTGGTGGTCTGGGGAGGCCCGCGCCGGATGCGCCTGCGCGGCGTCCTGTTCGCCACCCTCGGCCTCGCCGCCGCCTGCGTCGTCACCGGCCTGCGGCCCTCGGTGACCGTGGTCGCCGTCGGCGCGTTCGGCATGACCTACGGGCTGGCGCTGCTCAACGGCATCTACGCCACGGTCATCCAGACCAAGGTGCCGATGCGCTTCCACGGCCGGGTGATCGCGGTGAACACCCTGGTCGCCTGGTCCACCCTGCCGATCGGCTTCGCCCTGGTCGCCCCGGCCGGCCCCGAACTGCTCCAGCCCCTGATGGACGAGGGCGGCGCACTGGCCTCCAGTATCGGCGCGCTGATCGGCACCGGCGACGGGCGCGGCATCGGCCTGCTCTACCTGGTGTTCGGCCTCGCCATGGCCGCACTGGTCCTGATCAGCCTCTGCATCCCCGTCCTTGCCCGCTTCGACCGGGAAGTCCCGGACGCCGAGTCCGACGACCTGATCGGCCTGGAGACCCTGCAGGCCCGCGCGAAAAGCGAGATGAACAGATGACCTCCCCGAGCCCGACCCCGAGCCCGACTCCGAGCCCGACCCCGAGCCCGACCCCGATCGCCCGCCATCCGCTGACCGACGAGCAGCGTCGCCTCTGGTTCCTCCAGCAACTGGGACCCCAGGACTCGGGCTTCAACATGTATCTGAACCGGCGCTGGAGCGGGCCGATCGACGCGCGGGCGCTGGGCGCGGCGCTCACCCGGCTCACCGAGCGGCACCAGGTGCTGCGCACCCGGTTCGCCCTGGACGGCGAGCAGCCCGTCCAACTCGTCGAGCCCGTACGGGACATCCAAGTCACCGTGGTCCGGATACCGGACGCCGCCGAGGAGTCCTTCACCGCGGCCTGCGCCCCCTTCGTCAACGCCCCCTTCGACCTGGGCGAGCGCCCACCGCTGCGGGCCGTCCTGGTCAGCGCCGGCGAGCACGAGCACGCCCTGAGCGTGGTGGTCCACCACATCGTCTCCGACGGCTGGTCGTTCACCGTGCTGTGGCGTGAACTCCTGGCGCTCTACCGCGAGGAGATCGGCGAGGGTCCGGCCGAACTGCCCGTACTGAAGCTCCAGTTCGGCGACTTCGCGCTCGCCGAGCGGACCAGGCTGGACGGCGGCGCGGCCGAGGAGGCGGTCCGGCTCTGGAGCGGACGGCTGGCCGGGGTCAGCGCCCTGCGGATGCCGCTGGACCACCCCCTGTCCCCTATACACATCTGACGCTGCCGACGAGCTACCCCGTGTAGATCTGGCGTCGCATTTGGAGAAGCGGAGGGCGTGAGTTGAGTGCCTGAGACCCAACGCCCGCCACCCCTGGTCGGGGACGTGGCGGGCGTTGTGTCTCAGTCACTCACCTCACGCCGAGCCCACCTTGAACCCGGCCCAAATCGTCTTGCCCACCCGTTCGTCGCAGATCCGGAACTCGTCGGCGAGCTCGACCACCAGCCACAGCCCCCGGCCGCTCGGAGCACCGAGGTCGGGCTGCTGCACGACGGGGCGACCCGGGCCGCTGTCGCGCACCCCGATCGTCACGATCCCGCCCTCCCGTTCCAGGCGCACGGAAAACTCCCGCCCCAGCGGGACCCCGTGCAGAACTGCATTCGTGGCGAGCTCGGACACGCAGAGCCGTATGTCGTCCCGCCGCTCGCACACACCCCAGTCACCAAGCGTGTCGCCTACGAACTGACGGGCCGCGCGCACCGAGGCACGGGCCCGAGGGAACCGCTGCTGCCGAGACAAGGACATAGCACCCCACCGCCTTAACGCTGAGCTTCCAAGGCCTCACAGAACGTATCGCTATTCGCGAAAAGCAGCAAGGTCTGCAGGCTGGGATAGCGCAGAGGTGTCGCTTAACGTGGGCACCGGCAGAGCACGACGGACACTCAGGAGGCAGCGTGAGCGGCAGCGGATGGACCAGCACGTCGATGCCGTACCTGACCCCTCGCGCCGACGGGGAACCCGACGCCTGGACCGCCGAGGCCGAGGCGGCGGGCCGTCGCGGCGCGCAGCGCATCCTGCACGCCGGTGAGGCCGGCGCCCCGGCCGAGGTCGCCCGAATGCTCGACCTCGCGACCGGGGAGACCGCCGTCGTCCGCCGCCGGATCATCGAACTCGACGGCGAGCCAACCGAATTGACCGACACCTATTACCCTGCCGGCATCGCCGCAGGCACCCCTCTGGCCGGCACGGCAAAGATCCGGGGCGGCGCGGTGACCCTGCTGGCCGGGCTGGGACACATCGGCGTACGGGCCGTCGAGAACGTGACGGCCCGGATGCCGGGCGCCGAGGAGCGGGAGCACCTGCGCCTCGGACCGGGCGAACCGGTCCTTCAACTCGCCCGGACCACCTACGACTCGGCGGGCCGGCCGATCCAGGCCGACGTGATGGTCATGCCTGCCGGACGCCAGCAGTTGCGGTACGAGATCGACATCGAGGTCGCATGACCCTGTCCAGCGCCGACGCCTCGGGACCCGACCCCCGGCCGCTCCACGCCCGCATCGCCGCCGATCTCCGTGACGAGATCATGAGCGGCGGCCTCCCTCCTGGATCGAAGCTGCCTTCCACCGCGCAGCTGAAGGCCCGCTTCGATGCCTCCAACGCCACGATCCAGAAGGCCGTCCAGCTCCTCAAGGACGAAGGGCTGGCCCTGGGTCGTGCGGGCTCGGCCGTGACCGTACGGGACACCCGCCAGCGGGCCGTTCGCCCGGCCGGATCCCTGACACCGGCCGTGGACGGGGCGGCGTACCCCTGGCTCGCCGAAGCATCGGAACCGGCCCGCGCGGCGCACAGCACCCTGCTGGCGGTGGAAGAGGTGCCCGTCGTCGGTGATGTCGCTGCCGCGCTCGGACTCCCTGAGGGCAGGCCGGCCGTGTGCAGGCGCCAGCTGATCACCATCGAAGACGAACCCGCCGAGCTGGTGAGCTCGTACTACCCGCCGGACCTCGCTCGCGGCACCGCTCTCGCGGATCCCCGCCGGATCCGGGGCGGCACTCCGACCCTGCTGACCGAGCTCGGCTTCCCGCCCCACCGCAGCGTGGACCGGCTCTCCGCCCGCGTCGCGACGCAGGAGCAGTACACAGCACTGCGGCTGCCCGGCGACCTCCCCGTCCTGCGGACCCTCCGTACGGTTTACAGCGCGGAGGGACAGCCGATCGAGGTCACCGTGATGGTGAAGGCAGGCCACCTGTACGAGCTCCAGTACGAGTTCACGCCCGAAGCCTGACCACCCCCGGAACGCCACAACGCCCGCCACCCCTGGTCGGGGACGTGGCGGGCGTTGTGTCGAGTGCCGTACTTCGTTGTACGGACCGTATGAGGGGTCCCGGCGAGCCGGGGGTACCGCAGAGACCTCAGCCGCCACTCCGACGGCCGGAGGCCGGCGCAGCCGGGCGAAGCCCGGGAGGCCGCCTGCGGCCGAGCGGTGCGAGCGCGGCGTCGAGAATCAGACGGTGATCGAGCGGTCCGTCGGCTTGACCGGGTACGGGAGGGCGCTGGTGCCGGTCAGGAAGCGGTCCACACCGCGGGCGGCCGAGCGGCCTTCCGCGATGGCCCAGACGATCAGCGACTGGCCGCGGCCGGCGTCGCCGGCGACGAAGACGCCGTCGACGTTGGTCGCGTAGGAGGCGTCGCGCTCGATGTTGCCGCGCGCGTCCATCGCCAGGCCGAACTGCGCCGTCAGGCCGTTCTCCTGGTCGGTGCCGGTGAAGCCCATCGCCAGGGTGACCAGCTGCGCGGGGAGGACGCGCTCGGTGCCGGGCTTCTGGACGAGCTTGCCGCCCTCGAAGGCGACCTCGACCAGGTGGAGGGCCTGGACGTTGCCGTCCTCGTCGCCCTCGAAGTGGGTGGTGGAGACGGAGTAGATCCGCTCGCCGCCCTCCTCGTGGGCCGAGGTGACCTTGTACAGCATGGGGAACGTCGGCCAGGGCTGGCCGGTGGGCCGGTCCTCCGACGGGCGGGGCATGATCTCCAGCTGCGTGACCGAGGCCGCGCCCTGGCGGTGGGCGGTGCCCACGCAGTCCGCGCCGGTGTCACCGCCGCCGATGACGACCACGTGCTTGCCCTCGGCCGTGATGGGGGGCGCCATGAAGTCGCCCTCCTGGACCTTGTTCGCGAGCGGGAGGTACTCCATCGCGAAGTGGATGCCCTTGAGCTCGCGACCCGGGACCGGCAGGTCGCGGGAGACGGTGGCGCCCGCCGCGATGACCACCGCGTCGAACCGCTTGCGCAGGTCGGTCGCGGTGATGTCGCGGCCGACCTCGACGCCGGTGCGGAACTTGGTGCCCTCCGCGCGCATCTGCTCGATGCGGCGGTTGATGTGCACCTTCTCCATCTTGAACTCGGGGATGCCGTAGCGCAGCAGGCCGCCGACGCGGTCGGCGCGCTCGTACACCACCACGGTGTGGCCGGCCCGGGTCAGCTGCTGGGCCGCGGCGAGACCCGCCGGGCCGGAGCCGATGACGGCGGCGGTCTTGCCGGACAGACGCTCGGGCGCCTGCGGGGTGACGTCGCCGTTGTCCCACGCCTTGTCGATGATCGAGACTTCGACGTTCTTGATCGTGACGGCCGGCTGGTTGATGCCGAGCACGCAGGCGGACTCGCACGGCGCCGGGCACAGCCGCCCGGTGAACTCCGGGAAGTTGTTCGTCGCGTGCAGGCGCTCGGAGGCGGCGGTCCAGTCCTCGCGGTACGCGAAGTCGTTCCACTCCGGGATCAGGTTCCCGAGCGGGCAGCCGTTGTGGCAGAACGGGATGCCGCAGTCCATGCAGCGGCCGGCCTGCTTGCTGATGATCGGGAGCAGCGAGCCCGGAACGTAGACCTCGTTCCAGTCCTTCAGCCTCTCGGCCACCGGACGGGTGCAGGCGGTCTCGCGGGGGGTGGTGAGGAAGCCCTTCGGGTCAGCCATTGGTCGCCGCCTCCATCATCTTCTCCGTGGTCTCGGACTCGGAGAGTCCGGCGAGCTCAGCGGCGTCCTTGGCGGCGAGCACTGCCTTGTACGTGGTCGGAATGATCTTGCTGAAGCGGGCCGCCGAGGCGGTCCAGTCAGCCAGGAGCTTCGCGGCCACGGTCGAGCCGGTCTCCTCCTCGTGGCGGCGCACCACATCGTGCAGCCACTGGGAGTCTGTGTCGGACAGAGCTTCGAGCGCGCCCGTGTTGCCGACGTTGACGTTGGCCGGGTCCAGGTCGATGACGTACGCGACGCCGCCCGACATGCCGGCCGCGAAGTTGCGGCCCGTCTCGCCGAGGACGACCGCGGTGCCGCCGGTCATGTACTCGCAGCCGTGGTCGCCCACGCCTTCCGAGACGACCAGGGCGCCGGAGTTGCGGACGCAGAAGCGCTCGCCGGTGCGGCCGCGCAGGAACAGCTCGCCGCCGGTGGCGCCGTAGCCGATCGTGTTGCCCGCGATGGTCGAGTACTCGGCCAGGTGGTCGGCGCCCCGGTCGGGACGGACCACGACGCGGCCGCCGGAGAGGCCCTTGCCGACGTAGTCGTTGGCGTCGCCCTCCAGGCGCAGGGTCACGCCCTTCGGCAGGAAGGCGCCGAAGGACTGGCCGGCGGAGCCGGTGAAGGTCAGGTCGATGGTGTTGTCGGGCAGGCCCGCACCGCCGAACTTCTTCGTGACCTCGTGGCCGAGCATGGTGCCGACCGTGCGGTTGATGTTGCGGATCGCGACCTGGGCGCGGACCGGCAGCGCGGTCTCGGCCGAGTCGGCGTTCAGCGCGTCCGCGGCGAGGCGGATGAGCTCGTTGTCGAGCGCCTTCTCCAGGCCGTGGTCCTGCTCGATCAGGGCGTGGCGGACCGCGCCCTCGGGCAGCTCCGGCACGTAGAAGAGCGGCTCCAGGTCGAGACCCTGCGCCTTCCAGTGCGTGACGGCCTTGCTGGTGTCGAGGAGCTCGGCGTGGCCGACGGCCTCCTCGATCGTGCGGAAGCCCAGCTCGGCGAGGAGCTCGCGCACCTCCTCCGCGATGAACTCGAAGAAGTTGACGACGAACTCGGGCTTGCCGGAGAACCGGTCGCGCAGGACCGGGTTCTGGGTGGCGATGCCGACCGGGCAGGTGTCCAGGTGGCAGACGCGCATCATGACGCAGCCGGAGACGACGAGCGGCGCGGTCGCGAAACCGAACTCCTCGGCGCCGAGCAGCGCGGCGATGATGACGTCGCGGCCGGTCTTGAGCTGGCCGTCCGTCTGGACCACGATGCGGTCGCGCAGCCCGTTGAGCAGCAGGGTCTGCTGGGTCTCGGCGAGGCCGAGCTCCCAGGGACCGCCCGCGTGCTTCAGCGAGGTGAGCGGGGAGGCGCCCGTACCGCCGTCGTGGCCGGAGATGAGGACGACGTCCGCGTGGGCCTTGGAGACACCGGCCGCGACCGTACCCACGCCGACCTCGGAGACCAGCTTCACGTGGATGCGGGCGACCGGGTTGGCGTTCTTGAGGTCGTGGATCAGCTGAGCCAGGTCCTCGATGGAGTAGATGTCGTGGTGCGGCGGCGGGGAGATCAGGCCGACGCCCGGGGTGGAGTGCCGGGTCTTGGCGACCCACGGGTAGACCTTGTGGCCGGGCAGCTGGCCGCCCTCGCCGGGCTTGGCGCCCTGCGCCATCTTGATCTGGATATCGTCCGCGTTGACCAGGTACTCGCTCGTCACACCGAAGCGGCCGGAGGCGACCTGCTTGATGGAGGAGCGGCGCGCCGGGTCGTACAGGCGGTCCGGGTCCTCGCCGCCCTCACCGGTGTTGGACTTGGCGCCCAACTGGTTCATGGCGATGGCGAGGGTCTCGTGCGCCTCCTTGGAGATGGAGCCGTACGACATGGCGCCGGTGGAGAAGCGCTTGACGATGTCGGCGACCGACTCGACCTCGTCGATGGAGATCGACGGGCGGGCTCCTGACTCGTCGGTCTTGAACCCGAAAAGGCCGCGGAGCGTCATCAGGCGCTCGGACTGCTCGTTCACCCGGTCGGTGTACTGCTTGAAGATGTCGTACCGGCGGTTGCGCGTGGCGTGCTGCAGGCGGAAGACCGTGTCCGGGTCGAACAGGTGCGGCTCGCCCTCGCGGCGCCACTGGTACTCGCCGCCGATCTCCAGCGCGCGGTGCGTGGCTGCGATGCCGGAGGCCGGGTACGCCTTGGTGTGGCGCGCGGCCACCTCCTTGGCGATGACGTCCAGACCGGCGCCGCCGATCTTGGTGGCGGTGCCCTGGAAGTACGCCTGGACGAACTCCTCGTTCAGGCCGACGGCCTCGAACACCTGGGCGCCGCGGTAGGAGGCGACGGTGGAGATGCCCATCTTGGACATGACCTTCAGGACGCCCTTGCCGAGCGCGTAGATCAGGTTCTTGATGGCCTGCTCCGGCTCCAGGCCGGAGAGGAAGGTACCGGCGCGCAGGAGGTCCTCGACGGACTCCATGGCGAGGTACGGGTTGACCGCGGCCGCGCCGTAGCCGATGAGCAGCGCGACGTGGTGGACCTCGCGGACGTCGCCGGCCTCGACCAGCAGGCCCACCTGGGTGCGCTGCTTGGTGGCGATGAGGTGGTGGTGCACGGCGGAGGTGAGCAGCAGCGACGGGATCGGCGCGTGCTCGGCGTCGGAGTGGCGGTCCGAGAGGACGATCAGGTGCGCGCCGTTCTCGATGGCCGCGTCGACCTCCCCGCGGATCTCCTCGAGGCGGGCCGCCAGCGCGTCGCCGCCGCCCGAGACCCGGTACAGGCCCGAGAGGGTGGCGGCCTTCATGCCCGGCATGTCGCCGTCGGCGTTGACGTGTATCAGCTTGGCGAGCTCGTCGTTGTCGATCACCGGGAACGGCAGCGTGACGCTGCGGCAGGACGCGGCGGTCGGCTCGAGCAGGTTGCCCTGCGGGCCGAGCGAGGACAGCAGCGAGGTGACGAGCTCCTCGCGGATGGCGTCCAGCGGCGGGTTGGTGACCTGCGCGAAGAGCTGGGTGAAGTAGTCGAAGAGCAGCCGGGGGCGCTCGGACAGGGCCGCGATCGGGGAGTCCGTGCCCATGGAGCCGAGTGGCTCGCCGGCGGTGCGGGCCATCGGCGCGAGGATGATCCGGAGCTCTTCCTCGGTGTAGCCGAAGGTCTGCTGGCGGCGGGTGACCGATGCGTGGGTGTGCACGATGTGCTCACGCTCGGGCAGGTCCGTCAGCTCGATCTCGCCCGTCTCCAGCCATTCGGCGTACGGGTGCTCGGCGGCCAGCGAGTCCTTGATCTCGTCGTCTTCGATGATCCGCTTCTGGGCGGTGTCGACGAGGAACATCTTGCCGGGCTGCAGGCGGCCCTTGCGGACGACCTTGGCCGGGTCGATGTCCAGGACGCCGACCTCGGAGGAGAGCACGACGAAGTCGTCGTCGGTGACCCAGTAGCGGCCGGGGCGCAGGCCGTTGCGGTCGAGGACCGCGCCGACCTGGGTGCCGTCGGTGAAGGTGACGCAGGCGGGGCCGTCCCACGGCTCCATCTGCGTGGAGTGGTACTTGTAGAACGCGCGGCGGGCCGGCGACATGGAGGTGTGGTTCTCCCACGCCTCCGGGATCATCATCAGCACGCTGTGCGGCAGCGACCGGCCGCCGAGGTGGAGCAGCTCCAGGACCTCGTCGAAGGAGGCGGAGTCGGAGGCGTCCGGGGTGCAGATCGGGAAGATCCGCTCGAGCGCGCCCTCGCCGAAGAGGCCGGAGGCCAGCTGGGACTCGCGGGCCTTCATCCAGTTCCGGTTGCCCTTGACCGTGTTGATCTCGCCGTTGTGCGCGACGAAGCGGTACGGGTGGGCGAGCGGCCAGGACGGGAAGGTGTTCGTCGAGAACCGGGAGTGGACCAGGGCGATCGCCGAGGCGAAGCGGCGGTCGGAGAGGTCCGGGAAGAAGGGCTCGAGCTGGCCGGTGGTCAGCATGCCCTTGTAGACGATGGTGCGCGCGGAGAGCGACGGGAAGTAGACCCCGGCCTCGCGCTCGGCGCGCTTGCGCAGCACGAAGGCCTTGCGGTCCAGCTCGATGCCGCTCGTCCCGTTGCTGACGAACAGCTGCGAGAAGGCCGGCATGGTGGCGCGGGCGCCGTTGCCGAGCAGGTCCGGGGTGACCGGGACCTCGCGCCAGCCGAGGACCGTGAGGTTCTCCTCGGCGGCGATGGCCTCGATCTGCTCCACGGCGACGGCCTGTGCGGTGCCGTCGGCGGGGAGGAAGGCGATGCCGACGGCGTACGCGCCGGCCTCGGGAAGGTCGAACCCGGCCACGTCGCGCAGGAACGCGTCCGGGACCTGGGAGAGGATGCCGGCGCCGTCGCCCGAGTCGGGCTCGGAGCCGGTGGCGCCTCGGTGCTCGAGGTTCCGCAATACGGTCAGCGCCTGCTCGACCAGCGTGTGGCCGGCCTCGCCGGTGAGGTTGGCCACAAAGCCGACGCCGCAGGCGTCGTGCTCGTTGCGCGGGTCGTACATGCCCTGCTGGGCGGGGCGACCGTCCATGGGCGACCAGGCGTTGTTGCTGAGGCCGGTCGCGGAGTGCGTGGATGCGGAACGCATCGGCTCTCCCGTCGTCGTCGTGGCATATGTGCATAGCCGAGGGACGACGTTGGCCCTCTGCGAAATTTCGTGCAGATTACATGATGACGACAATCCCGAGAAGCGGATATGTCATTCCAGCATGCGGACACTGCCCGGACAGACAAGAGGGGACTTTCGCGGGTGTCCTGCGATCGGGACACGGGACGAAGGTCCCGGTGCGGGGCGGGCCTCATTGCCCGGCGCCCAAGGTCTGATGCCCGACGGACACGCGATCGAAACCGCCGGGTAACTGGCTACTTATGTTGCCTACTGCATAGTGTCTCACTCCCTGCCCGGTCAGCCTACGGCTCCGCCGATCCAGGTTCCCAGGATGTACGTCACACCCGCGGCCGCGCCACCCAGGACGAGCTGGCGCATCCCGCTGTACCACCAGGACCGGGCCGTGACCCGGGAGACGACCGCACCGCAGGCGAAGAGCCCCAGCAGCGCCAGCAGGACCGCCGGCCACAGGGTGGCCGCGCCGAGCAGGTAGGGCAGCAGCGGGACGAGCGCGCCGAGCGCGAACGACCCGAAGGAGGACACGGCGGCGACCATCGGCGACGGCAGGTCGTCCGGGTCGATCCCCAGCTCCTCGCGGGCGTGGATCTCCAGCGCCTGCTCCGGGTCGCGGGACATCTGCATGGCCACCTCGCGGGCCAGCGCGGGCTCGACGCCGCGCGACACGTAGAGCTCGGCCAGCTCCTCCATCTCGTCGACGGGGTGCTTGCGCAGCTGCTGGCGCTCTATCTCCAGCTCCGCGAGCACGAGCTCGCGCTGCGAGGCGACGGAGGTGTACTCGCCGGCGGCCATCGAGAAGGCGCCGGCCGCGAGACCGGCCAGGCCGGTGACCGCGATGACGTGCGGGGCGACGGCCCCGCCGGCCACGCCGGTCATCAGGGCGAGGTTGGAGACGAGCCCGTCCATCGCGCCGAAGACCGCCGGGCGCAGCCATCCACCGTTCACGTCGCGGTGAGTGTGGTTGTCGCGGTGGGCGGTGTGAAGCGGTGCTTGGATGTCAATGATGGACATGCGGACTATCTCCCCTTTTGTACGAGTGGGCGCACAGAGCTACGCCACGCTCGACGCGCAGGCACCCACTCCCCCTGAACACCTCGAAACTACGCACGATTTTTGCCGCCCGCCAGCAAGGAAGGCCGTACTTACCTGGGGTTTTGCGGGTCGGCGACCGGGTGACGGCGACACGGGCGGGGTGTTTCGCGACGAGCGACAAACCACATGCCATGGCACAAATCCCCCAAGGGCTCAATATGAGTCCCATCAAGTGGAGAGGCGCGCCATGGAGCTGATTGCATGCAATCCGCAGGTCCTCCTCGAACGGGCCCGGGGCGCTCTTCTCGGACTCGCGGTGGGTGACGCGCTGGGCGCTCCCGCGGAGAACATGAAGCCGTCGGAGATCCGGGCCAAATGGGGCCGGATCGAGGGCTTCGTCTCGGACGACCCGGCGGGCACGGACGACACGGAATACGCGATCTTCTCGGGCCTGCTGCTGGCCCGCCACGGATCGGCGCTCACCGTCGCGCACGTCGAACGCGCGTGGCACCACTGGATCGCGGACCTGGACGAGGGCCCGTTCCGCGGCGCGGGCTTCAGCGAGCGCGGCACCCTCGAGAACCTCCGCCGGGGCCTGGCCGCCCCCATCTCGGCCCAGCACCGCCACGCCTGGTCGGACGGCCTCGCCATGCGCGCGGCCCCGTTCGGCGTCTTCGCGGCGGGCCGGCCGGCGGAGGCCGCGCGGCTGGTCGCCATCGACGGCTGCGTCAGCCACGACGGCGAGGGCATCTACGGCGGCCAGGCCGTCGCGGCGGGCGTCGCGGCGGCGATGGCCGGGGGCTCCCCGGCCTCGGTCGTCTCGGCCGCCCTGTCGGTCATCCCGTCGGACTCCTGGACGGCGCGCTCCCTGCGCCGGGCGGTCACGGCCGCGCCGCGCGGCGAACGGGCCGTGCGCTCGGCGGTGGTGATCGGCGGCTATCCGTGGACGGACCTGGCCCCGGAGGCGGTGGGCCTGGCGTTCGGCGCGTTCGCCGCGTGCGCGGGCGACTTCTCCGGCTCGGTCCTGATGGCCGTCAACATGGGCCGGGACGCGGACACCACGGCGGCGGTGGCGGGCGCCCTCGCCGGAGCCATGTCCGGCGCCCCCGCCATCCCGGCCGCTTGGTCCTCGGCGATCGGCCCGGTCCGCGGGAGCTGCCTCCCGTCGATGCGCGGCTACCACGTCCTGGACATCGCGGACCTCCTCACCCCGGAAGCCGAGACCCCCCGATGACCCTGACCCCGACCAACCCCTCCCAAGAGTAGATTGTGGAGAGGGTCAGAGCTGTATAAGTGGAAGAGAAAGGGGAGGGGGGGGGGGGTGGAGGCCTTGAGGGCCTCCACCCGTCGGACCGGGTCCGTTGGTTAGAACGGGAACTTGAAGCCGAGGCCGAGGCCTCCGGCGCCGCCGTCACCACCGGTGCCGCCGATCAGGCCGTCGCCTCCGTCACCGGCCGCGCCACCGGCGCCACCGTCGTTGAGGCTGTCGCCGCCACGGCCGCCGTTGCCGCCGTTGCCGCCCTTGAGCCGGCCGTCGCCGCCACCGCCACCCGCTCCGGCGTCGCCGCCCTGCTCGAGGATGCCGATGCCGCCGTTGCCGCCCTTGCCGCCGTTGCCGCCGACCTTGCCCTCGCCGCCGCCACCGCCGCCGCCACCGCCACCACCGGTCAGGATGCCGAGGCCGCCGTCGCCGCCGGCGCCGCCGTCGCCGCCCGTGCCCTTGACGCTGCCACCACCGGAACCGCCGGAGCCGCCGCCGCCACCGACGAGGCCGTCGCCGCCCTTGCCTCCGGCGCCACCCTTCCCTCCGTCGGTCGGGAGGGCCGTGGCCACGTGTCCGGGCATCGGGGCCGCCGCGGCCACGGAGGCCGGAAGGACGATCCCTCCACCGATAACAGCGATGGAAGCGGCCAGCGTCGCGAAACGAATCTTGCGGTTCATGATCTTCTCCTAGTAATTCTGATGAGCAATTGAGGTGTCCCGGGGATTCGGGACGGTGGTGCGGTATGTCGGGGAGAGGGGAAATCCTCCGGAGGAGGTCTTCCGTCTCTTCCCTTCGGCTTCTCCGTTTCCGGTGTTGCCTTCCCGCTCCATAAGTAAGCCCCGGCGGGCACACCCCGGTCATGTTCCGGAAACTCGGGACTTGACACGCCCGTAAATGCCACGTAAAAGGCGCTGCGCATGCCGTCGGCCGGGGGCGGTGCGACGCTGACAGGAGGGGTGCCGCCGGTGGGAAGCCCGGGTGCGCGGCCTGGGTGAGGGGGCGCCCCACGACCCTGAGGAGACCCCATGCAGCGCACGGCACGAGGCGGCGCGGACCGGGCCCCGGCCCGTTGGCTGGTGGCGGGCGCCCTGGCCTGCGGCCTGCTGGCGGCCGCGGGCCCGGCCGGCGCGGTAGAGGGGACGGCCGGGCGGTCGGCGGGCGCCGCGCCCTGTACGAGCGAGCAGCTCGTCGCGGACGGCGCGCAGCGCATCGGCGTCAGCGGGTTCCGGATCACGGTGGTCAATGAGGGCCCCGGGGCGTGCGTACTGAAGGGGCATCCCGCCGTGGCCCTCGCCGGTCAGGGATCGCCGGACCGGAACAAGCCCCTGGACGTGGTGCGCGAGGGCCGGGCGGGCGCCGTGCGGCTGGAGGCCGGCGACCGGGCCTGGACCCGGCTCACCTTCACCCCGGTGCTCGGCGAGGCCGACGGGTACTGCGACTCCGGCGCCGAGCCGGGCGTCGCGCCCTCGGTCGTACTGGGTGTGGGAGGAGGCGGGCTCCAGCTGGCGCCCGACGACGGCGGAAACTTCGCGCTCTGCGACGACGCCGTACGCGCCACGGCCTTCCGGCCCGCCTCCCCCTGACCCGCACCCCGCAGGCGGCGGAGCGCGCCCTGCTGTCGATGCGCGCCCTGCTTCAGCCCGGGGGAGGGTTCGCCGCCGGCTGGGAGAGCGCCTGGAAGTACAACTGGCCGCGCGACTCGGCGTTCGCCTCGGCCGCGTTCGCTCGGACCGGCCACGACACCGAGGCCTACGACATCCTCCGGTACAGCGCCCGTACCCAGCGCGCGGACGGCACGTGGGAGGCGCGGACGAAGCTGGACGGCTCCGGACCGCCCGACGGCCGGAGCTGGCAGCTGGACGCCAACGGGTGGGTGCCGTGGGCGGCCTGGCAGTGGTACCGGAGCGCGCCGGCGAACACCCGTACCGCCCGGCTGGACGCGATCTACCCGATGATCCGCAAGGCCGCCGACCGGGCCGCGGCCCTCCTCGACGCGCGGGGACTGCCCCGGCCTCCCCCGACTACTGGGAACTCGACACCACCACCGCGAACATCGGCACGGCGGCGCCCCTGCTCTCCGGGCTCAACGCCTCGGCCGACCTCGCCCGCAGCCTGGGCAGGGCCGAGGACGAAGCCCACTGGAACGCTGCGGCCAAACGGCTGTCGGCGGGCATCGCCCGGTACTTCGCCCCCCTCGGGTACCAGCGCACCCTCGACGGGCTGCACGGCCGCGACAGCGCGGCCGCCTTCATGGCGCCGCCGTTCAACGCCGCGCCCGCCGGCCTCGCGGGCGCCCTCGACTCCACCCAGCGGGCGCTGCTCCTGCCCAACGGCGGCCTCACGCCCGGCAACGACCCCGACCACAGCTGGGGTTCCTACGCGTGGACCGCCAGTACGACCTTCTTCGCCCTCGCCTGGGCGGGACTCGGGCAGACCAAGAAGGCCGACGCCGTACTCACCTGGGTGCTCTCCAAGCGCAACGCCCTCGGTGAACTGCCCGAAACCGTCAACGGGTCCGGAAGGCCCTCGGCCGTCGCACCCCTCGGATGGACCGCGTCGCTGCTCACCCTGTCCCTGCTCACCCTGGGCGGCGATCCCGTCACCACGCCGCCGGCCGCCTGAGGCTCCCCCGCCGCGGCCCGCACGACGGCCCCGCGCGGGCCGTTCAGCGGTGGAGCAGCCGCGTCCAGTCCTGCGGAACCCGGTCGGACGGGCCCGGCGCCGCCTGGTCGGCCGGATGGGAGGCCGGTGGCGCGAGCTCGGGTCCGGCCTCGTACGGCTCGTTGCCCGCGTAGTCCCAGAACCAGTCCTCGCCCGGTTCGAAGCTCTGCACCAGCGGATGGCCCGTCGACTTCCAGTGGGCGGTGGCGTGTTGGGCGGGCGAGGAGTCGCAGCAGCCGACGTGGCCGCACTGGGCGCAGCGCCGCAGGTGGAACCACCAGCCGCCGACCGCGTCGCAGTCGGTGCAGCCGGTGCCGGTGGGCGGGACGCTCGGTTCGACTCCGTCGATGGCGGTCATGCGGGCTCCTCGGTGGTCTCGGTTCCGGGCACGGACGTGGATCCCGATGCGGGTTCCGGGGCGGGTTCCGGGGCGGTGAGGGGCAGCAGCACCTGGAAGCGGGTGTCGCCCGGTGCGGACTCGACCTGGAGGCTGCCGTGGTGCTTGTTGACGACGATCCGCCAGGAGATGTCGAGGCCGAGTCCGGTGCCCTCGCCGACCGGTTTGGTGGTGAAGAAGGGGTCGAAGATGCGGCTGCGGATGTCCGCCGGCACGCCGGGCCCGGTGTCCCGGAACTCCACGAGCAGCCGGTCCCCCTCCCGTGCCGTGCGGACCGTCAGCGTGCCCTCTCCGCCGGTGCTCCCGATGGCGAAGACGGCGTTGTCGATGAGGTTGGTCCACACCTGGTTGAGCTCGGCCGGATACGCGGGCACGTCCGGCACGGAGCGGTCGTACTCCTTGACCACCCGGATCCCGGGTCCGATCTTGCCCGAGAGCATCAGCAGGGTGCTGTCGAGGAGTTCGTGGACGTCGACGACCCGGTGCGGGGCCCGGTCGAGCTGCGAGTACTGCTTGGCGGCGTCCACGAGGTGGGAGATGCGGGTGGTGGAGTCGTCGATCTCGTCCATCAACAGCTCGGTCTCGACGGTGTAGTTGAGCCAGCCGATGGCCCCCGGCAGGAGGTCCCCGGCCACCTTGGCCGCGACCTGCTCCAGCCAGTCCGTGTCCAGGCCCGCCTGGACGAAGACCGGTGCGATCCGCCAGCCCTCGGGGATGCCGTGGTCCTCCAGCCAGTCGGCGAGCCCGTCCTCCCGGTCGGAGGCCTCGATGGGGCTCAACACCGGCGCCTTGGCGACGCGTTCGACGGTCCGTTCCTGGATCTCGATGAGTTCGGCGATCGCCTCGCGTGGATAGTTGCCCTGGGAGATGTGCGCCAGCTTGTGCCGCATCTTGCCGACGCGTTCGCGCAGTGTGGCCGTGGCCCGGACGGCCGCCGCGGCCGGGTTGTTGAGTTCGTGGGTGAGCCCGGCGGACAACGAGCCCAGCGCGAGGAGCCGTTCACGCTGCCCGACGGCCTGCTGGGTGCTCCGCGAGCCGAAGAAGAGCCCTTCCAGCAGGTGAGCGGCCATCGGGAACCATTCCCGCATGACGTCCGCGAACGACTGCGCGGGCAGCACGAAGAACCGCGTCGGCTCCGTCACCCGCATGGAGTTGTTGTAGGTCTGCGGCACCCGGTCGCCCAAGTAGGCCTGCATGGCCCCGGAGTACACCCCGCGCTGCGAGGTCCGGGCGACTTCCACCTCGTCGCCGCCGACCCGCCGGGACAGGACGACGGTGCCCTCGATCATCACGTAGAAGCAGGTCGCGGGGTCGCCCTCGGTGTACACGGGACCGGCGTCGAAGCGCTCCACGCGTCCCTCGGCGCACAGCCGCCCGAGCTGCTCCGGGGAGAGCTTCTCGAACAGGAACAGCGAGGCGATCTCCTGCGGGCTGCAGGGCATGACCCGCCCGCTCACGACTGCTCCAGGTACCGGTGGACGAGCATGACTGCCATGGCTCCCTCTCCGACGGCGGACGCGACGCGCTTCGCCGACTGGGCGCGCGCGTCGCCCGCCACGAACACGCCCGGGATGTTGGTCTCCAGGTGGTAGGGCGGCCGGTCCAGCTCCCACTCGGCGGGCGGCCGTCCGTCCGGCGTGAGGTCCGGCCCGGCCAGGATGAAGCCGTGCTCGTCGCGCAGCACCGTACCGTCCAGCCAGCCGGTCAGCGGGGCCGCGCCGATGAAGACGAACATCCACTGGGTGTCGACGAGTTCGGTCGCGCCGCTCGCCACGTCCCGCAGCGTGAGCTGCTCCAGGTGCCCGTCGCCGTGCGCCGACTCGACGACGGTCCGGGGGCGCACCGTGATGTTCGGCGCCTCCTCGATCTGCTGGATCAGGTAGTGGGACATCGAGGCGGCCAGGGATTCCCCGCGTACGAGCAGCGTCACCGACTTCGCGCCGCGCGCCAGGTACATCGCCGCCTGCCCGGCCGAGTTGGCGCCGCCGACGATGTACACGTCCTGCTCCAGGCAGGCGGCCGCCTCGGTGAGCGAGGAGCCGTAGTACACCCCGCAGCCGGTCAGCTCGTCGCAGCCCGGCGCCCGGAGCTGCCGGTAGGACACGCCGGTCGCGAGGATGACGCTGTGCGCGGCGATCGCCGTGCCGTCGGAGAAGCGGACGACGCGTGCCGCGCCGTTCACCTCCAGCCCCGTGACCTCGCGCGCGGTGAGGATCTCGGCGCCGAACCGGCCGGCCTGGCGGCGGGCGCGGTCCGTGAGCTGGGCGCCGGACACGCCGTCCGGGAATCCGAGGTAGTTCTCGATGCGGGAGCTCTGCCCGGCCTGCCCGCCGGTCGCCGACCGCTCGACCAGCACCGTCCGGAGCCCCTCGGAGGCCCCGTACAGCGCCGCGCCGAGCCCGGCCGGGCCGCCGCCGATCACGACGAGGTCGTAGAAGTCGGCGGTCGGCGTCGTGGCGAGCCCCACGTGCGCCGCCAGGTCGGGCGCGGCCGGCTCGATCAGCACGGTGCCGCCGGGTGTGATCACCACGGGCAGCCGCTGTCCGTCGGCTCCGGCCGCGCGCAGCAGCCGCTGCCCCTCGGGCTCGTCGCGGGAGTACCAGCGGTAGGGCACCTGGTTGCGGGCCAGGAACTCCCGGACGTCCGAGGAGCGTGCCGACCAGCGGTGCCCGACCACTTTGGTGGCGGGCACGGGCCGGTAGTCGCTGGAGCGCCAGGCGGCGAGGAGGTCGTCCAGGACCGGGTAGAGCTTCTCCTCCGGCGGGTCCCACGGCTTGAGGAGGTAGTGGTCGAGGTCGACGACGTTGATCGCGTCGATCGCCGCGTTGGTGTCGGCGTACGCGGTCAGCAGCACGCGCCGAGCGCCCGGGTACACGCCCAGGGCCTGTTCGAGGAACTCGATGCCGTTCATCTGCGGCATGCGGTAGTCGGCGAGGATCACGGCCACCAGGTCGCCCCGCAGCTTCAGCTCGTGCAGGGCCTCCAGCGCGGACTCGCCGGATTCGGCGCGCACGATGCGGTAGCCGGAGCCGTAGTGGCGGCGCAGGTCGCGGGCGATGGCCCGGGACACGCCCGGGTCGTCGTCCACGGTGAGGATGACGGTGCGCGCCGTCTCGGTACGCGCCGTCTCGGTACGCGCCGTGCCGGTGACCTCTGCCATGCGTCTCCCGCCCCCGAGCGGCCTGGGATGGCGGCGCGGCGAGCCGCCCGCGCCCGGTTCCCGCCCATCGTATGTTCGATCGTCCGAGTTCGCTCCGGGACGCCGCGTCATCCAGGGGCGCGCCCGCCCCGCACGGTCAGGCGTACGGGCGCCGCCGCCGGCCGCTCCGGCAGCCGCAGTCCTGCTCCGCCGGGCGTGAGCGAGCCGAGGACGCTCGCGTGGCGGGCGCCGGTGCAGGAGGGGACGGTCGCGGGCAGGCCGTGCGCGGTGAGCCAGCCCAGGACGGCGAAGGCGTACGCCTCCTTCGTGCCCGACGGCAGTCCCAGCTCGTCCGAGGTCCGCAGCGCCGCGCCCGCGGCTCCGCCGAGCTCCTCGCGCAGCCACCGCATCAGCACCGGGTTGCGGGTGCCCCCGCCCGAGGCGATCACCTCCGTCGCCGCGAAGGGCCGTACGGCGTCGGCGACGGTCCGTGCCGTGAGCCGGGTCAGGGTGGCGATGACGTCCTCGGCGGGCAGCGGCCCGACCGTGTCCAGCGCGGAGCGCAGATAGGGCAGGTGGAACAGTTCCTTGCCCGTCGTCTTCGGCGCGGGCAGCCGGTAGTACGGCTCGTCCAGCAGCCTGCGCAACAGCGGTGGATCCACCCTCCCCCGCGCGGCGAGCGCGCCGTCCGCGTCCATGGAGCGCTGCCCGCCCGAGGCGTCCCGCCCCGTCAGCTCCCGCACCGCCGCGTCGATCAGCGCGTTGGCGGGCCCGGTGTCGAAGGCGATCGGTTCGCCGCCCGAGCCGTACGGGACGCCCGAGCCGTACGGGCCGTCCGCACCTCCCGAGCCACCCCGCACCACCGTCACGTTGCCGATGCCGCCCAGGTTGAGCGCCACGGGAACTCCCGGCCGCCCCCGCAGCCACATGACGTCGACGATGCTCACCAGGGGCGCGCCCTGTCCCCCGGCGGCCACGTCCCGGGTACGGAAGCCGGAGACGACGGGGCGGCCGGTCGCCTCGGCGATCCAGGCCGGCTCGCCGATCTGGAGCGTGCCGTGCACCCGGCCGGCCTCGGCCCAGTGGTAGACGGTCTGCCCGTGCGAGGCGATCAAGTCCGCCCGCCCGTCGCACAGTTCAAGGTCGGCCCGGACCGCCGCCGCGGCGAAGGCCTGCCCGATGCGCGTATCGAGGCGGCACACCGCGGCCAGGTCCGTCGCTGCGGGCGGCAGCGCCCCGGCGAGCGCCGCCCGCAGCTCGTCGTCGTACGCGGTGCTGATCATGCCCAGCGGGGTGAGCACGAGCGCGTCCCCGTCCATGTCGAGGTCGGCGGCGGCCGCGTCGATGGCGTCGTACGACGTGCCGGACATCAGCCCGACCACCCGCAGGGCGCTCACCGCAGCGCCCGCTCGTGGTCGTCGCCGCGCAGGGTCAGCAGCGCGAGGGCGCTCACCGCGCAGGCGGCCGCGGCGTAGTACGCGGGAACGTCCACGTCGCCGGTCCACGCGACCAGCTCGGTGATGATCAGCCCCGCGCTGCCCGAGAGCACGGCGTTGGACAGCGCGTACGCCAGTCCGAGTCCCGTGTAGCGCACCGTGGTCGGGAACATCTCGGCCAGCATCGCGGGCCCGGGTCCGGCCATCAGCCCGACGGCGGCGCCCGCGGCGAGGAGCGCGGCCCCCTTGGCGTACACGCTCGCGCCGGCGTCCTGCACCAGGTTCAGCAGCGGCAGCGCGAGCACGGCGACGAGCAGGGCTCCGGCCAGCATCACCGTCCGGCGCCCGAGCCGGTCGCTCAGCATGCCGGCCGGCAGGATCGACGCCGCGAATCCCAGGTTCGCCAGGACGGTGGCGGCCAACGCCTGCTGGAACGTCGCGTTCAGCGTGTTCTGGAGGTACGAGGGCAGGACCACCAGGAAGGTGTAGCCGGCCGCCGACCATCCCATCAGCCGCCCGGCGCCCAGCACTACGGCCCTGGCGGTCTCCGCGGCGGGCGGGCGCCGCACGGGTCCGCCCGCGCGGCCGGCGGCCGCCTCGAAGGCGGGGGTCTCCTCCAGGCGCAAGCGCAGCCACAGCGCGGCGAGTCCGAGCGGCAGGGTCAGCAGGAAGGGGATCCGCCAGCCCCACGCGTTCAGCTGCGCACCGGTCAGTACGGTCGCCAGGAGCGCGGCCGCGCCGGCGCCCGCGAGCAGGCCGAGCGACACCGTGAACGACTGCCACGCCCCGTACCGCCCCCGGCGGCCGGGCGGGGCGGACTCCGTCATGATCGACACCGCTCCGCCGAACTCCCCGCCCGCCGAGAGCCCTTGGACGATCCGCAGCAGGGTCAGCAGCCACGGTGCGGCCGCGCCGATGGACGCGTACGTCGGCAGGGCGCCGATGAGCGTCGTGGCGCCGGTCATCAGGCAGACGACCAGGATGAGCGTCGGCCGCCGGCCGATCCGGTCCCCGAGCCGCCCGAACAGGGCCGCCCCGACCGGCCGGAAGAAGAAGGCGAGGGCGAACGAGGCGTACGTCTTGACGAGCGCCTCCGCACCGCCGCCGCCCTCGGGGGTGAAGAACTGCGCCGCGATGACGGTGGCGAAGTAGCCGTAGACGCCGAACTCGTACCACTCGATGAAGTTGCCGACGGACCCCGCGACCAGGGCCCGGCGGGAGCCGGCCGGCGGCCGGGCTGTCACTGGGGGCCGGACCGGACCGGGGGCGGGTGAGGGCATGGGGCAAGCGTGCTGACCGCGGGGCCGCTCCACAAGTTCCGTCCGCCATCTGCCGTACGCCCCCGGGGACACCCCTCCGGCCGCGGCGGGACCGCCCGACCGCTCGCCGTCCACGGGTGTGCGCACCGAAATTGCCTACCGCCCGGGCCGGAAAGGGCACAGACTCGCCTCATGAACGACATGGACGCCTTCCGGGAAGCCGTGACGGCCTGGGCGGCCGGCGGTCCCGGCGACCGCGCGCGCGAACTCGCCGCCCGGCTGCCCGTCCGGACGGTCGTCCTGCTCGAAGGGCCGAGCGACGCGGCGGCGGTCGGCGCACTGGCCGCGAGCCGCGGCCGCGACCTGGCGGCCGAAGGGGTCTGCGTGCTGTCGATGGGCGGCGCGATGAGCGTCGGGCGCTTCGCGCACCTCCTCGGGCCCTCCGGCCTGGGCCTGCGCCTCACGGGGCTGTGCGACGAGGCGGAGCGCGGCTTCTACGCCCGCGGCCTGGAACGGGCCGGGGCGGCGGAGCAGGAGTTCTTCGTCTGCGCGGCGGACCTGGAGGAGGAGCTCATCCGCGCGTTGGGCGTGACCCGGGTGGAAGAGCTCGTCCGCGCCGAGGGCGAGCTGCGCGCCCTGCAGACCTTCCAGCGCCAGCCCGCGCAGCAGGGACGCACCCCGCCGCAGCAGTTGCGGCGCTTCTTCGGCACGAAGAAGGGGCGCAAGATCCGCTACGGCCACGTCCTCGTCGAGGCCCTGGACCCGGACCGGGTGCCCGCGCCGCTCCACGGTCTGCTCGCCGGCCTCTGACGGCTTTCGGTCATACCGGGCGGCGCGGCCATTCCGTAGAGTACGGCTGGCACGAACCGCCCGTACCCGAACCGGCCCGTGGATCCTGGCGGCCGCCGCACCCGGAAAGTATGATCAAGCAATGTCTGACATGACCGAAACCACGCCCGGCTGGCTGACCACGGATGAGCTGGAAATGGCCAGGGCCCAGATGCCGATCCTGTACGTGACGGCGGTGCCCGTACGCGTGGACGACAGCGGCGAAGTCACCAGCATCGGTCTGTTGCTGCGCATCGGTCCGGACGGGACGGTCAGCCGGACCCTGGTGTCCGGCCGCGTACTGCACCACGAGCGGGTCCGTGACGCGCTGCTGCGCCACTTGGAGAAGGACCTCGGCCCGGTCGCGCTGCCGCACGTCCCCGCCTCCCTCCAGCCGTTCACGGTCGCCGAGTACTTCCCCACGGCGGGCGTCACCTCGTACCACGACCCGCGCCAGCACGCGGTGGCCCTCGCCTACATCGTGCCGGTGACCGGCGACTGCCGCCCCCGCCAGGACGCGCTGGACCTCGTCTGGTTCAGCCCGCAGGAGGCCGCGTCGGTGGCCGTGCAGAGCGAGATCCCGGGCGGGCACGGCGTCCTGCTGAAGCAGGCCCTCGCGTACGCGGGACACGCCTACTAGGCCGCTCTGCGGCGACACGCGGGGGCCGGTACTGCGCCCCCGCGATGGTGAAACACCGGGCGGCGCACGGACGTTGCCTCCGGGGCACCACCGAACACGGACGGCACCGCCGGCACTTGCCCGCGCCCCCGGTCCCTGTCCCTTATACACCTCTGCCGCTGCCGCCGCTCTACCCCCGGTCCATCTCGGTGGTTCCCGCTGCCTTCTCAGGGCTGGGGACGACCGGGCTGGGGGCCACCGGGCCGGGGACCTCCGGGCTCGGCACCAGCGGGCTCGGCGTGACGAGCGGCGGCGGCGTGACCACCGGCGTCGGGATCTGCGGCGTGGGGATCTGCGGGGTCGGCACCACCGGCGTCGGGACCACGGGCGTCGGGATCACCGGCGTCGGGATCACCGGGCCGGGCTTCTGCGGCGTCAGCGCGTCGCGGAAGGCCTTGGACGACTCCGGGTTCTGCTTGCACTGCCACACGCCGTGCGGGCAGTAGTCGGTGATGGTGTGGTAGAGCGGCTTCTGCTGCTCGATCCACTTCAGCATGCGCCGCATGTACTCCGGGTTGTCCCCGTTGCGGAACAGCCCCCACTCCGGGTACGAGATCTCCTTGCCGTGTGCCTTCGCGAAGTCGACGTGCTGCTGGAGCCCGTACGGCTGGGAGATCTGGTCGTCGAACGTCCGGCCGGGGCCCTGGTCGTACGAGTCCATCCCGACGATGTCGACCACGTCGTCACCCGGGTAGCACTTGGTCCAGCCGATCGCGTCCGTGCCGCGGTTCGGGGTGAAATCGAACTTGAACTTCTGGCCGGGCACGGCGCGCATCGTGTTGACGACGCGCTTCCAGTACGCCTTCCAGTTCTCCGGGTCCGGCCCGCAGCGGTGGGTGTAGGTGGTGCCGTTCATCTCCCAGCCGAGCACGATCACCGTGTCCGGGACGCCCAGCGCGACCAGCCGCTCGGCGAGCCTCTTGAAGTGCCGGTCGTACTGGCCGTCCGCGCCCGCCCGGATGAGCTGGGCCACCTGGTAGTCGGGGACGCGGGCCTCGTTGCGCTCCTGCATGGGCACGTTGAGGACGAACATCCGGTCGTCCCGGGCCTGGCGCCATTCGGCCCAGTCCTCCAGGAAGCTGACGTTGCCTTCGATGCCGGCCCACTGGTCACCGGGCAGATAGGTGTGCCCGACCCGGATCTCCTTGCCGCCCAGCCAGTGCGACAGGAACGGGATCCGGGCCACCCCCGGCGGCCCGTAGTCGAGATAGGCGCCCATGGCGATGTCGGAGCCCGCGCCCTGTTCCTCGGGGGCCGCGAGGGCGGCCCCGGTGGCGAGCAGTCCGGCCGTGACCGTACCGATGCAGGTGCTCGCCAGTCGGCGGCGTGGTCTGGGCATGGCGTCTCCCGAGCTTTCCTGAATCGGTGTGCTTACCAAAGACGTTAGACATCAGATCTGACGAATGGCCTGTCCGGGGATCTCCACATAGGCCATTCGCAGGTGCGCACCCTCCTTGCTTGGTCCGACTAGGTGAAAGACACCGTTTCCATGTACGCGCATCCCAGCCAAGTGCCCGCAGTTCTGCTCAGACTCGATCGGAATCCGTTCCACCACGGAACCCTCGGCGCCGTCAGATCCCTTGGGCGGGAGGGCGTGGAGGTCCATGCCGTCGTCGATGCCGGGGGAGGTCCCATGGGGCGTTCGCGCTATTTGCGGGCCGTCCACCCCGGGCCGTCCGGCGGACTCGACCCCGAGGCGCCCGAAGCGCTGCTGGAGTGCCTGACCGGAGTCTCCGAGCGGATCGGGCGCCCGGCGGTGCTCATCGCGATGGACGATCTGAGCGCGATCGCGGTGTCCCGGGTGGCGCCGATGCTGACGGACCGCTTCCGGATCCCGCATCAGCCCGACAACCTGCCCGCCCGGGTGGCGGACAAGGCCGAGCTGTCGCGGCTGTGCGCCCGGTGGGACGTCCCGCACCCGGAGACCGTGATCCCGGCGGGCGGGGCCGAGGCGGCGGAGGCCGCGTGGCGGCTGGGCCTGCCGGTGATCGCCAAATGGAGCCGGCCGTGGCTGCTGCCCTCGGGCACGGGCCTGCGCAGCACCACCCTGATCCACACGGCCGCCGAGGCGCGGCGGCTGTACGAGCGTTCGGAGGAGGCGGGGAGCCGGCTGCTGCTCCAGCGGTTCCTGCCGGCCGGGCCGGACACCGACTGGTTCTTCCACGGCGCCTTCGCCCGGGGCGGGCGCCCGCTGATCACCGGGTCGGGGCGCAAGGAGCTGTCCTGGCCGGTACGGACGGGACTGACGGCGGTCGGGCGGTGGCTGCCGGATCCGGCGGTGGAGGAGGCCGGGCTGCGCCTCGCCGAACGGCTCGGCTACCAGGGGATCCTGGACCTCGACTTCCGCCGGGACGAGCGGGGCGTCTTCCGGCTGGTGGACTTCAACCCCCGGCCGGGGGCGCAGTTCCGGCTCTTCACGGACGCGGGCGGCCTGGACGTGGTCCGGGCGATGTACCTGGACCTGACGGGGCAACGGGTCCCGGAGCCGTCCGGCGGTCCGGGCCGGGTCTTCGTGGCGGAGAACTACGCGCTGCTGGCGGCGGTGCGCGGCGGATGGCGGCCGCGGCGGGCCGCGCGGGCCGGGCGGGCCGGGCCGACAGGGCAGCCCGCGCAGACCGGGCAGCCCGCGCAGACCGGGCAGCCCGCGCAGACCGGGCAGGCCGTGCAGCCCGCGCAGGCCGCGACCCCGGCGCCCCCGGCGCCGCGGAAGGGCGCCCGCCGGCCGGTGCTGCCGGCGGGACGCGGGCCGGCCGGTGCGCAGCGGCCGGTGGTGCCCGGGGGCCGCAAGGCGGGGACGGGACCGGCCGCCGAGCGGGCCGGGCAGCCGGGGCCCGTGCGGACGGCGCCGCGGGTGGAGCGCGGGCGGGTGGAGGCGGCCTGGTTCGCCGCCGACGACCCGCTGCCGTTCCTGGCGATGCTGGCCGCGTTCCTGGGGCGGGGGGCGGGGAAGGCCGGGCGGCTGCTGCGCGGTGTTCCCGAGCACGGCCGCCGCAAGGCCCGCGCGGTGGTCCGCGCCCCGCGCCAGCGCGGCGAGCAACCGGCCGGAGCTGCCTCGCGGCCGGCTCCGCCGGAGGCGCCGGCCGAGCCGGACGAACTGGTGACCCGGTGAACCCGGTGCACCGGTGCCGGGTCTGACGACAGGTCCGGGGACGCCGGCAGGGGTACACGAACCATGAGAGTGGAGGGACAGAGCGGTGACGCGGATGGACGATCTCGTGGTGGTCGGAGCGGGGCCGTACGGGCTCTCGATCGCCGCCCACGCGGCCGGTGCGGGGCTCGGGGTGCGGGTGCTCGGGCGGCCCATGGCCTCGTGGCGGGACCACATGCCCGAGGGGATGTACCTGAAGTCGGAGCCGTGGTCCTCCAACCTGTCCGCGCCCGGCGGGCGGTACACGCTGGCCGAGTACTGCGCGGGCCGCGGCATCCCCGCGGAACACGGAACTCCGCTCCCCATCGGGACGTTCAGTGCGTACGGGCTCTGGTTCGCCCGGCACGCCGCACCCCCGGTGGAGGAGGCGACCGTCATGGAAGTCACCCCGCAGGGCGAGGGTTTCCGGATCCGCACCGCCGAGGGGCCGCCCCTGCTCGCCCGGACCGTCGCGCTGGCCGTGGGGGTCATGCCCTTCGTCCGCTACCCAGACGCGCTGCGGGAGCTGCCCGCGGGCCACTACTCGCACAGCAGCGGCCACGGCGACCTGGCCCGCTTCGCCGGCCGCGAGGTCGCCGTGCTCGGCGCCGGGCAGGCGGCCCTGGAGACCGCCGCCCTGCTCGCGGAGAACGGGGCCCGGCCCTGCCTCGTCGCCCGGCGCGCCCGGCTGAACTGGAACACCGTGCCGCAGCCGCTGCGCCGGCCCCCGCTGCGGGCCCTGCGCGCCCCGCACAGCGGCCTGGGCACCGGCTGGCGCAGCTGGGCCTGGTCGGAGCTGCCCTGGGCGGTGCGCCGGCTGCCCGCGCCGACCAGGGAGCGGATCGCGGCGACCGCGCTGGGCCCGGCGGGGGCCTGGTGGCTGCGGGAGCGCTTCGAGCGGCGGGTCCCGGTCCTGCTCGGGCACCGGCTGCACCGGGCGGCCGCGGCCGGTGAGCGGACCCGGCTCGGCCTGACCAACGCTGCCGGGGAGTCCGTCGTACTGGACACGGCGCACGTGATCGCGGCGACCGGGTTCGCCCCGGACCTGGCCCGCCTGGAGCTGCTCGACGCGGGGCTGCGGGCATCGCTGGCCACCGTGGGGCGGAGCGGGACGCCGGAGCTGAGCCCGGGCTTCGAGTCCTCGTGGCCCGGCCTGTTCTTCGCGGGGCTGCTGACCGCTCCCTCATTCGGCCCTTCCATGCGATTCGTGCACGGTGCCGGCTTCACGGCGGGGAGACTGGTGTCAGGAGTCCGCGAGCGGCTGGGCGCCGGCGGCCCGCGGGCGGGTTCCCGCGGCGCGTTCCGGGCCGACAGGGCTCCGGCGGCCGGGCACAGAGCGTGAGAAGGGGTCCGCGATGAGCGCTGAGCGAGCACAGGGCCGCGGCTGGGTGAGGATTCCCGCCAGCCGTGCGGAGCAGCCCGGCACGGCGCGGGCGGCCCCCGCGCACCCGCAGGCCCCGTACCAGAGCGCCCCGTACCAGCAGACTCCTTACCCGCAGGCCCCGTACCAGGGCACCCCGTACGACCCCTCGACGATCTACCTCTCCCTCGTCAAACGCTGGCGGGAGGCCGGTCGCACTCTTCCGGGGCATCCTGACGAGGAGTGGGAGCGGCTCATTTCCCAGCCGTGCTGGCCCGGTCGTTAGGCGGTGTGACTCTCGTGGCAGCGGCGGAGCGACGCGACAAGCGGCCGGAGAGCCGTGCGACCCCCCTCACCGGCCCCGGTGAGCGGCTCGCGCTCAACGGCATGGGCAGCTTCGAGTGGGACCTCACCGCCGGGACGATGGTCCTGGACGAGGCCGGGATGGCGGTCTTCGACCTGGATCCGGAGGTGTTCGACCAGACCCCCGAGGGCCTGGGCCTGCGGATCCCGCAGGACGACTCCGAGCGGCTCGCGGAGACCGTGATGGCGGCGATCAGCGCCGGCGAGGAGACGTACGGCCAGTACTTCACGGTGCGCCGGCGCGACGGCCGCGACCAGTGGACGCACACCCAGGGACGGGTGATCCGGGACGAGGAGGCGCGGCCGGTACGGATCGTCGGCATCGTCCGTGACGCGACGGCCGAGCTGGCCCACCTCACGGTGCTGCGCAAGCTCGAATCGGCGCGCGCCCAGCAGGCCACCATCGTCCAGCGGACCACCGAGGCCCTGTCGCGGGCGGTGACGGTCGACGACGTCACGGCCGCCCTGACGGGCGCGGGCGCGCTGGAGCGGCTCGGGGCGGACGGACTGGCCCTCGGCCTGGTCGAGGGCGGCACCATCAAGATCATCGCGTTGAGCGGGGAGTCCCTGGAGATCCTCAGCGAGCGCAGGTTCACCCGGCTGGACGGTTCGCTGCCGCTGTCCCGGGCGGTGATCACCAGGAAGGCACGTTTCGTCACCTCGCTCGCCGCGCTCTCGGACGAGTTCCCGCTCCTCGCCGACTACCTGGGCCGCATCCGCTACGACGCGGCCGCCTACCTGCCGCTGATCGCGCAGGCCAAGGCCATCGGCGGGCTGGTGCTGTTCTACCGGCACCGCACCGACTTCAGCCCCGAGGAGCAGAACCTGTGCCTGGGCCTGGCCGGCATCGTCGCCCAGTCGCTCCAGCGGGCCCTGCTCTTCGACCAGGAGCGGGAGTTCGCCACCGGCCTGCAGGCGATGATGCTGCCGCGCCGGATCCCCGACATCACCGGCGGCGAGATCGCCGTGCGCTACCACTCGGCCTGGAGCGGGCGCGAGGTCGGCGGCGACTGGTACGACGTGATCGCACTGCCCCGCGACCGGGTCGGCATCGTGGTGGGCGACGTACAGGGCCACGACACGCACGCCGCCGCCATCATGGGCCAGCTCCGCATCGCCCTGCGGGCGTACGCGGGCGAGGGGCACCCGCCGTCCACCGTGCTGGCACGGGCCTCGCGCTTCCTCGCCGAACTGGACACCGAACGGTTCGCGACCTGCATGTACGCGCAGGTGGACCTGGAGACCGGAGGGGTACGGGCGGTTCGCGCGGGCCACCTCGGCCCGCTGATCCGGCACACGGACGGGCGAACGGGCTGGCCCAACGTGCGCGGCGGCCTGCCGCTCGGGCTGGCCACGCTCTTCGAGCGCGAGGAGTTCCCCGAGACCCGCCTCGACCTGGTCCCCGGCGAGACGCTCGTGCTGTGCACCGACGGCCTGGTGGAGGAGCCCGGCACCGCCATCACCCAGGGCATGGAGGCCCTGGCCCACGCGGTCCGCAGCGGCCCCCAGGAGGCCGGGGCGCTCGCCGACCACCTCTCCGACCGGCTGTGGGAGCGCTGGGGCTCCGGCGACGACGTCGCCCTGCTGGTGCTGCGCCGGGCCCCCGACCCGGGCACCCACCGGGCCCCGCGCATCCACCAGTACGTCCACCAGGCGGACCCGGAGGGGCTCTCCGAGGCCCGCTACGCCCTGCGGCAGGCGCTGCGCGACTGGGGCATGCCGGAGCTCGCCGACGACGTGGAGCTGGCGGCGGGAGAGCTGCTGGTCAACGCCCTGCTGCACACCGACGGCGGGGCGGTGCTGACGATGGAGGTGCTGCCGGAGCCGGTCCGGCGGATCCGGCTCTGGGTCAAGGACCGCTCCAGCGTGTGGCCGCGCAGGCGCACGCCGGGGGAGTCGGCGACGACCGGGCGCGGGCTGCTGCTGGTGGACGCGCTGGCCACGCACTGGGGGGTGGAGTCCCGGGGCGACGGCAAGGCGGTGTGGTGCGAGTTCGACGCGGCGGGCAGCGCCGCCCGGAGCGCGCCGTGACCGCGCGCTCACGCCGAGTTGTGGGGCGGGCGGTGCGGGGTGATGATGCCGCCATGGAACGGATCTCGTGGATCTCACCGTGCGCCGCCTGAACAGGCGTGCGGTGACGGGCGCCCTGGCGCTGCTGCTGTTCGCCGCGGGCGTGCCCGCGGTGGTGGACTGGACGACCGGCCGTCCGCACGCGGACCCCGGGTGCCAGACGGTGGCCTTCATGTCGATGACGGGCGTGGCGCCCGAATGCCGCTGACCGGCGGCCCGGGCCGACCTGCGGCCCGCGCTTGCGCCCGGCCGCTGACCGGCGGCCCGGGCTGACGCCCGGGTCCCGGTAGCGGCGGCTACCGGACCGTGGGCGGTCACCGGGCTTACCGGTGGTCGGCCACCCAGGCGTCCGTCTCGTCCCGAGCGACCGTGTCGACGGCCCGGGGCAGCAGCCCGCCGTTGAAGTGGATCTCCTGCAGTTCCGCCACGGCCTTCGCGGAGCCCTCGTGGAGTCCGAGGTCGAACCCGGGCTTGCTGCGGGCCGTCCACTGGTGCACCTGGTCGTCACAGACGGCGTCACCCGCCCCGATGCCGAGGCGGACGTCGTCCTGGACGAGGGTCGCCTTGATCTGAATCGCTCCCCCGGGTGACGCCTGCCGGCAGTGGTAGGTGCCGGAAAGAGTGACCGCGCCGTCCGCGCCGATGTGGACGCGCGACTTCACGGAAATGCCCTGATCGAAGACGGTGGCCTGCGCGGGGGCGGTGAATACCGCCGTGGCGGCCAGCGCCGAGAGTGCTGTCAGGGCCATGCGGGGGGCGTGAATGCGCACTGTTCCTCCGGGTCGGTCACGGGTGACGGGAATCCGCCGGAACGCATTGTGCTGGCATATGGAGGGCAATGCGTTCCGTGTGCTCGTGTCGGTGTGTGCAATTGCCCGCTCGGGCGCGTGAGACTGGCCGGAATACATCCCCGAAGATCCCCGAAGGGATCCCGCATGCGTCGCTCCGCTTCCGCTTCCGCTTCCGCACTCACCGCCGCAGCCCTCCTCCCGCTCCTGCTGTTCGGTGCCACGGCCTGTTCCGGCGCCCCCGAGGGGGCCGCCGTCGCCCCCGCCGCGGTGCCCGCCGTACCGGTGGACGACGGTGCTCCGGGCGCCGGGGACGATCCCGGAGCCGACCGGGAGGGGGCGGTCCGGGCGGCTTCGAAGGATGCCCATGTGGGTGACTCCGTACGGGTCAGGGGCCGGGAGGTCGGCCGTCACCTGCAGGTGGTGCTGAACGCCTACGTCGACCCCGCGGTCTCCGTGGAGAAGAACTTCGCCCCGGCGGCCGGCAAGCGCTGGGTGGCCGCCTCGATGTCGTTCGTCAACGTCGGCGGCGCCTCGTACGGGGCCCTCGGGCGCATGTGGGCGCTCGACGGCGCGGGGAAGCGCCACGCGGTGGTGCCCACCGGGGAGCTCACGACCGGCAAACCGCTCGTCTTCGATTCCCTCGCGGTCGGTGAGCGGGCTGAAGGATGGGTGGTGTTCGAAATTCCGGAAAACACGCGCATCGTGCGGCTGCAGTACCAGGACGCGAACATGCAGGCGAATTCCGGAGGTGGATTCTGGGCCGTCTAGCCCGGCCGGGTGAAACGCCGTCAAAGGGCCGGGGGCCGGACCACTAAGGTGCGGCGCATGACTTCTACCCAAGCCGAAATCGACCGCTCCAAGCTCGGCACCCTTTCGGTGCTCGCGTGGATCGGCGACCCCGAAGAGGCCCACGACATTCCCTACCTCCTCGCCTACATCCTCGGGGACGGCCCCGACGGACCGGAGGCGAGCGAGGCGGCGGCCCGCGGGCTGCTGGAGGAGATCGGCCTGCCCATCGGCGACGTGGTGATGGACGGCGTCCGCAACCCGGCCGGCTTCCCGGTGCAGATCCTCCTGGAGGGCAACCAGATCGCCCTGACCCTGCCGGGCATGAACGCGAAGTGCATCGCCCCGCCGGAGTGGGTCAAGGCGGCGGACGACAGCGGCCAGGCGTACTTCCTCTTCGCCACGCGCGCCTGGCCCGAGGCGGCCCCCGGCCTGCCCGTCGCGCCGGAGACGCTGCAGGCGTTCGCGGGCGACGAGTCGGTGCTCACCGGCAGCGCCCACGCCGTCCTCGCGGTACGCCGCCTGCAGCGGTAGGCGTACGCGATCAGCGGCCCCCGCTCCGGCCGCCGGGCCCCCAGCCCGCCCGGTGGCCGGTCCGTGTTTTCCGGGGTGCCGACGGGATCCCTAATGGCGGCCGAAGTCCCTTGGTATGCGGCGGGGTTGGCCCCGGGGGAGGATCGGTGTCCTGACCAGCAGGATTGATCTTCACCTGGTGTGCCTCTAGTTTGTGAGCCATGACATCCCCTCACGTGAAGCGGGCGTTCAAGTACCGCTTCAACCCGACGGATGCGCAGGCGGCCGAGCTGTCGCGCACCTTCGGGTGTGTGCGGAAGGTCTACAACCTGGCGCTCCGGGCCCGCACGGAGGCATGGGCACGTCAGGAGCGGGTCAACTACAACGCCACTTCCGCGATGCTGGCCGGATGGAAGAAGACCAAGGAGCTGTCCTACCTGTCCGAGGTCTCTTCGGTTCCGTTGCAGCAGACGCTTCGGCACTTGCAGGTCGCCTACACCAACTTCTTCGCGAAGCGGTCCCAGTACCCGCGCTTTAAGTCGCGGAAGAAGTCCCGCAAGTCCGCCGAGCCCACGGCCTCCGCATTCCGGTTCCGGGACGGGCGCCTTACTCTCGCCAAGATGGCGGAGCCGCTGGACATCGTGTGGTCGCGTCCGCTGCCAGAGGGTGTCACGCCGTCCACGGTGACCGTGTCGCAGGACGCGGCCGGACGCTGGTTCGTGTCGATGCTGTGCGACGACCCGACCGTCCAGCCGCTGCCCGCGCTGGAAACCGCCGTTGGCATCGACGCCGGTATCAGCGCACTGCTGACCCTGTCGACCGGGGAGAAGGTCACGAACCCGAAGTTCGGACAAGCCGACCGGGCCCGTCTCGCGAAGGCACACAAGACTCTCGCCCGTAAGGCCAGGGGCGACGGCGCCAACTGGCGCAAGGCCCGCGTCCGGGCCGCGAAGGTGTACGCGCGGATCGCCGACCGGCGCCGTGACCACCTGCACAAACTGACCACCCGACCCGTGCGTGAGAACCAAACGCTCGTGATCGAGGACCTGACCGTGCGCAACATGGTCAAGAACCACAGCCTCGCCCGCGCCATCTCCGACGCGGCGTGCGCGAGATGCGCATGATGCTGGAGTACAAGGCGGCCTGGTACGGGTGGAACCTGGTCGTTGTCGACCGCTGGTTCCCCTCCTCCAAGTTGTGCTCCGCCTGCGGCACCATCGCATCGAAGATGCCCCTGAACGTCCGCACGTGGACGTGCGACTGCGGGGCGGCCCACGACCGCGACGTGAACGCGGCGAAGAACATTCTGGCGGCCGGGCTGGCCGTGTCAGTCTGTGGAGCCGGTGTAAGACCTCAACGGAATCATCCGGGCGGGCAGTCGGCGACGAAGCAGAAACCCCCACGGCGCGAGCCGTAGGAATCCCCTCCCTTGAGGGAGGGGAGGATGTCAAGGTTCAATTCCGTGCGAGAGAGACGCAGCCCGTGTTCCCCGGCAGATTCGAGTAGCGCGCATGGTCGAGCCCGTGGGACCCGCAGATCCCCGAAGCATCGGCCCGTACCGGCTGGAGGGCCGGCTGGGCATGCGGCTCTTCGGGCGCGCGGGCCGCCGCCTGGTCCCGAACCCGGCCGGCCGCAGGATGCTCGTCGCCGCGCGCCACGTCCTCGGCGAACTGGAGTCGGCCACCCGCGACCTGCGGGACATCCGTGACGGCAGGGACCGCGCCCCGCTCCGCCCCAGCACACGCCCGAGGACACCTCCGCGATGACGACGACCCTCCCCGCCGAAGCGACCCTCCCCGCCGCGGCGCTGCTTCCCGCCGAAGCGGTGCTTCCCGGTGAAACGATGCTCCTCGACGACACGGCCCGCCTGCGCGCGGCAGCCGCGTTCGTGCAGGAACACGACAGCGCCACCCTGCTGCCCCTCCTGCTGCCCGGCCTGCGCGGACCGGAACTGGAGTCGGTGGCCGCGCACTGCCGGTTCGCCCACGCCGGGCTGCTGATCTTCCCCTCCGATCCGCAGGATCTGCGTACCCGGTTCGCCGACTGCGGGCTCGCCACCGACACCCCGGCACAGCCCAGCGTCGTCGTACGGGCGCGGCTCGCCCGGCGCCACCACCGCGACGCGGCCGAGCTCGACGTCCGGATCCTGCGCCCGCGCGTCCACGGCCCGGCCGGGGAGCGCCGCGTGGTGGAGGTGTTCACGCTTGCGGTGCCCGCCCGCTCGGACCTGGAACCGATCGCCGCGCACGAACGCGCCCGCGGCCACGAGGCCCACCTGGCCTTCGAACTGAAGCATCAGGACCCGCTGTTGCTGCGCGGCCTGTGCGCGGTGCTCACCCGTCACGGCGCCCGCCCCGACGGCGGCGGGTACAACCCGCACGAGGACGGCACCGTCCTGTACTTCACCACCCCCGCGGACGCGGCGTGCGGTTACCGGCGACTCGAGCTCTACGTGCCCGGCGCCCACCATGACGCCCTCGCCGCCCATCTCGACGGTCACCCGGGCACGGACACCAGCCGCTCCGCCGAAGCGCTCCTCCGGCTCCTCACCGGAGCGTGGACCACCCAGGCCCTCGCCGCGTTCGCACGCCTGCGCCTGCCCGAGGCCATGGAAACCGGCGCCGCCACCGGCATCCGGGAACTCGCCCGGCGCACCGGGACCCACCCCGACAGCCTCGCCACGCTCCTGCGCTACCTCACGATGCTCGACGTCGTGGCCGAGCACCCCGAGGGGCAGGAAGGCTTCCGCCTCACCCCCCTCGGCGGCCTGCTGCGCGCGGACTCCCCGGACACGATGCGCCCACTGGCCCTGATGTACGGGGGCGCCTTCTACCGCTCGTTCGCCGCCCTCGACCACACCGTGCGGACCGGTCAGCCGGCCTTCGACGAGCTCTTCGGCGAGAACCACTTCGACCACTTCGCCCGCGACCCCGAACTCGCAGACCTCTTCGACCGTTCCATGGCGGCGAGTTCACGCATGTTCCAGCCGCTGCCCGCCCACCCGGTGATCACGGCCGCGGCCCAGGCGCCCGCCACCCGGACCGTCGTCGACGTGGCCGGCGGAACCGGGGAACTCCTCGGCCGCATCCTGACCGCGCACCCCACGCTGCGCGGCCGGCTCCTGGAGCGCCCCCACGCCGTCGAAGCCGCCCGCCGCTCGCTCGACGCCACGGGCTGCGGCGCCCGCTGCGACTACCACAGCGGAGACTTCGCCGACGTGCCCCACGGCGGCGACGTCTACGTCCTCTCCCGCGTCCTGCACGACTGGGACGACGACCGGTGCCGGGAGATCCTGCGCCACTGCGCCCGCGCGATGCCGGCCCACGCCGACCTGCTGATCGTCGAACGGCTCCTGCCCACCGACGGTTCCCCCTCACTGGCCACGGCCTGGGACCTCCACATGATGTGCAACGTGGGCGGCCGCGAACGCAGTGCCGAGCACTACGCCCGGCTGCTCGCCGACGCCGGACTGGAACTGCTCGACCGCAGCCCGCTGCCCCTGGAGACGTACGTCCTGCATGCGCGAAAGGCGCCCGCGGGACCCATGGCCGCACCGTGAACGCCGTCGCCGCTGTCGCTGTCGCTGTCGCCGCCGGCCCCGGGGGGACGGCGGCGACGGGTGATCCCTCACCCGCGGCACGCGGGAAGGGTGGGAGGAGCCGTCAGCGGACGGCCGCGGCGAGGGCGGCGGCGTCCGAGTCGTAGGGGGCGAAGGCGATGTTGTTCTTGCAGCCGAGTTCCTCGAAGGTGCTGACCTTGGTCTCCGGATCGGTGTAGGTCAGCCGGAACTTGCAGGCGCCCTTGATGTAGCGGCCCTTGACCCCGCCGGGGAAGTCGATCTCCTTGTTCCAGAGGTAGGGCGAGTTGTAGTCGTTGAGGCGGGCCGTCGCGTTGACGTCGATGCCGCCGGGCGCGTAGATCTCGTAGACCCAGCCGGTCTTGGCACTGCCGTAGGTGGCGAACTTCTGGGCGACCCACTTCTCACAACTGGTGCTGAGGTGCGCGCTGTTCTGCCCGCCGCCCTTGACGATGTACTCGGCGAGCGGGGTCACCTCATCGCCCCGGGGCGTGAAGCCGGTCTCGAAGATCTCCTCGACCGTTTCGCGGGTGTCGCCGCGCCACAGGGTGTTCACATCCGTACGCCACTGCCACCGCTCCGCCGCCGAGGCGGAGGCCACGGGTCGGGCGAGCGACGGGTTGGTCGTCGTGCGCCACCAGTCCCAGGCCCGGTATTCGACCGTCGGGCCACACGGTGTCGTCAGCTCGTCCGCGGCGGCGGCAGCCGTGACGGCAGCCGGCGCGGAGGCCGTGGCGGCTGCCGTGGCGGAGGCCGGCGCGGAGGCCGGGGAGACGGCCGCGGCGGCCGGGGCGATGGCGGCGGCGGAGAGGACGGAGAGCGCGGCGAATACCCGCAGGGCGGACTGCATCGTGGTGACGACCCATCAGTAGACCAATGTGACCGGCCCCTTTATAAGGGCGGGTGCCGCCTTCTGCCGGGCGTGGTGCGAAGGGTCCACCCAAGTGGGTGGATCAGTCGTACTGGGGAAAGGAATCGGCTGGTCCGAGGCCGCGCGCCGGAACACCCCCGGGACCCGCGCGTGTTGACCGGACATGATGATCAGCGAAGCCGCCAGAGTCAGCGGCGTCAGCGCCAGAGCGCTGCGGTACTACGAGGAAGAGGGGCTGATCGCCCCCGACCGCGGCCACAACGGCTACCGGCGCTACTGCCGGGCCACCATCGACCGCATCCGCGTCGTCCGCTTCCTGGTCGAGTCCGGACTGCCCATGCGGCTGATCAAGGAGGTCATGCCCCACCTGCCGGTCGATGCCGTCCCGGAGGTGGTGTGCCCCGAGTTCCTGGCGGACGTACGGGGGTACCGCGACCGGCTGGCGGAACGGATAGCGGGGCTGACCGCCCAGCAGTCGGCGCTGGACGCCTTCCTGGGAGCCGCCGCGGCCGACGGGTGAGACGGGCTTGACCTTGACACCTGCGTGAGGCTTCTACGGTCGGGTTCATGAACACCGACACGCAGCAGGTACTGGTCCAGAACTCGGACCGGGGACCGGAAGACCTTGCCCTCGCGACCGCACCCGTCCCGGTCCCGGGGCCGGGCGAGTACCTGATCCGGGTGGGCGCGGCGGGAGTCAACTTCGCGGACGTCATGCAAAGTCGCGGGACGTACGAGGGAGGGCCGAAGGCGCCGTACGCGGCGGGGTTCGAGGCCGCCGGCGAGATCGTCGCCGCGGGCCCCGGCATCGACGGCCCGCTCGCCGTCGGCACCCACGTCGTCGGTGCGGGCCCCGGCGCCTTCGCCCGGTACATGACGATGCCCGCCGCCGCGGTGATCCCCGTTCCCACCGGCTGGAGCGACGCCGAATCCCTCGGCCTCGTCCTGAACTGGGCCACCGCCCTCGCCGCGCTGAGGCCGCTCGGCGAGATCAAGGCCGGCCAGACCGTACTGGTTCACGCCGCCGGCGGAGGCGTCGGCCAGGCCGCGGTCCGCCTCGCGGACCACTACGGCGCCCACGTCATCGCCACCGCCTCCCAGGCCAAGCACCACACCGTAAAAGAGCTCGGCGCCCACGAAGTCCTCGACTCCGCCCGCCCCGACCTGGCCGAAGAAGTCCTGCGCCTGACCGGAGGCGTCGACATCGTCCTGGAATCGGTCGGCCGGACCACCTTCCCCGCCAGCCTGGCGGTCACCCGACCCGTCACCGGGCGCATCATCGTCTTCGGCGCCGCCTCCGGCCACGCCACCGTGTCCACCCACGACCTGCTCTTCACCCACCGGGTCCAGATCAAGGGCCTGCACATCTTCGCCCTCGCCGCCGCGGCCCCCGCCGTCTTCGCCGACCTGCTCACCGAGCTGGAAGCCCTGATCGCCGACGGCGTGTACCCGCCCGGCACCCCCCAGATCCACCCCCTCGCCCAGGGGGCGACCGTGCTGCGCCGGCTCGAAGCCCGCGAGACCCAGGGCAAGCACGCTCTCGACCCATGGCGTTGAATGCCGGTGCCCGGCCGGGGGAGCCCCGCATCGACCGTCGCGGTCTTCACCGGCCCGGACGGGCGATGTCGGTGCCGGGGCTTACCGTGCCGGTCATGAGCATGAACGGTCAGTACCTGCGCCTCACCCCCGCCGAACTCGAGCGCGCGCTCCACGATCCGGACTGGGCCTCCCGGTACGCGCACGCCTCGTACGAGAGCGATGACCAGGTCGCCTCCGCCCGCGTGCACGAGACCGACAAGGCGTGGAACGCCCTCGACTTCCTGCTGCAGCGGCGCGGCTTCCCCGTGGACGTGGTCTTCGGAGAGGCCGACATGCCCTGGCCGGAGGGTCACGACTGGGGTTACGGCCCGCCCCGGCTGCTGACCGCCGACCGGGTGCGCGTCGCCGCCGACGCCCTCGATGCCCACGGTCCCGACGTGTTGACGTCCGGTGTCACCCCGGCGGACCTGGCCGGGGCCAACGTCTACCCGCAGACCGTCTGGGACCGGGGCGAGGAGCCGGACTGGATCGCCGCGCACTGGGCCGCTCTCGGCCCCTACCTCCGCGCCGCCGCCGACGAGGGAGACGCCCTCCTGCTCTGGATCTCCTGAACCACGGCGGATGCCCGGCGGCGGTCCCGGACGCTCACGCCGCGGGTTCCGGCTCCGGCGGCCCCCACGGGCTGCGCCACTGCTCGGCGATGACCCGCGCCCGGCGGAAGTGCTCCGCGGCCTCGGTCTCGCGGCCCAGGAGCGCGGCCAGTTCGCCGAGGGTGCGGGCGACCGGGCGGACCGCCACGGTGAACCCGGAGGAGGGCGGCGGGGCATCGCGGTAGGGCAGCAGGGCCGCGTACAGCTCCTCGGCGCCCCGCCGCTCACCGAGCAGCACCAGGGTCATCGCCCGGAAGGTCCCGAAGACCTTGAACAGGTAGTCCGTACGCAGCGGTCCGGCCTGGGCGAGGACCTCCCGGGCCTCCTCCGCCTCCCCGGCCGCGGCCAGCGCGACCGCGAGCAGGTCCGCCGCGGGGGAGCCGAACGCCGCGTACACCTCCCGGGCCCAGGGCAGCTCCTGCGCCAACCGCCCCTGGCTCGCCCGCAGGGTGGCGATCGCGACCACGAGGATCCCCTCGGCATGCGGCGAACCCTGCCGGGCCATCCGCGCGGCCGACTGCCGGTAGCGGCGCTCCGCCTCCTCGACCCGGCCTTCTACGTGGGCCAAGGTCGCCGCCGCGGTCTCCCCGACGGCCAGGGGACCCGGCATGCGCCGGGCCCGCGCGAACTCCGTGCACTGCCCGAGGAGCCGGTGCGCCCCGGCCACATCGCCCTGCGCGCCCAGCGCGGTGGAGCGGATGAACATCCCGTACCACGCGTGGGCCGGCAGGTCGTGCGCGGCGCCGAGCCGCTCGAGCTCCCGCCCCAGCTCGGCCCGCTCCGGCCACTCCCGGTCCGCGTCCAGCTCCTTGACCAGCGTCGTGAGCGCCCCGGCCCGCAGCACCGGATCGCCGAGGCCCTCGGCGAGCGCGAGCGCCTCGCGCGCAGCGGCCCGTACGGCGGGCAGCTTCGCGTCGGACAGCTCGGCGGCGTACGCGCCCAGCAGCCGGCACCGTACGGCGGGTTCGAGGCGGCCGGGCCGCTCCAGCAGGCGTTCGAGGATCTCCACCACCGGCTTGTCGACCGTGCCGTAGGGGCGGGTCTGCCACGGAGTCGGCTCGCTCCACGCCGTGAACGCGCCGATCAGCCGGTCCTCCCGCCCGGCGCCGACCGCGCGGTCGATCGCCGTGCGCCGTGTCTCGCGGGCCGCCATGACCGCCCCCGCCCGCCCCTGCGCCCGTACCAGTCGGCCCAGCAACCCGGCGCGTTCGGCCTCCCGGTCGCCGCCGGCGGCCGCCGGGATCCGATCGGCGCAGGCCACCGCCTCGGCGAGCACCGAGGCGGCCACGTCGTGGGCGTACCGGCTCTCGGCGAGGGCGGCCGCCCGCAGGCAGTGGTCCACGGCTTTCGCCGCGGTGGCGGCGGAGGCCGCGCGTGCGTAGTGGTGGGCCAGCGCGGAGACGTCGCACGAGCCGAGGTGCTCCAGGCTCGCCCCGATCCGCCCGTGCATCCGCGAGGAGCGCAGGTGGCTGAGATCGGTCAGCAGGGTGTCACGCACCAGGGCGTGCGCGAACCGGATCCGCCCGGGATCCGGTTCCACGAGCAGGCCGGCGAGCAGCCCGGCCTCCAAAGCGCCCAGTACGGCGTCCTCATCGGCGTCCGCCGACTCGACCAGGACCTCGACGGCGGACTCCCGCCCCGCGACGGCGGCCAGGCGCAGTACGGAGACCACCGGGTCGGGGAGGCGTCCGAGCCGGCGCCGCAGCACGTCCCGCACGCCCTCGGGCACCTCGGACAGCGCCACCAGCGATCCCTCGCTGCCCAGCAGCCTCGCGCTCTCGCGGACGTAGAAGGGGTTTCCCCCGGTCCGTTCGGTCAGCGCGGCCACCGTCTCCGCGTCCACCTCGCGGGGCCCGCCCACCGCCCGCACCACCTCGGCCACCGACTCCTCGGCCAGCCCGCGCAGGGCCACCCGGGCCGGTGAACGCCGCGCCAGCGCGGCCAGGGTGTCGCCGAGCCGGCCCTCCACCTCGTCCGGGCGGTACGCGCCGACGACCAGCAGCGGTGTCCCCGGGGCCAGGTCGACCGTGCCCGACAGCAGGGCGAGCGTCTCGGCGTCGGCCCAGTGCAGGTCGTCCAGCAGGAGGGCGACGGGCCGGCCGCGCGCCGCCTCCGTGAGCCACTGCCAGACCGCGCGGTGCAGCCGGAACCGCCCCACGGCGACGTCCTCACCGGCGGGCCGCGAAGCGGCGGGCGCGCCCTCGGCGAGGAGCGGCGCGAGCACGGCGGCGGCCCCCGGCGCGGGCGGAGCGGCGGCCGCGACGGTACGCAGCGCCTCGACCCACGCCCAGGCGGGCGGCGCTCCCTCGGCGTCGGTGGTGCGGCCGACGGCGACGAGCCAGCCGTCCGCGCGCAGCCGGTCGCCGAGCCGGTGCAGCAGGGCCGACTTGCCGAGTCCCGCTTCGCCGGTGACCAGGGCGACGGCGGGGCCGGCGGTCAGGGCGCGGTGCGCTGCCGCGGCCAGCCGCCCGATCTCCTCGTCCCGACCGACGAAGAGGTCCATGCCGTCGTCCGGGCCGCCGACCGCCGGTTCGCCGACCGCCGTTCCGTGCGGTGCCGGGCCACCCCGCGGTGGTACGCCGTCCGCCGGGCCACCCCGCGGTGGTACGCCGTCCGCCGGCGCGGCAGGCGCCGACCGCTCGGCCGCCGGCTCCGCGGGTCCTGGCCCTGGCCCGGAGCCGGGACCCGGCCCCTGTCCCGGCAGCCGCGCCGCCACCCCGCCCGGGAGCGCCGCATCCGTGGCCTCCCGCAAGAGGCCGTTGTCCTGGGCCAGGACCGCCTTCTCCAGCTCGACCAGCGCCGGGCCCGGGTCCAGGCCCGCCTCCTCGGCCAGCACCGCCCTCGCCCGGCGCAGCGTCGCGAGCGCGTCGGCCTGCCGCCCGGCGGCCCACAGCGCGAGGGCGTGCAGCCGCCAGGCCTCCTCCCGCAGCGGCTCCTCGCCCGTGAGCAGCGCCGCCTCGGCGACGGCCTCCGCGCCGGCGGGGCCCCCGAGCCCGGTCCGGACGGCGAGTTCGCGGGCGGCCAGCCGGAGTTCGCCGAGCCGCATGATCTCGGAGCGGGTCCACGGCTCGTCGGCGAAGTCCGCGTAGGCCGGGCCCCGCCACAGCGCCAGCGCCTCGCGGAGCAGGCTCCGGGCGGCACCCGGCTCGGTGGTCGCCCGGCGGCGGGCCTCGCCGAGCAGCCGTTCGAACCGCCATGCGTCGACCGCGTCCTCGGGCATCCGCAGCGCGTACCCGGGGGGCGCGCTCACCAGCAGCCGGGCGGGGGTGCGGGGGGCGCGGCCGGGTTCGAGGAGCCGGCGCAGGTTGGAGACGTACGCCTGGAGCGAGGCGACGGCGCGGGCGGGCGCCGCACCCTGCCAGAGTTCCTCGATCATCCGGTCGACCGATACGACCCGGCCACGCTCCGACACCAGCAGCGCCAGGACGGAGCGCTGGCGGTGGCCGCCCAACGGAACCGCCTCGCCGTTCCGTTCGGCCGTACAGGACCCGAGTACGCGTATGTACACCATGACGTGCTCAACCTAAGCCGAACCAGTCAACTTCCGTCTCGATAACGGCACATGTGGGCGGGGAAGTTTCCAAGTCCGGTCCCGCGCCCCTCCAAACGCCTTCCAAGACCCTTCCATGAGCCGACGGCGAGTCTCTTCCCATGAAGAAGACGCGGGAACACACGCCCCGGGGACACACGCCCCGGGGACACACGCTCCGGGCGCGGCCCGACACCCACGAGATGGTGGTGATCCACCGCGGCCTGCGCCGCGAGGCGCGGTTGCTGGTGGAACTGGTCGCCGCCGTGGCGCCCGGCGACACCGCCCGCGCCCGGGTCCTGGCGGACCACTTCCGCGACTACCGGCTCGGGCTCCACCATCACCACCAGGGGGAGGACGAGCACCTGTGGCCGCCGCTGCTGGCCCGCGTCGATCTCGAAGCCGACGTGGTGCTGCGCATGGAGGCCCAGCACGAGCGGGTGGCCGCGACCCTCTCGGCGGCCGTTGACGCCCTGTCGGCCTGGGAGAACGGGGCCCGCGAGACCGGGCGCGACGCGTTCGTGGCGGTACTCGCCGAACACCGGGCGGTCCTGGTCGAGCACCTGGACGACGAAGAGGGCTCGCTCCTGCCGCTCGCCGCGCGGCACCTGTCCGCACACGAGTGGGGCGCGATGGGCGAGCACTTCAGGGCGAGCACGCCCAAGCCCAAGCTGTTGTTCTTCCTCGGCATGGCCCTCGAGGACGCCGACCGGTCCGAACGCGCGTCGATGCTCGCCAAACTGCCGCTCGCGGCACGCCTGCTCTGGTACGCCGTCGGCCGCCCGTCCTACGCCCGCAGGGTGCGGGCCATCCGCCGCGACACCCCGCGCTGACCCGCACCTCCTGCACGCCCCCCGCACGCCCTCGCCCTCCACCTCTCACCCCAGGAGCTTTCCCATGTCCCTCAAGCACTTCACCACCGTCCTGGCTGCCCTCGGAGCCGCGCTCATCCTCTACGTCGGCCTCAGCTACCTGCTCGCGCCGCAGGCCACCGCCTCCGGCTTCGGCATTCCGACCTGGCCGCGGCACGACGGCGCCGCCTTCCTGGCGGTCAAGGGCGTACGGGACATCGCGACCGGCCTGGTCGTCCTGGCACTGCTGCTCACCGGACACCGGCGGGCACTCGGCTGGGCGATGGCGGCGCTCGCCTTCGTTCCCGCCGGCGACATGGTGATCGTCCTGACCAGCGGCGGACCCGCGGGCACGGCGTACGGGGTCCACGGGTTCACGGCCCTGGCCGTAGCCGTCACCGCCGGCCTGCTGCTGCGCGAACGCCCGGCCCCGGCGATCGCCCCCGCTCCGGCCACCCCGCTCGCCTCCACCCTCCCCGCGGCCTGAGGGAGCCGGGACACCGGGGATCCGGGCTCCCGCAACCGCGGTTCTCAGGGTTCTCGGACGACGCGGCCTCCCACCGCGCGACGGGCTAGGACGGCGTGCAGCAGAGCGGGATCCACCTCCGTCAGCCGGGCCACGACCGTGCGGCCGTCCACCGCGTCGATCGGCACCGTGGACGGGACGGCCAGCACGCGGCAGCCCGCCGCCTCGGCGGACGCCAGGCCGGCGGGGCTGTCCTCCACGGCGACACAGGAGTGCGGTTCCACGCCCAGGGCCTTCGCGGCGGCGAGATACGGGTCGGGGTGCGGTTTGGTCCTCGGGGTCTCGCCGTCCGCGACGGTGACGGCGAAACGGTGGGGTCCGAGTCCCGCGAGGACCAGGTCGACGACCGACCGGGGCGATGCGGAGACGAGGCCGAGCGGGATGCCCGCGGCGGCCAGCGCGTCGAGGAGTTCCAGCGCTCCCGGCATGACGCGGGGCCCGAGGGCGACCCGCTCGTGGAAGCCGTCGAGCAGGCGCCGCCCGATCGCCGGCGCCCGCTCGCGGCCGCCGGCGACCCGGTGCAGGTGCTCGGCGGTGTCGGCGACCGAGCGCCCGACGACGGCCGGTACGTCGGCCTCGGTCAGGGTGTGTTCCAGGGAGCGGGCGACGGCCTCGGTCGTCTCCCACCACAGCGGCTCGGTGTCCACCAGAGTGCCGTCCATGTCGAAGAGCACGGCGCGCAGCGCCCGGTCGGAGGCGGCGGGACGGGAAGCCCCCCGTCCGCTACGCCGCCACCGGACTCCCCTGGGGCCTGACCCTCGACGCCAACACCGGCCGCATCACCGGCAAACCCTGGAGCAGCGGCACCGTCCAGATCACCGCCACCGCCACCGCCACCGACAGCACCGGAACCACCGCCGCCACCGCCTTCCCCCTCACCATCAACTGGTTCTGAGACGGGGCGGGGGCGGGCTCGTACGAGCCCGCCCCCACGTCACGCGCCCGACAGCGGATCCAGCTCGCGGCGCCGGCGGCTGATCGAGTCGGGGTCCCAGCCCGGCCTGGGCACGGAGGCCAGCAGCAGCCGTGTGTACGGGTGGTGGGGGTCGGTGAGCAGCTCCGAGACGGGCCGGTGTTCCATCGTCCGGCCGCGGTACATGACGAGCGCCTCGTCGCACACGTAGCGGACGACCGCCAGGTCGTGGCTGACGAAGACCAAGCCGATGCCGGTGTCGCGGCGGATGTCGGAGAGCAGGTTGAGCACCTGCGCCTGCACCGACACGTCCAGGGCGGACACCGCCTCGTCCAGCACCAGGACGGCGGGTTCGACGGCGAGCGCCCGGGCGATCGCGGCGCGCTGGCGCTGTCCGCCCGAGAGCCTGCGGGGCAGCGCGGCCGCCTCGCGGTCGCCGAGCCCGACCTGGGCCAGCAGTTCCTTGACCCGGGCGGCGCGTGCCGTCCGGTCGGACATCCCGTGCAGCTGGAGCACCCCGTCGACCGTCGCCCCGATGCCGATCCGGGAGTCCAGGGAGAGGTAGGGGTCCTGGAAGACGATCTGGACGGCCTTGGCGCGGGCCAGCCGGGCGGCCCGCCCCCGTACGGAGGCGGCGAGCGGCTGCCCCTGGACGAGGATCTCCCCCGCGTCGGGGCGTTCGAGGCCGACCAGCATCCGGGCCGTGGTGGGCTTCCCGGAACCGGACTCCCCCACGATGCCGAGCGCGCCGCCCGGCCGTACGGAGAAGGACAGGTCGTCGACGGCGACGACCTCCGTCCCGCCGGTCCGGTAGATCTTGCGCAGGCCGCTCACCCTGAGGAGGTCCGGGGCGCCGCCGGGCTCACGGGCGCCGGCCGTCAGCTCGCCGGCCGTCAGCTCGCCGTCTGTTCTGGGCTCGGTGGTCAACGGTCCTCCTCGCGGGTGAGTTCGGCGGCACGGTGGCAGGCGACCTCGGCCGGGCCGTGCCGTTCCAGCTCCGGCCGGGACCGGTCGCAGCGGCCCGGTTCGGCGAACCGGCAGCGGGGTGCGAAGGCGCAGCCGGGCGCGGACTCCAGCAGTCCCATCGGGGCGCCGGGGATGGGGGTGAGGCGGCCGAGGGGGCCGGCGAGCGGCGGGGAGGATTCGAGCAGGCCCGCGGTGTAGGGGTGCCGCGGGGTGGCGAAGAGGTCCGCGACGGGCGCGGTCTCGACGATCCGGCCCGCGTACATGACGTAGATCCGGTCGCTGACGGAGGCCGCGAGCTCGATGTCGTGGGTGATGAGGAGGAGTCCGAGTCCGCGTTCCCGCTGCAGGCGTCCCAGGATGGCCAGGATCTCGGCCTGGGTGCTGACGTCGAGGGCGGTGGTCGGTTCGTCGCAGAGCAACAGCCGGGGTTCGGCCGTGAGGGCGGCCGCGATCACGACGCGCTGGAGCATTCCGCCGGAGAGCTCGTGCGGGAACTGCTCCAGGTGCCGGACGGGATCGGGCAGGCCGACCGCGTCGAGCAGTTCGGCCGCCCTGACGTTCGCCCGCGCCTTGGACCAGCCGTGGACCAGGCGCAGCGGCTCGGTGAGGAAGTCCCCGACCCGGCGCACCGGGTTGATGGCGGCCCGGGGGTCCTGGTAGATCATCGCGGCCTTGTTCGTGCGCACCTCGCGCAGGCTCGCGGGGGTGGCGCCGACCAGGTCGGTCCCGTCGACCCGGACCCGGCCGCCGGTCTCGGCGCCCTGCGGGAACAGGCCGAGGGCGGCGCGGGCGGTGACCGACTTGCCCGAGCCGGATTCGCCGACCAGGGCGACGACCTCTCCGGCGGCGACGGTGAGGCTCACCCCGCCGAGGACGGGCCGGGCCATCGCCGGGAGGGTCACGCTCAGGGCTTCGTACGAGAGCAGTGTCATCAGGAGTCCCTCCCCGCGAGCCGGTCGCCGAGGTCTTCCCCGACGACGTTGAAGGCGACGACGACCAGGACGACCGCCACGGCCGGCGCGATCGCGGACAGCGGCTGCCCCTGCAGGACGGCCGCCTGCCCCTGGTTGATCATGGCGCCCCAGTCGGGGGTGGGCGGCTGCACGCCGAGGCCGAGGAAGGACAGGGCGGCGAGGTCGAGCAGCGCGTAGCCGAAGTTCACCGTCGACTGGGCGAGCAGCGTCGGGGCGATGTTGGGCAGCAGTCTGCGGACCATGACGTACAGGGCCGAGTGGCCCTGCACCCGGTAGGCGGCGATGTAGGGGCGGGACTTCTCCTGGACGGCCAGGCCCCGGACGAGGCGCGCCGTGTAGGGCATGTACGCGATCGCCATGGCGAGTACGGGTGCCGTCATCCCCTTGCCGAACAGGGCCACCGCGAGGATCGCGAGGAGCAGGGCGGGGAAGGCGAACAGGACGTCGAGGACGCGGCCGACGGCGGTGTCGATCCAGCCGCCGCGCCAGGCGGTGAACAGGCCGACGGCGACACCGAGGGCGGTGGAGAACAGGACGACCGCGAGCGGGCCGGCCAGGCTGGTCCGGGTGCCGACGAGGAGCGCCGAGAAGGTGTCGTGGCCGCCCTGGTCGGTCCCCAGCCAGTGTGCGGCGCTCGGCCCCAGGAGGGTGTCGCCGAGGTGGCCGAAGGTCGGGTCCTGCGGGGCGATCCAGGGTCCCAGCAGGGCGATCAGCGCGAACAGGACGAGGAGGAGCAGGCAGGTCCGCTGGAGCCGGCCGCCGCCGAGGCGGCGCAGCCGGGCGAGGCGGTCGGGCCGGGTGCGCGGGGAGCGCGGAGCGGCCGTGGCCGTGTCCGTGGCTTCGGGAAGTCTGCTCATCGGGCGCTCCCCGCCGCCGTGCGCGGATCGATCAGCGGGTGGACGAGGTCCACGAGCGCGTTGACGACGACGAACGCGGCGACCACCAGCAGCACGATGGCCTGGACGACCTGGAAGTCCAGCTGGTCCACGGACTGCACGAGCAGGGAGCCCACTCCGGACATCCCGAAGGCGGTCTCCACGATCGCGGTGCTGACCAGCATGCCCGAGACCAGCAGCGCGGAGACGGTCACGATCGGTCCGAGCGCGTTGCGCAGGACGTGGCGCCGGATGACGGTGCGCCGCGGTGTGCCGCGGCTCAGCGCCACCTCCACGTGGTCGCGGCGCAGCTCGTCGAGCATGGCGGAGCGGGTCACGCGGGTCACCAGGGCGGTGAAGGTCACGGACAGGGCAGCGGCCGGGAGGACCACGTGGTGCAGCCGGTCCAGGACGCCTTCGCCGTTCCCGATGGTGGGGAACCAGCCCAGCTGGACCCCGAGCACCGACCTGAGCAGCAGGGCGGCGACGAAGGCGGGCGCGGCCGCCCCCACCGTCACGAACAGCATCAGGGAGCGGTCGGTCCGCGAGCCGCGGCGCAGGGCGCCGAGGATGCCGGAGCCGATGCCGAACACGGCGATCATCAGGCCGGAGACGCCGATCAGCAGCATGGACGAGGGCAGGCGCGACCAGATGACCGAGCCGACGTCCTGGTGGAAGAGGTAGGAGCGGCCGAAGTCGCCTTGCAGCACCCCTTCGAGCCAGTTCCAGTACCGGACGAGGAACGGCTCGTCGAAGCCGTACTGGGAGCGCAGCGCGGCGAGGTCCTCGGGGCTGGGGCTGCGTCCCTTGATCAGGAAGCTGGCCGGGTCCCCGGGCGCCAGGAACAGGGAGGAGAAGACGAGGAAGGAGGTGGCGAGCAGGGTGGCCGCCATGCCGGCCAGGCGGCGCAGCACCCGCCCGGCACGGGCGAGGGCGGCCGTCATCCCTTGGCCCCGATCTCGGCCGCCCACGGGTGGTAGAGGTAGGCGATGGAGGGCTGGACGCCGGTGATCTTCTTGCCGAGGAAGACGCTGACGGGCTGGGTGTACAGGGGCAGCCAGGGCAGTTCGCGCGTGGCGATCTTCTGGGCCTCGGCGTTGGCGGCCGCGTGCTCGGCGGGGTCCTGGGCTCCGACGGCCCGGGCGACGGCCGCGTCGAAGGCCGGGTCGGACCAGTTGCCGTAGTTGCTGAACGCGCCGGTCTCCAGCGAGGCGAACATGTCCAGCGGGTCGGTGATGGACGTGTACCAGAAGGTGAGGAAGAGGTCGATGCCCTCGCGGGCCGCCGGGTCGGTGAACAGGGTCGTGTACTTCTCCGCCGACAGGGAGTCGATCTGGGGCTTCAGGCCGATGGCCGTGGCCGCCTGTGCGACGGCCTGGGTGATGATGGTCGTCTGGGAGTCCAGTGGGCTCGTCGCGATCACTATCTTCTGGCCGTTGACTCCGGCCTCGGCGGCGAGCGCCTTGGCCTTGGCCGGGTCGTACGGGTACTTCGGCAGGTCCTTGGCGAGCGCTTCGCGGGTCCCGGCGGGCGCGTCGGCCCAGAGGTTGTCGGTGACGAGCGAGTCGGAGACCTCGCCGACCCCGCCGGCGCCGGCCTTGACGATGCCCTCGCGGTCGATGGCCATCAGCAGGGCCTGGCGGACCCGGGGGTCACCGAGGGGGCCGTCGAGGTTGCTGACCACCTCGTCGGCGACGGTGGTGTTGCGGCCGAAGTAGAGCTTTCCGGCCTGGGTGGAGGCCAGTTGGGCGTAGGCGTTCGGCGGGACCATCCAGCCGCCGTCGACCTCGCCGCTCTGGAAGGCGTTGACGCGGGTGGTGGCGTCGGCGAGGAAGACGAACTTCACCTCGCCGGACTTGGCCTTCCGCTCCTGGTTCCAGTAGCCGTCGAACCGCTTGAGCGTGAGGGACTGGCCGGAGGTCCAGGAGCCGAAGGAGAAGGGGCCGGTGCAGTTCACGCCGGTCTGCGGATTGCCGTAGTCCTTGCCGGACTTGGCCAGGGTGGCGGCGGACTCCACGGTGCCGGGGCCGGCGGCCAGGTACTTGTTGAAGGTGGAGTCGGGCTTGGCCAGGGTGACGGTGACTTCCATCGGGCCGGTCTTGTCGATGGCCCGCACGTTCTTGTACTGGTTGGCCCAGACGCTGGCCGTCTCGGGGTCGAGGTTGCGGCTCAGGGAGGCGACGACGTCGTCCGCGGTGAGCGCGGTCCCGTCGTGGAACCGCACGCCGGGGCGGATCTGGTAGACCCAGCTGGTGGGCGTGGGGTTGGTGTACGAGGCCGCGAGGCCCGGCGAGGTCGTCAGGTCGGGGTTCCAGCGCAGCAGGCTCTCGCAGACGTTGGAGAGGATCTGGTTGGGCGGGAAGTCGAACGAGTAGGCGTAGTCGATGGTGGTCGGCTCCGCGTAGACGGACCAGGTGAAGGAGGCCAGGTCTCCGGCGGCGGCGGGCGTCTTGTCCGTGAGCCGGTAGGCGGCGGCCTGGTCCTTGTCGGGGCGGGCGGCGGTGCTGCACGCGCCGGTGAGGAGCACGGCGGCCGCGGCGAGGCCCGCGGTCACGGTGTGGCGGATGCGGCCGCGGACGCCGCGGTGCAGCGGGGATCCCGATCGGGCTGATGACATCGTCTGGCTCCCTGAGGGATGAGCTCGGTGGGGTGGGTGGCGCCCGGCCGGTGGCGGGCCGGCCGGTTGGTGCTCAGGCGGTTGATGCTCAGGCGGTTGGCGCTCAGGCGGTTGGCGCTCAGGCGGCTGCTGCTCAGTCGGTGGCGGCGAAGACGAGCTCGCCGTCGATGTACGTGCGCAGCACGCGGGTGTCCGCGATCTCCAGCGGGGGATGCGCGAAGGGGTCCCGGTCGAGGACCACGAGGTCCGCGCACTTGCCGACCTCGACGGTGCCGGTGACCTCGTCGAGGTGGTTCACCCACGCGCTGCCGGCCGTGTAGGCGGTGAGCGCCTGGGAGAGGGTCAGTGCCTGCTCGGGGAAGAAGGGCGGCATCGGTTCGAACGTCCCGGCCGAGTTGGGGGCCTCGTCGGGTACGGAGCGGTTGACGGCGACGTGGATGCCCCACAGGGGGTTGGGGCTGCTGACCGACCAGTCGCTGCCCGCGACGAGGCGGGCCCCGGCGCGCAGGAGGTCGCCGAACGGGTACTGGAGCCGGGCCCGTTCCGGTCCGAGGAAGGGGATCGTGAGCTCGTCCATCTGCGGTTCGTGGGCGGCCCACAGCGCCTGGATGTTGGCGGCCGCGTCCAGGCTCGCGAAGCGCTTGACGTCGTCGGGGTGGACGATCTGCAGGTGCGCGAGGTGGTGGCGGTTGTCGTTGGCGCCGTTGGCCTCGCGGGCCTCGGCGAGGGCGTCGAGCACCTCGCGTACGGCCCGGTCGCCGAGCGCGTGGAAGTGGATCTGGAAGCCGGAGCGGTCGAGCAGGGACACCGCCGCGGTGAGCACCTGCGGGTCGATGAAGCTGAGCCCGGAGTTGCCGGTGGCGCAGCCGCAGCCGTCGAGGTAGGGCTCCAGCAGGCCCGCCGTGAAGTTCTCGGCGATACCGTCCTGCATGATCTTCACGCTGGTGGCGTTGAAGCGGCCGACCCGGCCGCCGAGGCGGCGCTCCTCCAGTTCGGGTATCTGCTCCAGGCCGCGTTCGCGGTCCCACCACAGGGCGCCGACGACGCGTGCGCGCAAGGAGCCCTCGCGTGCGGCGCGCAGGTAGACCCCGTAGTTGTCGGGATTGCCGGGGAAGGCGCCGATCATGGCGTCCTGCCAGCTGGTCACGCCGAGGGAGAACAGGTGCTCCTGCGCGGCCAGCAGGCCGGCGAGCGCCTCGTCCGGCGTCGCGATGGGGACGTGGCGCGCCACCAGCTCGACGGCGCCCTCCTGGAGGGTGCCGGCCGGGCTGCCGTCGGCCTCGCGCTCGATCCGGCCGTCGGCCGGGTCGGGGGTGGCGGCGTCGACGCCGGCGACTTCGAGCGCCCGGGTGTTGACCCAGGCCCCGTGGCCGTCCCGGTTGGTGAGCAGGACGGGCCGGTCCGGGACCACCGCGTCGAGCATGGCGCGGGTCGGCGTACCCCCGGGGAAGACGTCCATCGACCAGCCGCCGCCGCGGATCCAGGCCGCGTCGGGGTGGGCCGCGGCGAACGCGGCGACCACCGCGAGGTAGCCGTCGATGGTGCGCTCGTCGCTCAGGTCGCAGCCGAGCATCTGTACGCCGGCCACCGCGGGGTGGACGTGGGCGTCCTGGAATCCGGGGACGAGCAGGCCGCCCGCGAGGTCGACGACCTCGGTGCCGGCGTCCGCGAGGGAGCGGACGGTGGCCGCGTCGGCGACGGCGGTGATCCGGCCGTCCGTGACGGCGACGGCGGCGTCGATCGGGGTGGGTGAGGTCCCGGTGAAGACCCGCCCTCCCACGAAAACGGTGTCGGCCCGCTGGCTGGTCTTGCCCATCGACGCATCCTCCGGCTCGGCGGGAGATACCCGCACGGCTTGTTCGTTGAGGAGGAGTGAACGGGAGCGCAACAATGTTGTCAACGGTGTTGCGCTGGCTCTGTTCCAAATCGATACACTGGCCGCACCATGCCGAAGCCATCCGACACACCCGCCCGGTCCAAGCGCGCGGGCAGCCAGCTCACACCCGACGCGATCATCGAAGCGAGCCTGCGCATCGCGGCCCGCGGAAGCGCCGACGCCTTCACCGTCAGGCGTCTCGGCGAGGAGCTCGGCGCCGACCCGACCGCGATCTACCGGCACTTCCGCGACAAGGACGAGCTGCTCCTGTCCGTCGCCGACCGCACGCTCGGAGAGGTGCTCGACAGCATCCCCGAGGGCCTCGACTGGAAGGACCGGCTGCGGGCGCTCGCCGACGGCTCCCTCGAAGTCGCGCTCAGGTATCCGGTGGTCGGCTCGACCATGGCCAGCCGGACCACCCGCAGGCCCAACGAGTTCCGCGTCGTCGAGCTGATCCTCGGCGCGGTGACCGAGGCCGGGCTCGAAGGGGCCGAAGCCGCCGTCCACTACCGGATGGTCGGCGACTCCCTCCTCGCCTACGTCGGCCAGCGCGCCGCCTACCTGCTGTTCGACCCGGACGTACGGGCGGCCGACGAGTCCTCCTGGAGCCGCGAGTACCGGCTCGTCGACCCCGCGGGGTTCCCCCACATCACCCGGCTGAGCGGCCAGTTGGCCGAGGTGACGGACGAGGAGATCTTCCGGGCCAGGGTCGAGGCGCTGATCAACGCGATCGAGACCCGGGCCGAAACGCTGCGGGGCGGCGCGTAGACCGCCCCGCCCGGCCCGCACCGCCCCGCACCGCCCCGCACCGCACACCGCACGCTCACCTCTTCGGGGTCAGCCGCTCCCACAGGAAGGTGTGGACGAGCGCCTCGTTGAAGGCGGTCTGCCCGTGGTCGGTGGCGCCCGCGTGGCCGCCGCCGAGGTGCTCGTGGAACAGCACCGGGTGCCCGAGCTCCCGCAGCCGGGCCGCCATCTTGCGGGCGTGGCCGGGGTGGACGCGGTCGTCGCGGGTCGAGGTCAGCAGGAGCAGCGGCGGGTACGCGGGCCCGTCCGTCCGGATCTGGTGGTACGGGGAGATCCCCTCCAGGTGGGGCCGGTCGGCCGGGCTGTCGGGGTCCCCGTACTCGGCGATCCAGCTGGCTCCGGCGAGCAGCTTGTGGAAGCGGAGCATGTCCATCAGCGGCACGTGCGCGACGACCGCGCCGAACAGCTCCGGGTCGCGGGTGAGCATCGCGCCCATGAGCAGCCCGCCGTTGCTGCCGCCCTCGATGCCCAGCTGCGCGGGCGTGGTGACCTCCCGGGCGACGAGGTCCCGGGCCACGGCCGCGAAGTCCTCGTAGGCCCGGACCCGGTTCGCGCCGAGGGCCGCCTTGTGCCAGTCCGGCCCGTACTCGTGGCCGCCCCGGATGCCCGCGACGACGTAGGTGCCGCCGCGCGCGAGCCAGGCGCGGCCGGTGACCGCGCTGTAGCCCGGGACCATGGAGATCTCGAAGCCCCCGTACCCGTAGAGCAGGGTGGGCCCGGGGCCGGGGCGGTCCTCGGGTCCGACGAGGAAGTACGGCACCTTCGTGCCGTCCGCGGAGGTCGCGAAGTGCTGGCGGACGGTGAGCCCGGCGGTGTCGAAGAGGGCCGGGCCCTGCTTCACGCTCTCGTCGGCGCCGGCCGGCGCCGTCCCCCGGTAGAGGGTGGACGGCTGGAGGAAGCCCGCGACGTTCAGGAAGAACTCGTCGCCCACGTCCGGGTCGGTGCCGGTGACGGAGGCCGTGGACAGCGGGGGCAGGCCGGCCAGCGGCGCGCGCTCCCAGCCGTCGGGGCCCGCGCCGGGGGTCAGGATCTCCATCCGCGAGGAGACGTCGGCGCTGGTGGTGAGGATCAGGTGGTGGCGGGTCCAGCTCCAGCCGGCGAGGGCGGTGTGCGCGTCCGGGGCGAACAGCACCGCCGCCTCCCGCTCCCCCGCCAGGAACGCCTCGAAGTCGAAGGCGAGCAGACTGCCCGCGTCGTGGCCGAGCCACGGGGACTTCGGGGCGACGATCAGCCACTCGCGGTGCACGGAGGCGCTGGCGTCGTCCGGCACCTCGATCTTCAGGGGTTCGGCGGCCTTCGGGGGCTCGGCGCCGGTCCCCGCCTCGGGGAGGAGGAACAGCTCCTGCGTCCAGAAGTCGATCTGCCGGTGGACGAAGTCCCGTTCGAAGCCCGGAGTGTCGTCGTGCCACGCGGAGGCGTTCACGTCCGTCGGCCGGCCCTCGTAGACCGTTTCGGCCTCGGCCAGGGGGGTGCCGCGGTGCCAGCGGCGCGCCTGGAGGGGGTAGCCGGACGGGGACATCGAGCCGGGGCCGAAGTCCGTGCCGATCCAGACCCGGTCCCGGTCGATCCAGCCGATCCGGGTCCTGGCCTCCTCGACCTGGAACCCGTCCTCGACGAACTCCAGCGCCTCCAGGTCGAACTCGCGCACCACGCAGGCGTCCGCGCCGTCCCGCGAGAGCATGACCAGGGCGTGGCGGTGATCGGGAGCCAGGACCGCGCTGCCCGCCCAGGCCCACTTCTCTCCCTCGGCGGCGGCGAGCGCGTCCAGGTCCAGGAGCGGCTCCCAGTCGGGCCGCTCCTTGCGGTACTCCTCCAGCGTGGTGCGACGCCACAGGCCGCGCACGTGGTCGGCGTCCTGCCAGAAGTTGTAGAGGTGGCGGCCGCGGCGGCGCGCGTAGGGGATCCTGCCGTCGTCGTCGAGGGCCTCGCGGATCCCTGACTCCAGCACCTTGAAACCGGGGTCGGCCGCCAGCGCGGCCACCGTCTCGGCGTTGCGCTCGCGGACCCAGTCGAGGGCGGCCTCGCCGGATACGTCTTCGAGCCAGAGGTAGGGGTCTGCATCGCTCATCCGCCGATTGTGCAGGATCGGCCGGCGTGACTCCGACCGCGGGGACGCCCGGCCGGGCGGTCCGGGGACGGTCCGGGGACGGTCCGGGGGCCGACGTCACGGCCGGACCGTTGCCCGGTCCGCCCCCGCCTCCGCCCGCGCGGCGGCGGCTTCGAGGCCGAGCAGGAACCCCTCCCGGGAGAGGCTGTTGACGGCCGCGTGGCCCGTGCTCCCGCGGTACCGGATGCTCACGGAGAAGCCGGCCTGCCGGTACGACTCCTCGCGCACGGGTGCGTCGTCGAGCAGGAAGAACTCGTCCCCGAGCACGCGCTCGGCGAAGAGGTCGATGCGGATGCCCGTGGCGGCCCGTACCTCCTCGAGCAGGTCGGCGATCCCGGCCGTCGCGGCGGCGTCCACGCCGAACGGCCGGTCAGCGGCCGGCAGCGGCGACCGGGGCGGTCGCGGGATCGGCGGGCGTGGCCTCGTCGTCATGGGTTCCATTCGTGGTGACGCGCCATCCGTGCTCGGGGGACCAGTGCCGGATGAAGCCGGCCATGCGGAACGGGGTCGCCGTCTCGACCAGGACGGCCAGCGATGCGGGGTCCGCGGTCCGCGCGGCCTCCAGCGAGGCGCGGCCCACGAAGTCCAGGTCCGCTTCCCGCGCTTCGAGCCCGGCCAGCTCCGCCAGGAACACGATCTGCCGGCGCGTGGCGATGACGAACGCGGCGGAGGCCAGCTCCCGGATCTCCGAAAGGCCCTCCTCGGGAAGGGCGGTGAGCAGTGCGGCGATCGCCCGCGTCGAGTTGGCGTTGATGCCGGGGTCGTGCCGGCGCAGCGCGGCCGCCAGGTCGATCTGCTCCCGGGCCGGGGTCTCGGAAGGATGCTCGACAGCGCGGTAGCCGGCCCGCAGGTGGAAGGGGAAGAGCCGGCCCAGGGCGGACTGCGCGAAGACGGTCTTGCGTTCCGGCTCGGCCGGCGGCACACCGGACGACCCCGACCCCGACTCCGACCCCGACTCCGGCCACATGCGCGCGTTCAGCGAGAGCCCCCGGAAGGCGGGGTGCACGATGACCCGCTCCTGCAGCAGGACGGACCCGTTGATCCGGCGGAGCGTCTCCAGCGCCTCGAACTCGCGGGGGAAGGGCCGGCAGAAGACCTTGACCGCGGCGAGCGTGCCGCCGACGCGGATGGTGCGCACCTCGGTGACGAGGTTCTCCCAGTCGATCCACCGCTCGTCCTCGACGCGGTAGTGGTAGTCGGCCAGCTGCTCGTAGTCGGCGCGGTCTCCCGCGGACTCCGCGAACTCCTCGCCGATCCACCGCTCGATGCGCCGCCCCGGCACGTACGCGCCCACCGTCTTGCGGGCCGTGCCGTCGAAGTCGAGCCGGAGGTGTTCGTCCGGGGAGAGGAACTCGTGCAGGTCGTCGTGGGCGGTCGCGACGACGGCGTTCAACCGCAGGGAGCGGCAGACCCGCTGGAAGTTGTGGGCGATGACCTTGGCGGTGGTGCGGTCCAGGTTGGAGCAGAACTCGTCCACCACGATCAGGTCGAAGCCGTCACCGCCCTCGCCTCCGCCGCCCTCGCTGCCGTCACCGCCGCCCGTACGGGCCAGCCGGGCCAGGGTGAGCCGGTGCCGCTGTCCGTCGGAGAGGTGCTCCGGCCGCGACATCATCAGCCGGGGCTCGCCCAGGCCGAACCGTCCCAGCCAGGACACGGTCGCCCCGACCTCGCCGTCGAAGAGGTCGATGACGCGGTCCGTGGGGCCGTGGGGCGGCAGGTCGGCCACCGTACGGACCTTCGCGAGGCGGGACAGCTCCCGCAGCACGCTCGACTTCCCGGTTCCGCTGAAGCCGGTGACCAGGGTGATGCCGTCGAGGGAGACGGAGACCGGGGCGAGGCTGACGGTCTCCTCGGCGCTCTCCACGCCGAAGGCCTCGCGCAGGGCCCAGGCCCGTTTCGACAGGGGCCCGCCCTCGCGTGCGTGCCGTACCGCGATGGTGACCGCCCGCGGGCCGGGGGAGTTCGTCATCCCCATGTCCTCTCCTCGCGCGTAGTTGAGTTTCCGAGGTCCACGACGAACCGCGCGTTCGAAGCGCGGGTGGCGCGGCTCAGGATCACGCCGTTCGTCCACTCGCCGACCATCCAGGCCGCCGTCACGGTGTTCACCGGGGCGATCGAGGCGCTCATCACCGGGTCGGCGAGCGTGGTGCGGGCGAAGGCGCCCAGTTCCGCCATCTCCCGTGCGAACTCCCGGTGGGCGGCGTCCGCTTCCGGTAGCAGCAGCGGCCCCACGGCCGCTTCCTCGAGCCCCGCGGCCGCGAAGATCACCGCGCCGCCGTGCGCGCGGGCGTGCGCGGCCAGCAGCAGCGCCAGCGTGCCCACGGGCCGGTCCGCGCAGCAGAACAGCGTCCACGACCCACGGCTTCCGGGCCCGCCGGGGTCGCCGGTCCCACCAGGCCCGCCGGCCCCGCCGGCCCCGCCGAGTCCGCCCACGGTGTCCTCGTCGACGAAGACCTGCGACGCCGAGATCTCGGCGTCCGGGTACCGCTCCCGCAGGAAGTCCCGCAGGGCCTCGGTCTTGGGCCGGCCGAGGTCGCGGCGCCGGTAGCTGAACTGCCGGTTGAAGTTGGTGATCTCGACCCGGTCGTGGTCGACGAGCAGGAGGTCCCGCACGCCCATCGCGCACAGGTGGGTGGCGACGATGGACCCCGTTCCGCCGCAGCCCACGACGACCGCCCGGTGGCGGGCGATCCGCTCCATCGCGTCCTCGGGCCGCGGGTCGAAGTGCGCCAGCCAGTGCCGCTGCTTGGTGTACTGGTCGGCCGATCCGGCGCGGGGCAGGGGTACGAGCATGCCGCGCGCCTCGAACACCTCCAGCAGCGCCAGCTGCCGGGGGCTGAGGGCGCCGCGGCCGTCGGGCCAGGCCAGGCCACCGGCGAGCCGTCCCGCCAGCTCCCGCAAGCCGTCGTCCGCGCCGTCGATGCCGAAGCCGTTCTCCCCGATCACCAGCAGTTCCCCGGCTTCCCCGGCGGCGATCGTGGTGTTCGCGCGGAGCATGACCCCGGCGGGGAAGCGCCGCCGCAGCCGGTCGAGGAGTGGCGCTTCCCCGGTCCCGTTCACGTCCCCGTCCCCGTATACGCCCTCGTCCCCGCTCGCGCCCCCGTCCCCGGTCACGTCCACTCCCAGGGCGCCCGCGCCCGGCGCGCGAGGAAGATCCCGGGCACCTCCGCGAGCGGGAGGCACAGGGCGTTGTCCAGCAGGATGGCGTCGAGTTCCCCGACGGCTTCCTCCAGCGTCTCCGAGGTCTGCGGGGAGGTGTCGTAGCGCCGCAGCACCTTCAGGTAGGACTCCAGCGACGCGTGCGTACGCAGTGCCTCCAGGAACACCAGCCCCCGGTGGACCCCGAGCGGGTCCTGGCGCAGCCCGCGGAAGAGGTTGAGGCGCAGGTCGGCCGGGCGGGACCGGGCCTCGTACCGGTCGGGTACGAGTTCCACCGCGATGCCCGCCCGCCCCAGGAGCCGGGCGGCGGCCCGGGCGAGCTCCCGGTTCGGGTAGTACGTGTCGTACGCGAGCCGGTGGCGGGGGCCGGGCGCGGGCCGCGCGATCCGGCCGGCGGGGACGGCCTCGCGCTCCGCCGCCCCGCGGAAGGCCCCGTCGAAGTCCCGCACCGGCAGGAAGCCGTCGCGCGCGAGCAGCGGGGCCGGCAGCAGGGCCCCGGCTCCGGGCGCCGCCAGGGCGCGGCGGATCGCCTGCCGTGCGGTGTCCGCGCCCGGGCCGAGCAGGGCGCCCTCGAAGCACAGCGCGACGATGATGCCGAGCGGCCGGATCCGCAGGGCGGGGTGGGCCGCGTACTGCGGGTACCGGTGCAGGGGGAAGGCGGTGTCGGAGGTGACGTCGATCCGGCCTTCGGCGAAGGCCGCGATGCCCCGCTCGGGGCTCTTGATCCTGCGGACGAGCACGCGCGCGGCGCCTTCGGCGCGGTGGCCGGCGCGGTCGAGGACGATCGTGCGGGACGTCGCCCGGGCGATGCGGTACCGGCCGACGCCGTCGCCCGTACCGCGGTACGGGGCGAGCGCGGGCAGCGAGGTCATCAGCGGGAACCCGAAGTCCGGTTCGGCCAGGGTCACCCGGAGGCGGTCCCCGCGGGCGTGCACGCGCTCGACGTGGCGCAGCCAGTAGCCGGTGGCGGTGTGCGAGGACGCGGCGCGGCGCAGGGCCTTCGCGTAGTCGGCGGCGGTGAGCCGGCTGCCGTCCGCCCAGCGGGCGCCGGGGCGGACGGCGAACTCGTGCCGGCGCCCGTCCGGGGAGGAGTCCAGGGAGCGGGCACCGATCAGCGCGGGAACGCCGTCGCGGTGGGCGAGGAGGGGGCGGGTCGTGAGCGCGGCCAGCTGCAGTCCGCTGTGGTCGCTCCAGTCGGGCTGTTCCGGCGTGGACGGCATGGAGTCGAACGCGACGACGGTCTCGACGTCGTACGCGCCCTCGCCCTCGCCCTCAGCCTCGTGCGCGGCCGCGCTACCGGCGCCGTACGCGGCCGCGCCCCCAGCCTCGTACGCGCCCGCGCCCCCGGCCCGGTCAGCCGGCATCGGACGGCGCCTCGTGCTCCGGGCCGTCCGGCCGCTCCGCGCCCCACCGGGCCAGCGCCCGCCCGTACTCCTCGAGTTCGGCGGTCATCCCGCGAACCCAGGCGGCCTCGCGGGCGCGGAACGCCTCGTCGTCGAGCTCGGTCGGCGGGGTCTTCTCCTCGCGCTCCGCCCACGTGCGCACCTGCGCGTTGCGGGCCCGGCGCAGGACGGAGATGGGCTCGATGAGCCGCGTCTCGAACTGGGAGAGGAAGGACAGGAGCCGGCGCTCCTCGACGAAGTTGGCGGTCAGCATGAGGTTGCGCTCCGGATTGCGGACCTCGTGGTACCAGTCGCCGGGGATGTAGAGCGTGTCCCCGGCCCGGAGCGTGACCTCGTGGACGACCGCGCCGGCCGGCCGGAGCACCTCGTCGTACGAGGCCGCCGACCACAGGCCGTCCCCGGGCCGCAGCTTCCCGCCGGCTTCCGGGGTCACCAGCCGCAGGGTCTTGCTGCCGCTGAGGACCGCCAGCCAGGCGCTGGTGGAGAAGGTGTCGCGGTGCAGTCCGGTGGAGCATCCGGGCTCGCCGAAGAACAACCACATCCGGCCGAAGCGCACTTGCTCCGGAAGCCTCTCGATGCAGTCCTCGGAGAAGATCTCCGGAATGTCGAAGTCGTCGAGGAGCCCCGGGCAGTCGCGGACGAAATTCCATTCGGCGAGGTATTGCCGGTCCCTGACGAGTGCGGTGTCGGCCGGGGTGTTCTCCCAGTAGTCCAGGAAATCCCCGAGCGTGGTGTGGGCGAGCGTGTAGTCGTATTCCGAACCGGCGGGGTAATTCCGGACCGGCACGGGCGTCGGGCCGTACTCCCGGCGGAAGAACTCCGTGGTCCACAGCCCCCGCGCGCGCCACGGTGCGTGCAGGCCGCGGATGACCACCGGCCCGTCGATGTCACCCAGGTCGGCGGCGGCCTGGGCGTCCAGCGTCCGCAGGGGGGTGACCGGTATGGGCGCCACGCGTGTCCCTCCTCATGAGACCGGGCCGGAAGCGACGTCCTCCCCGTGGAGGGTGTTCCACGGGGAGGATGTGGTGACAAAACAGCCCTTGTGTTCCTCGCTCCGGGCTATTTCGTCACGCGTGGCGGATCAACAACGGCGGGCGAGCCCCGCGACCATCGCGGGGCTGCTCAGGTCGGTGACGCGCAGCTCGATGCTCTCCCGCGCACTCACGCGGTCCTGCTCCTGGACGGGCTTCGGGGTGAGTTCGGGGGTGACGGTTTCGGTCTTCTTGGCCTTCTCCACGGTTCCTCATTTCTTGTGGAAATTGATGTTGCCGCGTTGTCCGGAGTGAATGTGCTCCGGCACCTGGATGTTAGCGAGTGGCCGGAATGAGCGTCTATGCCGCATCGGTCAAGACGGCCGGGAATGGCCGATTCCTTGTCTGGATGTGGCTGGTTTCGCAAAAACCCCGCCGGGAAAATGTGTTGCGCGCGAGAGCCCGGATCGCCGAGAATTCCCGATCATGGGGCATCTTGAAGCTGCGCATCTTGAGTATTATCTGACGGACGGTCGGGCACTGCTGGGCGATGTCTCGTTCCGTGTGCCCGAAGGGGCCGCCATGGCCCTCGTCGGGCCCAACGGCGCCGGCAAGACGACGCTCCTGCGCCTGATCGCCGGCGAACTCCAGCCGCACGGCGGCACGGTCGCCGTCAGCGGCGGACTCGGCGTCATGCCCCAGTTCGTCGGCAGCGTCCGCGACGAGCGCACGGTCCGCGACCTCCTCCTGGCCGTCGCCCCGGCCCGCATCCGGGAAGCCGGGCGGGCCGTCGACGCCGCGGAGGAGCGGGTCATGACGGTCGACGACGAGGCCGCGCAGATGCGGTACGCCCAGTCGCTCGCCGACTGGGCCGAGGTGCAGGGGTACGAGGCGGAGACCGTCTGGGACATGTGCACCATGGCCGCGCTCGGGATCCCGTACGAGAAGGCGCAATGGCGGCTCGCGCGCACCCTGTCCGGCGGCGAGCAGAAGCGCCTGATCCTGGAGGCGCTGCTGCGCGGACCGTACGAGGTGCTGCTGCTCGACGAGCCCGACAACTACCTCGACGTGCCCGGCAAGCGCTGGCTCGAAGAGCAGATCCGCCAGACCCGCAAGACGGTGCTGTTCGTCTCCCACGACCGCGAACTCCTCGCCCGCGTCGCCGAGAAGATCGTCAGCGTCGAACCGGGCCCGGGCGGCGCCGACGTCTGGGTCCACGGCGGCGGCTTCGGCACGTACCACCAGGCGCGTACGGAGCGGTTCGCCCGCTTCGAGGAGCTGCGCCGGCGCTGGAACGAGAAGCACGCCCAGCTGAAGAAGCTGGTGGCCACGCTCCAGCAGGCGGCGTCCGTCAGCCACGACATGGCCTCGCGGTACGCGGCCGCGCAGACCCGGCTGCGCAAGTTCGAGGAGGCCGGGCCGCCGCCGCAGCCCCCGAAGGCGCAGGACATCCGGATGCGGCTGCGCGGCGGGCGCACCGGGGTGCGGGCGGTCACCTGCAAGGGCCTGGAGCTGACCGGGCTGATGAAGCCCTTCGACCTGGAGGTCAGTTACGGGGAGCGGGTCGCCGTGCTCGGCTCCAACGGCTCCGGGAAATCGCACTTCCTGCGGCTCCTCGCCGGCGAGGAGGTCGCGCACACCGGGAAGTGGCAGCTCGGCGCGCGGGTCGTCCCCGGCCACTTCGCGCAGACCCACGCCCACCCCGAGCTGGAGGGGCGCACCCTCCTGGACATCCTGTGGAACGAGCAGTCCCAGGACCGCGGCGCCGCGATGTCCGTCCTGCGCCGGTACGAGCTCACCGGGCAGGCGGAGCAGCGCTTCGACCGGCTCTCGGGCGGCCAGCAGGCCCGCTTCCAGATCCTGCTCCTGGAGCTGGCGGGGACGACCGCGCTGCTGCTGGACGAGCCGACGGACAACCTCGACCTGGAGAGCGCGGAGGCCCTCCAGGAGGGCCTCGAGGCGTACGACGGCACGGTCGTGGCCGTGACCCACGACCGCTGGTTCGCCCGCTCCTTCGACCGCTTCCTGGTCTTCGGCTCGGACGGCCTCCTCCGCGAGACGACCGAACCGGTGTGGGTCGAACGACGGGTCGAGCGGGCCCGCTGACGCCCTACGGCTCCGTCGCGAGTTTGCGCACCGTGATGATCTCCGAATGCTTGAGCTGATCCAGGTTGCCGCTGTCGCCGAGGGCGTCGTGGAGCCGGAAGAACCAGGGCGAAATCGTGCTGCCCGAGAACAGGGCGTCGGCCAACAGGGCCGCGACGGAAACGACGGGTGCCTGCGGGAGGCGAATCGGTTCGTGCCTCGCGGCCGCGGCGAAACGGATCAAGTGCCCGGCCTGCGGAACACCGATCTCGTCCAGGAGGCGAGCGGTCCCGCGGGCTCCCCTGCGGCTGACGAGGACGGCCAGCGCGGTGAGCGCCAGCTCTTCCCAGCCCGCCGCGGCCACGTCCAGCAGGGCTTTCGGGGTTCTGCCGGGGTCCTGGCCCGCCCCGAGGGAGTCCAGGCGCATCCCCGTGGACGTCGGCCGCGGATACCGGTCCTCGGGCCGTATCGCGGTGAGGAGCGAGACGTATTCCGACTGCGGGATCCGCGGACGGAGGGCGGGGGTGCCGAAGGTGCTCATCACCGAGTCCGCGGCCACGGCGGACCACCCGGTACGGACGTCCCCCAACCGGCCGCACACCCGACTGACGTTGCCGGGGTCGATCCGGGAAGCGATCACCTCCACCATGCTCGCGACCGTCTGCCTGGAAGCCTCCGGACAGGTGGCCGCGAGGAAGTCGACGCTCTCGTCGAGATCCCGCAGGCGGGCCACATCACCGCAGAACTGGGCCACTTGGTGCGGGGTGCGGGTCGTCCGCAGCCAGGAGTAGATCTCGATCACTTCGGCCACCGGCCGACTCCACGCCGCGTCGGTCAACTGGCGTGCCAGTTCCACCGCCGGGCGGCCTTCGCCGGCCGCGAACTCCGCCTTCAGTTCCTCGAGCGACGCCGGCCCCGCAACCGGCCCCGCCACCCGCTCCGCCACCCGCTCCGCAAGCAGGCCCTCCAGGTGGCGGACCTCTTCCCGCAAGGACGCGCTGCGCCCCTCCGCCGTCTCCCGCCTGGCCTCGGCCTCCCCGAGCTGGGCCTTCAGCTCCCTGATCTGCTCCATCAAGGAGTCCGCCTGCCCGGCCGAATCCTCGTAGGCCTTCCTCAAGCCGGCGGCGGCGCTCTGCGTGGTGGAGCGTTCCCGCGCCCAGTCCAGAGCGAGGCGCTGTACGTCCACCTTCAGCCCCTGCGCCTCTTCCTCCTTGCTGTCGAGGAGCAGGTGCAGGGACTCGACGGTGCGGCGCTCCCGCGCGACCTCCCGTTTGGCGAGCTCCAGTTCGTCGCGCATGACCGCGAGCTCGTACTCGCCGCTCCTGCTCGTCACCTTGAGCGCGGCGAGGTACTGCTGGTGGACGGTCTCCTTGGCGCTCTCCTGGAGGGGGAGGCCCAACTCGCCCTCCACCTCGCGCACGAGCTGCTCGATGAAGGGCTTGGGCGGCACCCGGTTGCCGCCCAAGTAGCGGGAGACCGTCGTGTTGTCGAGGCCGACGCGGACTCCGTAGACCTTCTGCGTCACGCCCAGCCCGTTGAACAGGCCTGTCAACGTCTTGCCGAGCGTGACAACTTCGGGCGCCGCGCCCCGCTCGACCTCCGAGGAGTTCCGGCTTCGGCCGGGCAGATCGTCCATGAAGGCCCCCGCTCCGTTGCCGCCGTTCCGGCAACTCTTGACCGCTGTCGCAAGTATCCCGCGGCGCGGACTCTCGGACCTGTCACACCGACCGACGAGAGGAACCTCCAGATGTCCGTCCCCCCGGGTCTCGCCCACTCCGTACGCCGGCTCCAGCGGGCGCTCATCGTCCTCTTCGCGCTGGTCCCCCTGACCCTGGTCACCCTCGCGTTCCTTCCGGCGCTGCTCGTGCTGCCCTTCGTGCCGGCCGCCCGCCCGCGCACGGAGGGCATGCTGCGCCAACTGACCTCCTGGTCCCGGGCGGTGCTCCACGGCAGCCGCGAGCGCTGACCCGCCGGGAGACCAGGCGGCCAGGCCGTCAGGCGGCCAGGAGACAGGGCGGCCAGGCGGCCAGGCGGTCAGGCCGTCAGGCCGTCAGGAAGCGGGTGCGCAGGGCGGCCCTCGTGGGGGCCGTGATGCCGACCGCCTCGGTGAGGTAGGCCTCGACCGAGCCGTGGCGGGCTCCGAGGTCCGCGAGGGTCAGGCGCAGGATCTCGGCGGGCGCGCGGCCGTACGCCGGCCAGCGCATGGTGCGGCCCGGGTGCGCGGTGTGCCAGTCGGCCTTCAGGCGGTCCGTGGCCAGCTCGGTCAGGGCGAAGTCCGCGAGGATCTGCTCCTCGTCCACGCCGAGGAGGGTCAGGACGAGCGCGGCGATCAGGCCGGTGCGGTCCTTGCCCGAGGTGCAGTGGAAGACGGCCGGGCCGGGGCCCTCGGCGAGCAGTTCGATCGCCTGGCGGATCTCGGCCGCGCCGTCCTCGGCGACCTCCGCGAACCGGTCCGCGAGGAACCGCCACGGGTCGAGGTCCGGATCGATCTCCGCCTGGTCGTAGGGCCGGTGCTCGATGCTCAGGTTGGCGTACGTGAACCGTTCGGGCTCCGGGATGCGGCCCTTCGCGTCCGCCTCCCACGGGTAGCGCAGGTCGATGACGGTGCGGACGCCGAGGTCCAGGAAGCGGTCCCAGTCGGCGCCGGCGAGCTTGCCGAGCGAGTCCGCGCGGTACAGGGCGCCCCACGCGACGGTGGCGCCGTCGGCCGTGCGGTAGCCCCCGAGGTCGCGGAAGTTGTGCAGCCGCTCGAAGTCGATGTGACGGGTGGTCATCGCGGGGTCCCCCTGCTCGCGGGCTCCGGCGGTCCGGAGCGCTGGAGTTCAAAACGTCCGCCACCCCGCCGATCTTCCCGCCTCAGGCCCCCCGGGATGATCGTCGGGAGCGTCAGCTGTGTATAGGAGCCAGCCGGGACCCCGACCCCGGCCCGGGTGCGGGACCGGGACCGGGTGCGGGACCGGGACCGGGTGCGGGACCGGGACCGGGACCGGGGGGCGGCCACGGTGTGGGGCGTCGTCGTGGCGACCGTGCTGGTGGCGGTGTTCGGCGGGGTGCTCCTGCTGGGGCAGGCGGTGGTGGCCCGGCACCGTGCCGCCGCGGCCGCCGACCTGGCCGCCCTCGCCGCGGCGGCGACCTGGGCCCACGGTCCGGAGGCGGCCTGCGCCACAGCGGTACGGGTGGCGGAGGCGCAGGCCGCGGGGGTCACCGGATGCGTGGTGACGGGCGAGGTCGTGGAGGTCACGGCCCGAGCCCCGACGGGGCCCTTCGCCCCGGCGCTGCGCTCCCGCGCCGGTCCGCCGCTGGCGGAGGAGCCCCGGTGAGCCGGCGGCCGGCCGGGCGGGGGCCCGCGGAGGGGCAGCGGCCCGGCTCCCGGAGGCCGGGCCCGAGCGGGTGCCGGGCCGCCCCGCCGGGAGCAGGCCGTCGGCAGGGTCGAGAACCAGCCATTCGCGGGGCCGGTGCGCGAACCCGCGGTGCACTCAGGTTTCGGGGGCCTCAGGGGCCTCCTCGGGAGCCTCCGGGCCGGCCTCCGGTGCCTCGGGTCCCTGCGGCCCGGCCTCCGCCGCCTCCGGGGCCTCAGGGGCCGCCTCCGGGGCCTCGGCGAGGAGGCGGGTGAGGAGGCGGAGGGCGCCGCGCTTGTGGAGGGGGTCGTTGCCGTTGCCGCACTTGGGGGACTGGATGCAGGACGGGCAGCCCGCCTCGCACTCGCAGGCGGCGATCGCGTCGCGGGTCGCCGTCAGCCAGGCGCGGGCCGTGTGGAAGGCGCGCTCCGCGAAGCCGGCGCCGCCGGGGTGGCCGTCGTAGACGAAGACCGTCGGGAGGAGGGTGTCGGGATGCAGCGGGACGGAGACCCCGCCGATGTCCCAGCGGTCGCAGGTGGCGAAGAGCGGGAGCAGGCCGATGGAGGCGTGCTCGGCGGCGTGCAGGGCGCCGCCGAGGATCTCCGGGTTGATCCGGGCCTCGTCGAGCTGGTCCTCGGTGACCGTCCACCACACGGCCCGGGTGCGCAGGGTGCGGGGCGGCAGGTCCAGCTTGGCCTCGCCGAGCACCTCGCCGGTGATCAGTTTGCGGCGCAGGTAGGAGACGACCTGGTTGGTGACCTCGACGGAGCCGAAGCAGAGCCGTCCGCTGCCCCAGGCGATCTCCCTCTCGGTCTCCAGGACGGAGATGGCGGTGGTGTCGCGGGCGGTGGTGGAGAAGGGCGGATTCGCTTCCTCGACGAGGGCGACCGAGTCCTCCAGGTCCAGGTGCTTCACGAGGTACGTGCGGCCCTGGTGCAGGTGGACGGCCCCGTCGTGGACGGCTGCGTGCGAGGCGGGCTCGTCGACCGTGCCGAGCAGCCGGCCCGTGGCGGCTTCGACGATCTGGACGGGACGGCCGCCGCCGCCCCGGATGTCGGTGAGGTCGCAGGCCCGCTCCCGGCGGGTCCAGTGCCAGGCCGTGGCCCGCCGGCGCAGCAGCTTGGCCGCCTCCAGCTGGGGGAGGAGCTCGGCCGCCGCCGGGCCGAAGAGGGCGAGGTCGGCCTCCGTCAGGGGCAGCTCGGCCGCGGCGGCGCACAGGTGCGGGGCCAGGACGTACGGGTTGTCGGGATCCAGGACCGTGGCCTCCACCGGCTGGCGGAACAAGGCCTCCGGGTGGTGGACGAGGTAGGTGTCCAGCGGGTCGTCGCGGGCGATCAGCACGGCCAGGGCGCCCTGGCCGGAGCGTCCGGCGCGGCCGGCCTGCTGCCAGAGGGAGGCACGGGTGCCCGGGTAGCCGGTGATCAGCACGGCGTCGAGGCCGGAGACGTCCACGCCCAGTTCCAGGGCGGTCGTGGCGGCCAGGCCCAGCAGCTCACCGGAGTGCAGGGCCCGCTCCAGGGCCCGGCGCTCCTCGGGCAGGTAGCCGCCCCGGTAGGCCGCGACCCGCCCGGGCAGCGAGCGGTCCACGGAGGCGAGCCGCTCCTGGGCGATCACCGCGATCAGCTCGGCGCCGCGCCGGGAGCGGACGAAGGCGACCGTGCGGACGCCCTGCACGACCAGGTCGGTCAGGAGTTCGGCGGTCTCCGCGGTCGCCGTACGGCGTACGGGTGCGCCCCTCTCGCCCTTCAGGTCGGTCAGGGGCGGCTCCCACAGGGCGAAGACGACCTCGCCGCGCGGGGAGGCGTCGTCGGCCACCTCCACCACCGGCAGACCCGTCAGCCGGGACGCCGCGGCCGCCGGGTCGCTGGCGGTGGCGGAGGCCAGCAGGAAGACGGGATCGGAGCCGTAGCGGGCGCACAGCCGCCGCAGCCGGCGCAGGACCTGGGCCACGTGGGAGCCGAATACGCCCCGGTAGGTGTGGCACTCGTCGATCACGACGTAGCGCAGGGACCGCAGGAAGGAGGCCCAGCGCGGGTGGGCCGGGAGGATACCCCGGTGGAGCATGTCGGGGTTGGTGAGCACGTAGTTGGCGTACTGGCGGACCCACTCGCGTTCCTCGAAGGGGGTGTCGCCGTCGTACACGGCCGGGCGCACGGCGTTGCCGAGCGGTCCGGCCAGCTCCCGTACGGCGCGCCGCTGGTCGGCGGCCAGCGCCTTCGTCGGGGCCAGGTACAGGGCGGTCGCACCCCGCCCGTTGGGGGCTTCCGAGCCGTCCACGAGGGCGGAGAGCACGGGCGCGAGGTAGGCCAGGGACTTGCCCGACGCGGTGCCCGTGGCGACGACCACGGACTCCCCGTCGAGCGCGTGTTCGGCCGCCGCGGCCTGGTGTTCCCACGGGTGCTCGATGCCGGCGGCCTGGATGGCGGCTACGACATCCGTTCGGATGCGGTCCGGCCAGACCGCATGACGACCCTCCCGAGGGGGCAAGTGCTCCGTATGGGTGATGCGCGCAGCCCGGGAAGGCCCCCGTGACAGCCGGTCCAGGACCGTGCCGGGGGTGGGTCGTACGTCCTCGGGTGCCGTGGGCGGACCGGGACGGTGAGTGTTGGCCATTGGAAGCGAGTGTGTCACCGGCGTGCGGGACAATGGTCCCAAGGCGTCGTGCGCGCCTGCCGGTAAGTGATTGAATGCCATCGCGGCAGCCAATCCCTCGTCCACCTCCGGGTGGGGAGGCCCCTGGGGGGCGCCGCTCGATAGCAAGGTGCTGGAGGATCCGTGGACCTGTCCCTGTCGACTCGCACTGTCGGCGACCGTACGGTCGTGGAGGTCGGTGGCGAGATTGATGTGTATACCGCGCCCAAGCTGCGCGAGCAGTTGGTCGAGTTGGTGAACGACGGCAGCTACCACTTGGTTGTCGACATGGAGCGAGTGGACTTCCTCGACTCCACCGGGCTTGGTGTGCTCGTGGGAGGCCTCAAGCGCGTCCGCGCGCACGAGGGCTCGCTGCGTCTGGTCTGCAACCAGGAGCGCATCCTGAAGATCTTCCGAATCACCGGTCTGACCAAGGTGTTTCCGATCCACAACTCGGTGGAAGAGGCTGTCAACGCCACCGACTGACGACTCTCGGCGGCGAAACGGCCGATGAGCAGCGGGGGGTACCGGGCCACAGGCGGCCCGGGCCCCTGTAAGGCACGCCCGTAGTCCGAGGGGGACGCGCATGGCCACCGTTGAACTGCGCTTCAGCGCCCAGCCCGAACACGTCCGGACGGCCCGCTTGGTCGCGGCCGCCGTGGCGCGCCGGGCCGGCGTGGAGGAAGCCGTCCTCGACGAGGTCCGCCTCGCCGTGGGCGAGGCCTGTTCGCGTGCCGTCGGACTGCACCGCAGCAACGGGCTGACCGCGCCCGTCCGGGTGGTGCTGACCGAGGAGGAGAAGGTGTTCTCCATCGAGGTCGGCGACGAAGTGCCCGGACCGGCCGGCGGTCCGTCCACCGGCGTGTCCGGAATCGAGGCCGTCCTGGACCCCGACATCGAGGGCGAGGACGAGATGGGCCTCGCCGTGATCAGCGGCCTGGTCGATGACGTCGAGGTGATCAGCGGGGAATCGGGCGGGACCATCCGGATGCGCTGGCCCGTCCTGGGGACCTCGGAGCTGCCGTAGCGGCCCGCGGGCCCCGCAGGTCCCGCCGAGGGGCCTCTCAGGTCCGCCGAGTAGCTCTGCCAGCCCCGCCGAGTGGCCCTTCCGGCCCCGCCGGGTGCCCTTGGCGGCCCCGTCGGCCCTGTCCGGGTACCCCGGAGCCACCGCGTGGCCGGGAGCGACCGGAGCGGTGCTCCACAGCGCTCCGCAGCCCCCGGACCGAGTCCGCCGGCGGGGCCGTCTGCCGACGGGAGAGCGGATGGGTGCCGCCAAGCCGGTGAGGTCCGGGTCCGGTGGGTCCCGGGAGTGTTTCCCGCGCGTGCCGGCGTATCTTCCGATCTTCTTCTGATCTTCTGCTGATCCTTTTTCGATCCCCTTCAGCCCCTTTTTTGATCTTATTCGAGGCCCTGCCGAGCAGGGCCTTTTGTGTGTTCGTAGATCGATATCCCGACCCCGCGCCGGAGATTTCCTAGATCGACGACGGCGCGTCAATGCCTTTGCCCCATTACTACTTTCGAGGGTAATGGAGTGACCGGATCTATTGGTGAGGAGCAAGTGCAGGCCAATTCCGTTTCCTGCGTACTGTTTTGATCGGGTCGCGCTCCCTACAATCCGTCCACATCTTGAGCTCATCGCGTCAAGGAGGACGAATGACGGGGCTCTTCACCCCTATCGCGCCCGGTCGCACCACTGACCTGGCATCCGCAGTACTCACCGATGACAACCGGCTCATCGTGATCGTCATCGCGGCCGTCGCCATCGCCGCACTCGTCGTCGCGCAGATCCTGGTCCGCCAGGTCCTCGCCGCCGACGAGGGAACCGATGCCATGAAGGAGATCGCGGCCGCCATCCAGGAAGGCGCCAACGCCTACCTCGGCCGGCAGTTGCGCACGCTCGGCGTCTTCGCCGTCGTCGTGTTCCTCCTGCTCTTCCTGCTCCCCGCCGACGACTGGTCGCAGCGGGCGGGACGTTCCGCCTTCTTCCTCGTCGGCGCGCTCTTCTCCGCCGCCACCGGCTACATCGGCATGCGACTCGCGGTCCGGGCCAACGTCCGTGTCGCCGCCGCGGCGCGCGAGGCCACCCCCGCCGAGGGGGAGCCCGCCAAGGACCTGACCGAGGTCTCCCACAAGGCCATGCGGATCGCGTTCCGCACCGGCGGCGTGGTGGGCATGTTCACCGTCGGCCTCGGCCTGCTCGGCGCCTCGTGCGTCGTCCTGGTCTACGCCGCCGACGCGCCCAAGGTCCTGGAGGGCTTCGGACTCGGAGCCGCCCTGATCGCGATGTTCATGCGCGTGGGCGGCGGCATCTTCACCAAGGCCGCCGACGTCGGCGCCGACCTGGTCGGCAAGGTCGAGCAGGGCATTCCGGAGGACGACCCGCGCAATGCCGCGACCATCGCCGACAACGTGGGCGACAACGTCGGAGACTGCGCGGGAATGGCCGCCGACCTCTTCGAGTCCTACGCCGTCACCCTCGTGGCGGCCCTCATCCTCGGCAAGGCCGCCTTCGGCGACCTGGGCCTGGCCTTCCCGCTGATCGTCCCCGCCATCGGGGTCGTCACCGCGATGATCGGCATCTTCGCGGTCTCCCCGCGCCGTACCGACCGCAGCGGAATGACCGCCATCAACCGCGGCTTCTTCATCTCCGCCGTCATCTCGCTGGTGCTCGTCGGGATCGCCGTCTACGCCTACCTGCCGGGCACCTACAAGGAGCTCGTCGGCGTCGACGACGCCGCGATCCTCGCCCACGCCGGCGACCCGCGGATCCTCGCGCTCGTCGCCGTCGCCATCGGCATCGTGCTCGCGGCCCTGATCCAGCAGCTCACCGGCTACTTCACGGAGACCAACCGCCGTCCCGTCCGGGACATCGGCAAGTCCTCCATGACCGGCGCGGCGACCGTCATCCTCGCCGGCATCTCCGTCGGCCTGGAGTCCGCCGTCTACACGGCGCTGCTCATCGGCCTCGGCGTCTACGGGGCGTTCCTGCTCGGCGGCACCTCGATCATGCTGGCGCTCTTCGCGGTGGCCCTGGCCGGCACCGGCCTGCTCACCACGGTCGGCGTCATCGTCGCCATGGACACCTTCGGGCCGGTCTCCGACAACGCCCAGGGCATCGCGGAGATGTCCGGCGACGTCGAGGGCGCCGGCGCGCAGGTGCTGACGGACCTGGACGCGGTGGGCAACACCACCAAGGCCATCACCAAGGGCATCGCCATCGCCACCGCCGTGCTCGCCGCGGCCGCGCTCTTCGGCTCGTACAACGACGCCATCGCCAACGCGGTCAAGGAAGTCGGCGCCAAGGCGAACGAGATGAACCTCAGCCTGGACATCGCCCAGCCCAACAACCTGGTCGGGCTGATCCTGGGCGCGGCCGTCGTGTTCCTGTTCTCCGGCCTCGCCATCAACGCCGTGGCCCGTTCGGCCGGCGCCGTCGTCTACGAGGTGCGCCGCCAGTTCCGGGAGCACCCCGGGATCATGGACTACACCGAGAAGCCCGAGTACGGGCGCGTCGTGGACATCTGCACCAAGGACGCGCTGCGCGAACTGGCCACGCCCGGCCTGCTCGCCGTCCTCACGCCGATCGCCGTCGGGTTCTCGCTCGGCGTCGGCGCGCTCGGGTCCTTCCTGGCCGGAGCCATCGGCACCGGCACCCTGATGGCGGTCTTCCTCGCCAACTCCGGTGGCGCGTGGGACAACGCGAAGAAGCTCGTCGAGGACGGGCACCACGGCGGCAAGGGCAGTGCCGCCCACGAGGCGGTCGTCATCGGCGACACGGTCGGCGACCCCTTCAAGGACACCGCCGGCCCGGCCATCAACCCGCTGCTCAAGGTCATGAACCTGGTGGCACTGCTGATCGCCCCGGCCGTCGTGCAGTTCAGCTACGGCGCGGACGCCAACCCCACCGTGCGGGCGATCGTCGCGATCCTCGCGATCGGCGTCATCGTCGGCGCCGTGTACGTCTCCAAGCGCCGCGGCATCGCGGTCGGCGACGAGGGAGAGGGCGAGGGCGGGAGCGTGCCCGCGGAGCGGGTGGCCCAGCCGTCGGACCCGGCGGCGGCGGTCTCCGGCTGAGTTCCGGTCTCCGGCTGAGTCCCGGACTCCTCGCGAGTCCCGGACTCCTCCTGAGTCCCGGGATCCGGTCGGGTCCAGGGCTCCCGGTCTTCTGACGGAGACTCGGGGCGCGACGACTCGATCGTACGCCCGAATGGCGGACAGGCGGCGCGGACTGACGCGCCGTCCGTCCGCCTTTGCGTTTACCGGATGGCGGGCGTGTATCTTCCGGGCCGAGAGCCTTCGAAGGGACCAATCCGGTGAACAAGAAGCTTGCGGCCGCGGTGTCGGGCGGTGCCGTGCTGATGCTCGTCCTGTCGGGCTGCGGCGGGGACGACGGCGACAAGAAGACCGACGCCTGGGCCAAGAAGGTCTGCGACAGCTGGCAGCCCGAGCTCAAGAAGATCGAGCAGGCCAACGCCGACATCAAGCGGGTGGCGACCGAGAGCAGCAAGCCCGAGGAGGTCCAGTCGACCGACTCGGCGGCCTTCGGGACCATGTCGGAGTCGTACAAGGCGATGGGTACGGCCCTCACGGGCGCGGGTGTTCCGCCGGTCAAGGACGGCGAGAAGACCCAGGCCGCCGCGGTCATGGGGTTCGAGTCGACGGCGCAGGGCTACACCGCGCTGAAGACGAAGATGGACGCCCTCGACGCGAAGGACCAGGGCAAGTTCGCCGAGGGCCTCAAGGACGTGGCCAGCGGTCTGGATGAAGCCACCAAGGGCGGCAAGGAAGCGCTCGACCAGCTCAAGTCGGGCGGTCTGGACAAGGCGATGAACAGCCAGAAGGGCTGCCAGGTGACCACGCCGGCGCCCGCGAAGTCCTGAGCCGGCCCGCCGGGTTGGCGGCGGCACCGCGCGAAGAGCAGGAGCGGCCGGGGTCCTTCGGGACTCCGGCCGCTCCTGCGTGTTCGGGGGCGCCACGAAGCCCCACTCAGCCCCGCCGGTCCCGTACGAATCCCCGCCGGTCCCGTACGGACCCCGCCGGTCCCGTACGAATCCCCGCCGGTCCCGTACGGACCCCGCACGGACCCGTGATTGCGCCGCGATGTGCCGTACGGAGCTGCGCGCGGTCGGGGAGCGGCCCGGGCCCGTACGCCCCGGTGGTGGCCTTCGGTGCGGACGGGCGCCCACGCCGAAGGCCGTGGGGCGCAGGGGAATGCCGGCGGCAGCGGCCACAATGGGCGGGTGAGTACCACCAGCCTTCCCTCCGGTCTGCCCGCCCGCCTCCCCTCGTCCGACCGCGCCGCCGAGCTCCGTTCCGCGCTGCTCGCCGCGGGGTTCACCGCCGACGGGCTGCTCGACATGCTCGGCGCCCCGGCGTACGCGGCGCTCGCCCGCAGCGAGACGGTCCCCGCCCTGCGCGCCACGCGCAGCCGCGGCGACGAGCCGCTCGCGAGCCTGGTCCGGCTGTTCCTGCTGCGGCAGCCCGTTCCGTACGTGCACGCCGCGGCGGCGCTTCCCGTCGACGCGGCGCTGGCCGACGGCTGGCTGCGCCGGGAGGGCGACGAGGTCCACGCCACCGTGGACGTACGCCCGTACGGCGGTCCGGAGGGCGAGGACTGGTTCGTCGTCTCCGACCTCGGCTGCGCCGTCGGCGGGGCCGGGGGCATCGGCAGCCGCGAGGAGGGCGTGGTCCTCGGCGTCGGCGGGGCCTCTACGACCCTGGCCGGGATCACCGTCCGCATCCCGGTCGGCTCGGCCCTCGACGTCGGCGCCGGCTCCGGGATCCAGGCGCTGCACGCCGCACAGCACGCCACCCGGGTCACGGCGACCGACGTCAACCCCCGGGCCCTGGAATTCACCCGGTTGACGCTGGCGCTCTCCGGGGCACCGGAAGCGGAACTGCTCGCCGGATCACTGTTCGAGCCCGTCGGCGGGGCCACGTACGACCTGATCGTCTCGAATCCGCCGTTCGTGATCTCCCCCGGGGCCAGGCTGACGTACCGGGACGGCGGGATGGGCGGCGACGACCTGTGCCGGACCCTGGTCCAGGAAGCCGGCGCCCGGCTCAACCCCGGCGGCTACGCGCAGTTCCTCGGCAACTGGCAGCACGTGGACGGCGAGGACTGGCACGAGCGGGTACGGGGATGGGTGCCGCGCGGTTGCGACGCCTGGATCGTGCAGCGCGACGTGCAGGACGTCACGCAGTACGCGGAGCTGTGGCTGCGCGACGCCGGCGACCACCGCACCGAACCCGCCGAGTACGAGCGGCGGTACGAGGACTGGCTGGACGAGTTCGAGGCCCGCAAGACCAAGGCGGTCGGCTTCGGCTGGATCACGCTGCGCCGCAGCGACGCGGCCGAGCCCTCGGTCGTGGTCGAGGAGTGGCCGCATTCGGTGGAACAGCCGCTCGGGGAGACCGTCCTGGCGCACTTCGCCCGGCAGGACTACCTCCGCGACCACGACGACGCCGCCCTGCTGGCGGGCTACTTCCGGCTGACCGCGGAGGTCGTCCAGGAGCAGGTCGGAGCCCCCGGCGCGGAGGATCCGGAACACGTCGTGCTCCGGCAGAACCGCGGGATGCGGCGCGCCACCAAGGTCGACACGGTCGGCGCCGGCTTCGCCGGGGTGTGTGACGGATCACTGAGCGCGGGGCGGATCCTGGACGCCATCGCCCAGCTGGTGGAAGAGGACCCGGTGGTCCTGCGGGACCGGACTCCGGAGTCGATCCGGGTGCTCGTGGAGCAGGGATTCCTGGAGCCCGTGGCGGACGCGGAGGAGTAGGCCGGGCAGTCGGAACCAGGATGTAACCCGGGGTTCGCCCGGTGTATCCCCTCGGCTGAAAGTCTCCGGGACAGCGGGATCCGGGGGGATCCCGAGAGCGGCCCGGGGGCAAAAGGGGAACGGCGTGGAAAACGGTCCGGCGGTCTTCGCGGCGATCGTGTTCCTGCTGTTCGGGGCCGCTCTGCTGGCTTGGACGGGCGCGCGCGCCCGCCGCGGCGCGCAGGTGGCCGAGGGCGTGCGCCCCGTCGTGGCCGTACCGCTGGCGGTGCTCGCCGGCGGGGTGTCGCTGGCCCTCGGGATCTGGTGCCTCGGACGGCTGTGACGGCGGTGGCCGAGGTCTGTCTCTTATACTGATCTCCGACCCCTCGAGACCACGCATTACCTCGTATGCCGGCTTCTGCCTGAAACAAAAGGCCTCGCCCCCGCCCCTGGGCTCCCGTCCGGGCTCCCGTCCGGGGCCCCGGGCGCGCTGGCGGTCCGCGTCACGCACCGGATCCAGGAGACCCCCGACGCGGTCTCCCTCATCCTCGACGCGCATCTCCCGTACCGCCCCGGCCAGTTCCTCACCGTGCGGCTTCCCTCATCGAGCGGGGCGGGCGGCGCGGCCCGCTGCTACTCCCTGGCCGGCTCCCCGCACACCGGCGACCCGCTGCGGATCACCGTCAAACGGGTCCCCGGAGGCGCGGGCTCCGGCTGGCTCTGCGGGAGCGTGGCCGTCGGCGACGCGCTCGACATCCTGCCGCCCGCCGGTACCTTCACCCCGCCCGACCTGGACCGGGACCTGCTGCTCGTGGCCGGCGGCAGCGGGATCACCCCGGTGCTCTCCATCGCCAAGTCCGCCCTCGCCGCCGGCCGGGGCCGGGTCGCGCTGGTGTACGCCAACCGCGACCCCGACTCGGTGATCTTCCGCGACGAGCTGCGGGCGCTGGCCGGGGAGCATCCCGGCCGGCTCACGGTCCTGCACTGGCTGGAGTCCCTCCGGGGGCTGCCGACCGCCGCGCGCCTGGGCCCGCTCGTGGCCCCGTACGCACACCGCGAGGCCTACCTCTGCGGCCCGGCCCCGCTGATGGACGCGGCCGCGACGGCCCTGCGCGCGGCCGGCGCCCCGGCCGGCTCCGTCCACCGCGAGCGGTACTTCTCCCTGGGCGGGGACGTCTTCGCCCAGGCCCCCGCCGCCGCGGCGCCCCCCTCGGCCCCCGCCGGCCGGGGCGGCGCCACCGCCGAGGTGGAGCTCGACGGGACCGTGCACACCGTGGCCTGGCCGGCCGGGACCCCGCTCCTGGACTCCCTGCTCGCCGCGGGCGTCCCCGCTCCGTACTCCTGCCGCGAAGGCGCCTGCAGCGCCTGCTGCTGCCGGGTGCTAGAGGGCGGGGTCACCATGGTCCGCAACGAGGTCCTGGCCCCCGAGGACCTGGCCGACGGCTACGTCCTGGCCTGCCAGGCACTGGCCCTCGGCGACCGGGTCCGCGTCAGCTACGACGCGGACTGACCGGCGCGCGCCGCGCAACGGGCGCGGGCCCGGCCCCCTGGCGAGGGGTCGGGCCCGAACCTTCTTTCGTGCGATGGAGTACCACTACCCACTACATCCACTCGCTGAACCGCAGCCACCCCATCATGTTGTCCATCGCCTGCGAGGAGACGGCCGGCTCCGGATCCCGGGCCGGCGCGGAGGCGGCGGCCCGCCCCGGCCGGCCCGGCCCGTACAGCTCCCGCCACACCGCCCGCGCGCAGGCCAGTACCGCCGGTGCCAGCCGGGCCGGCTCCCGGTCGCCCCGGCCCGAGGACACCGAGACCGCCGCCACGGCCCGCCCGGCGCCCCGCAGCGGCGCGGCCACGCAGGAGATGCCCCGGAAGCTCTCCTCCCGGTCGAAGGCGACCCCGCGCTCGCGGACCGCCGCCAGCTCCGAACGCAGCGCGAGCGGCCGCACCAGCGTGCGGGCGGTGCGCGGCCGCAGCCCCTGCGCGAGGACGTGCTCCACGACGGCCGGATCGCTGAACGCCAGGATCGCCTTGCCGGTGGCCGTGCAGTACGCGGGCATCCGGCCGCCGACCCGCGAGGGCACCGCGGTGGCCTCCGAGCCGCCGATCCGCTCCAGGAACACCACCTCGGCCCCGTCGAGCACCGACAGGTGCACCACCCGGCCCGTCTGCTCGTGCAGTGCGTGCAGCAGCGGCAGGGCGGCCCGGCGCAGCCGGTTGTGGTGGGAGGCGAGCGCGCCGAGCTCCAGCATGCGCATGCCCATGCGGTAGTCCCGGCCCTCGCGGTCCAGCCAGCGCAACTGCACCAGCTGGTCGAGGATCCGATGGGCGGAGGAGCGCGGGATTCCGGAGCGGCGCACGACTTCGGTGAGCGACAGCCGCGGCTGCGGCCCCTCGAAGGCGCCCAGCACTTTCGCGGCCTTCTCCAGCAGCGACAGCGGTGCGAGCTCGGTCTCCATGACCTGGTCCAGCACGAGAAAACCCCCTGCGTGAGGCGTTGGGGCGACCCTGCCACGCACCCCCGGCCGGAGGGAAGCATCCGGACCGGGGTATTTCATTCAGTAATACTTCAAGTAGGAGTGCGAGGGCTTCCCACTCAGCGGGAACAGCTCGTTCCGCGCCCGGACCACCCCGGCGTACGTTCCTCGCCATCGATCCCGAACACCCGAAGATCCTTGATCTGAGAAGGGGACACCATGAGTGACGAAGAGGTCCTCGCAGCGGTCCGCGCCCTCGCCCCTGCCCTCCGCGAGCGCGGCGCGGAGGCCGAAGCGCAGCGCAAGGTCCCCGAGGCGAACATCAAGGAACTGGCCGCCACCGGCTTCTTCCGCCTCCTCCAGCCCACGGCGCACGGCGGCCGCGCGGCCCACCCCGCCCTCTTCTACGCCGCCGTCAAGGAGATCGCCAAGGCCTGCGGCTCCACCGGCTGGGTCGCCTCCGTCGTCGGCGTCCACCCCTGGCACGTCGCCCTCTACGACCCCCGCGCCCAGGAAGAGGTCTGGGGCCAGGACCAGGACACGCGGATCTGCTCCTCCTACGCCCCCACCGGCAAGGTCACCCCCGTCGAGGGGGGCTTCACCATCAGCGGCCGCTGGCACTTCTCCTCCGGCAGCGACCACGCCGACTGGGCCCTGCTCGGCGGACTCGTCACCGACACCGAAGGCCGCCCCGTCGACATGCGGACCTTCCTCGTCCCGCGCTCCCAGTACCGCGTCGACGACGTCTGGGACACCGTCGGCCTGCGCGGCTCCGGATCCAACGACATCGTCGTCGAGGACGTCTTCGTCCCCGAACACCGCGCCCTCAGCTTCGGCCCCGTCACCGCCCTGCGGGTCCCCGGCCACCGGACCAACCCCGAACCGCTCTACCGCCTCCCCTACGCCTCCGTCTTCACCACCACCATCTCCACCCCCATCGTCGGCATCGCCGAAGGCGCCTACGACGCCTACGTCGCCGCGACCCGCGAACGCTTCCGCATCTCCTACGGCCAGCAGGTCGCCGAAGACCCCTTCGCCCAGGTCCGCATCGCCCGCGCCGCCGGAGACATCGACGCCTCCTGGCTCCAGCTCCAGCGCAACATCACCGAGCTCTACGCCCTGGCCGAGCGCGGCGAGGAACTCCCGATGCCGCTGCGCACCCGGGTCCGCCGCGACCAGGTCCTCGCCACCGAGCGCTGCGTCGCCGCCGTAGACCTCCTCATGGAGAACGCCGGCGGCGGCGCCCTGCGCACCGGCCCGAACCCGGTCCAGCGCGCCTGGCGCGACGTCCACACCGGCCGCGGCCACGCCGCCAACGACCCGGAGCGCGCCCTCGTCCTCTTCGGGCAGGGCGCCCTCGGCCTCGACATCCAGGACACGATGCTGTGAGCGCGCGGGCACTGACGTACGAGAACACCTCCCGCACCGCCCGGGCCGGCGACCTGACCCTGCACTACCACGAGGCCCGTCCCCTCCACGCACCCGACGCACCCGTCGTGATCATGCTGCACGGCGGCGGCCCCGGCGCCTCCGGCTGGTCCAACTTCGGCGGCAACCTGCCCCACTTCGCGCCGCGCTTCCGCACCCTGCTCGTCGACCAGCCCTGCTACGGCCGCTCCGACAAGCCCGAACCCGACCGCGACTACTTCAGCTTCAGCGCGAACGCCGTCCTCGCCCTCATGGACGAACTCTCCATCGAGCGGGCGCACCTCATCGGGAACTCCCTCGGCGGCGGCACCGCCACCCGCCTCGTCCTGGACCACCCCGAACGCGTGGACAAACTCCTCCTCATGGGCCCCGGCGGGATCTCCCTCAACCTCTTCTCCGCCGACCCCACCGAAGGCATCAAGCGGCTCTTCGAATTCAGCCTCGCCCCCGAACCCACCCGGGCGCAGATGCGGACCTTCCTCACCACCCTCGCCCACGACCCGGCGATCGTCACCGACGCCCTCGTCGAGGAGCGCTACGCCCAGGCCACCGACCCCGAAGCCCGGCTCGGCAACGCCCGTATGGGCGCCTCCTTCGCCAAGTGGCCCGAGGCCGCCATGCTCTGGCGCGAAGCCCACCGCATCAGCCGCCCCGTGCTGCTGACCTGGGGCCGCGAGGACCGCGTCAACCCGGTCGACGGCGCCTTCCTGGCCCTCAAGACCATCCCCGACGCCCGCCTGCACGTCTTCCCGCACTGCGGGCACTGGGCACAGACCGAGGCCGCCGACGCGTTCAACCGCCTCGCCACCGACTTCTTCCTCCACTGACCTCCCCCAGGAGACCCCATGGACATCCGCGCACTCGGCTACCTCCGCATCGAGACCGCCGACCTCGCCGCCTGGCGCACCTACGTCCTCGACATCCTCGGCATGGCCGAAGCCGAAGGCACCACCGACACCCGCCTCAACGTCCGCATCGACGACCGCACGCACCGCTTCCAGTTCGTCGCCGGCGACCGGGACCGGCTGCTCGCCGCCGGCTTCGAAGTCGCGAACGCCCGCGCCCTGCGGGAGGCCGCCGCCGAACTCGAGAGCGCCGGACACCCCGTCAAGCAGGCCGACGACGCCACCCTCGCCGACCGCCGCGTCCAGGGCCTCATCCACTGCGAGGACCCGAGCGGCAACCCCCTGGAGATCTACTGGGGCCAGGCCCAGGACCACAGCCCGCTCGGGACCCCGTACGGCAACCGGTTCGTCACCGGCGGACCCCACGGATCCCACGGCCCCCACAACCCGCACGAGAATCTGGGCCTGGGCCACGTCGTCCTGCCCGCCGCCGAGACCGAGGCCACCCTCGACTTCTACGAGAACCTCCTCGGCTTCCAGCTGCGCGACTCGATGCGCCTGCCCCCGGTCGCCGTCCCCACCGGCGCGCCCGGCCGCGACTTCCACTGGATGCACTTCCTCAGCCCCAACCGCCGCCACCACAGTCTCGGCCTCTACCCGGGAGCCCTGCCGCCCGGCATCGTCCACTTCATGGTCGAGCTGGAGACCCTCGACGACGTCGGCTACTGCCTCGACCGCATGAACAAGGCGGGCATCCCCATCGCCTCCACCCTCGGCCGGCACTCCAACGACCACATGGTCTCCTTCTACGCCCAGGCCCCCGGCGGCTTCCAGGTCGAATACGGCTGGGACGGCCTGCTCGTCGACCCCGCCACCTGGACCGCGAAGGAGATCACCGCCGACAGCTTCTGGGGCCACCAGTGGAACGGCTGACCGGGCCCGCCGCGGTGGACCCCGCCGCCTTCCGCGAGGTCCTCGGAGCCTTCGCCTCCGGCATCACCGTCGTCGCCGCCCTCGCGGAAGACGGCCGCCCCGCGGGCCTGGCCTGCCAGTCCTTCGCCTCCCTGTCCCTGGACCCGCCGCTGGTCCTGCTCTGCGTCGGCAAGGGCTCCTCCAGCTGGCCCAAGGTCCGCGCCGCCGGCCGGTTCGGCGTCAGCATCCTCGCCGAGGAGCAGCGCGCGGTGTGCGAAGCCCTCGGCCGGCGCGGCGAGGACAAGTTCGCCGGAGTCGACTGGGAGCTCTCCGCCCACGGAGCCGTCCGCGTCAAGGGCGCCCTCGCCACCGTCGACTGCGCCCTCGAAGAGGTCCACGAGGCGGGCGACCACCACCTCGTCACCGCCCGGGTCCTCGAACTGAGCGCCCGCGACGGCGGATCACCCCTGCTGTACTACCGCAGCGACTACGCCACGGGAGCCTTCGGATGACAAGCGAGTACGCCTACGACGTGGTCGTCGTCGGATCCGGCGCCGCCGGGTTCGCCGCCGCCGTCACCGCCCGGCTGCGGGGCCTGAGCGTCCTCGTCGTCGAGAAGACCGACAAGTACGGCGGCTCCACCGCCCTGTCCGGCGGCGCCGTCTGGGTCCCCGGCAACTTCCACCTCGACCGCGCCGGCCTCGCCGACACCCGCGACAAGGCCCGCGCCTACCTCGACGCCACCGTCGGCGACCGGGTCCCGGACGCCCGCAAGGACGCCTACCTCGACCACGGGCCGCGCATGGTCCGGGAGTTCCACGACCGCACCGAGATCCGCTTCATGTACACCCCCGGCTACCCGGACTACTTCCCCGAGGCCCAGGGCGGCATGGCACAGGGCCGCTCCGTCGAGCCGTGCATCGCCGACTTCAGAAGCCTCGGCGACTTGGCCGGCTCCATGCGCCGGGCCGGACTGCCCACCTACGGGCTGACCATGACCTCCTACGACTTCCGCTTCCTGAACATGGTCGGCCGCACCTGGGCCGGCAAGCGGCGCTCCGTCCGGGTCGGCCTGCGCGCGCTCGGAGCCCTGGCCACCGGCCGCAGGCTCCTCTCCCTCGGCGAGGCGCTCATCGCCCGCATGCGGCTCTCCCTGGACCGGCTGGGCGGCGACCTGTGGCTGTCGGCGCCCCTGACCGGCCTGACCACCGACCCGGCCGGGCGGGTGAGCGGCGTACGGGTCCTGCGCGCCGGGCGGGAGGTGACCGTGGCGGCACGGGGCGGAGTGGTCCTGGCCGCGGGCGGCTTCTCGCACGACCAGGAGCTGCGCGAGAAGCACCTGCCCGCGCCCACGTCCACCGCGTGGACGCACGCCGCGGAGGGCCAGAACGGCGACGCCCTGCGGCTGGGAGGGGAACTGGGAGCCGCCACCGACCTGCTGGACAAGGTGTGGGGCGCGCCGTCGGTGTGCCCGCCGGGGGAGAAGCCCTTCTTCCTCGTCGCCGACCGGGGCATCCCGGGCATGGTCATCGTCAACGGGGCGGGGGAGCGGTACGCCAACGAGGCCCTGCCCTACCACGCGTTCGTCGACCGGATGTACGCCGCCGACCGGCCCGGGGCGACGACCGTGCCGTCCTGGCTGGTCCTCGACGCCCGCTCCAAGTCCCGCTACCTCTTCACGGGCCTCTTCCCCGGACAGCCCTTCCCCAAGAACTGGCTGGAGAGCGGCTTCGTGAAGAAGGCCGACACCGTGGAGGAGCTGGCCCGCGCCATCGGCGCACCGGGCCTGCCCGCGACGGTCCACCGCTTCAACACCTTCGCGCAGGCGGGCGTCGACCGGGACTTCGGGCGCGGCGAGAGCGTCTACGACCGCTACTACGGTGACCCGACGCTGCCCAACCCCAACCTGGCGCCGATCGAGAAGGGCCCCTTCTACGCGGTCCCCGTGCACCCGGGGGACATCGGCACCAAGGGCGGACTGGTCACCGACACCGAAGGCCGGGTGCTGCGCGAGGACTGCTCGCCGATCGCGGGGCTCTACGCCGCGGGCAACTGCTCGGCGGCGGTGATGGGGGAGACCTACCCCGGGCCGGGCGCGACGATCGGACCCGCGATGGCCTTCGGATGGGCCGCCGCCAACGCGATCGCGCGCTCCCTGGAGGACTGAGAGCCCCGCCCGGCCCGGGCCCCGCCCGCCCGGTCCGTCCGCGGCGACGGGGACGGCGGCTGCGCAGACGGCTGCGGCTGCGGCAGCGGCGGCGACTGACCGCTCAGGTTTCGCACTCCAGCACCGTGCGGCACAGCCCGCAGCGGGCCCGGAGCGGACCGCGGCCGGCCGGCAGGCGCAGCCGCTGCCCGCACACCGGGCAGGGGAAGGCCACGCGCAGCCCGTCGGCGTGCTCCTCGAAACGGTACGCCGCCCCGTGCCGCGGAGCCGTCGCGCCCGCCCTGCGGTCCCGGAGGTAGCGGCGCCGCTCCGGTCGGCCGGCGGCCGCCAGGGGGGCCCGGGTCAGGTCCCGCCGGGCCAGGGCGCGGCCGCGCACGTACGCCTCGTACGCCTGCGGGCTGGTGAACCAGGCGGAGAGGTCCTCGCCGCCGAGGAGCAGCCCGCGCTTGGCGAGGACGAAGCCGAACTCCTCCGGGGTGAGGTAGCCGAGCTTCTGGTGGGTGAGCTCGTCCTCCCGGTAGGCGTCGAGCAGCAGCCAGCCCGCGCCGAGGCAGGCGGCGGCGGTGTCGGTGAGGATCTCGTTGTCCGCGGTGGCGGGAAAACGCAGGTCCAGGCGGTGCAGCAGGACGTGGGTGACCTCGTGGGCGAGGGCCGCCGCCAGATCGCGGCGGTGCGTGCGGAAGCGGTCGTTGACCTCGACGAAGTACTCGGGACCGGCCGTCAGTTCCACGGTGGCCGCCTCCTCCATCGCGCGGAAGCCCACCACGATGCGCGCGTCGGGCAGACGCAGCGCGCGGACCATCGCGGACGCCACCCGGTGCGCGCCGAGGTGGAGGTCGTCGGCGGCACCGAAGGCCGCGTCGGCGGGGGCGAAGGACGTGTCGTAGGCGCGGACCCCGTCGGCGGAGAGCCTCCGCACCAGTGCGGTGAGGGCCGTGCGGACCGTCTCCAGATGAGGAAATCCGTGCTCGATCGGACTGCCGCGGCGGCCGTTGTGCGTCATGGGGCCCCTCCTGCCGGAAGTTGTCCGAAAACGCGTTCTTGATGGCGCCCACAGGTGCGGTGTGTCATGTCCTCGTCATTCACCCGATGACGCGCACAGCCCAACCCCCCACGAAAGGCAGTGTGTCGACTGTGTCCACCCTTGCCAACGCCCTCAAGCGCACCCTCGCCGTCGCCGCGGTGGCCCTCGCGGCCGTCAGCCTCCAGCCCGGCTCCGCCACCGCCGGCACGGCCCCCGTCGTCGGCGGCACCCGCGCCGCCCAGGGCGAGTTCCCCTTCATGGTCCGCCTCTCCATGGGCTGCGGCGGTGCCCTCTACACCCAGCAGATCGTCCTCACCGCCGCCCACTGCGTGAGCGGATCCGGCAACAACACCTCCATCACCGCCACCGCCGGAGTCGTCGACCTCAACAGCTCCAGCGCCATCAAGGTCAAGTCCACCAAGGTCAAGCAGGCCCCCGGCTACAACGGCACCGGCAAGGACTGGGCCCTCATCAAGCTCGCCAAGCCCATCAACCTGCCCACCCTCAAGATCGCCGACACCAAGGCCTACGACAACGGCACCTTCACCGTCGCCGGCTGGGGCGCCACCCGCGAAGGCGGCGGCCAGCAGCGCTACCTCATGAAGGCCACCGTCCCCTTCGTCTCCGACACCTCCTGCCAGGCCTCCTACGGCGGCTCGATCGTGCCCGCCGAGGAGATCTGCGCCGGATTCGCACAGGGCGGCGTCGACACCTGTCAGGGCGACTCCGGCGGCCCCATGTTCCGCCGCGACAACGCGAACGCCTGGATCCAGGTCGGCATAGTCAGCTGGGGCGAGGGCTGCGCCCGCCCCGACTACCCCGGCGTCTACACCGAGGTCTCCACCTTCGCGGCGGCGATCAAGAGCGCGGCCGCGGCCCTCTGAGGCCCGGCACACACCCCCGCGCCCTCCTTCGTCCTTCCGGCCCGGCTCGCACGGGCCGGAAGAACGAGGCGCAATGCCCCGAATGTACGTAAAGTCGACCGCAGTACCGCAGGGCCGGAACAGTGCCGTTCCGGCCCCGCGGCATGCTCCCGGCGGCCCGACGCGCGGTTGCGGGCCCGGCCGCCCGCAGGTCCCATGGGAAGAACCCACCGGGTGGGACGGCACAGGCAGCGGGCGACAGTGGGGCAGGCAACGCATGGCGATCAGAGTGGTCATCGCGGACGACCAGGAAATGGTCAGGACCGGATTCCGGATGATCCTCGAGAGCCAGCCGGACATCGAGGTCGTCGCGGACGTCGTCGACGGCGAAGCCGCCCTCGAGGCCGTCGCCGCACACCGGCCCGACGTCCTCCTCCTCGACATCCGCATGCCCAAACTCGACGGGCTCGAAGTCACCCGCCGCCTCTCCGGCACCGACAGCCCCCGCATCGTCATCGTCACCACCTTCGACCTCGACGAGTACGTCCACGCCGCACTCCACGGCGGAGCGTCCGGCTTCCTCCTCAAAGACGCGAGTCCGGCCATGCTGGTTGAAGCCGTCCGGGCCGCCGCCGTCGGCGATTCCCTCGTCTCACCCGCGATCACCGTACGGCTGCTGCGCGAAATGGCCCCCCGCATCCCGGCGGCCCAGGCCGCCCGCCGCCCGGCCGAGCCGCTGACCGACCGGGAACGCGAAGTCGTACGCTGCCTCGCGCGCGGCCTGACCAACGCCGAGATCGCCGGCGAACTCTTCGTCTCCCTCTCCACCGTCAAGACCCACCTCGCCAACGTCCAGGCAAAACTGGACGCCCGCAACCGCGTCGAAATCGCCGCCTGGGCCTGGGAGAGCGGCCTGGCAGGCACCCCGGCGTGACCCGCCCGCACCCGGCGCACCCCGCCCCACCCCCCCGGGCCGGTCGGGGCTCTTCTGCCCCGGGCGTCGAGGATTCGACGGCGCTGCCCATGGTGGTCGCCGGGGCCGCTTGGCTATCCGGCCTGGATCGCGTCTGCCGCGATCTCGAACACGATCACCAGGCCGTCGTGCTGGTTTCCCTGTTCGCCGACGGGCGTGAAGCCGAAGCCGGCGAGGGTGGCCAGGGAGGCGCTGTTGTCGGACTTGACCCTGGCCCGCACGGTCTTGACCCCGGGTTCGGCGGCGGCTCTGGCGAGCAGCGCGTTCAGCATGGCGCGTGCGTAGCCCTGGCGTCGGTGTGCGGGCACGACGGTGAAGCCGACCTCGATCATGCCGGCCTCGTCCGGCGGTCCGTGGAAGCCGGCGTCGCCGATGACGACGCCGTCCGGTACGGAGACCGCGGCCCGCGTGGTCCAGGGCGCGGCGGAGGGGTCTTCGGCGAGCTGGTTGGCGCGGTAGTCGAAGATCCAGCGGGCTCGGTCGCTGACGAAGTGTTCGTCAAGGGCGATCCCGGCTTCGGCGCTGCCGCCGGCGAGGTCGCCGTCGGCCAGAGCCCGTAGTGCCTTCGCGTTGAGCTCGACGAAGCGGACGCTTTTACAGGTGGCGAGAGGTGTGTTGTCCATCGCGGAGATGATCACCCGGCGCCCCAGGGCTGTCCACTGCTTTACGTCCTCGCCCGCCAGGCGGATTGACCGCGCCCCCGCGGGGCCGGGGCGCGGCGGGGGGCGCTATCCGGCTGCCGTGTCGGTGCCGCGCTCTCCGCAGTGCGGGCATCGCTCACGGCCGTCCCACGCGGACCAGCCGAAGTCGGCGGGACGGAGGGCGCGGCCCTCCAGCTCGTCGTGGACGGCTTGCCGGTAGGCCCACACGGCGTCCAGGTAGGGGTGGTAGATGTCGTGGAACGCGGGAGCCGAGATGCCGGCGCCCGCGGCGACCGCCTTCCGCGGGGCGCGGAGGCGTTCGAACATGGTCTGACCTGGCTCTCGAGCCAATCAGCCCTGTTTGGCAGGGCTTTCGTCCCCAACGGGAGTTCGCTCCAAGCCGGCGGCGCCGGTCGCGGACCCGGTCCACCACGGAAGCCGACGGCGCCGCCGCGTGAGACCGCGGCGCGGAGCGGGCCCGGCCGCGGCCGAAGCGTCCTCGCCCGCGGCTATGCGGTGAGCTTCGCCAGTTCCGCGTTGGCGCGCTCGGTGACCAGCGCGAGTACGCGGCCGGCGGTGGCGAGGTCCTCGGTGGGGATCGAGCCCCAGACGCGGGCGGTTACGGGTGCGGTGTCCGCGCCGATGGCGGCGAACAGCGCGCGCCCCGCGTCCGTGGGGAGCAGGTGCGGGCCGTCGGTGACGAGCAGTTCCCCGGCGAGCAGTTCGTCGAGGGTGGAGCGGATGTCGGCGGGTCCGGTCTTGAGGGAGCCCTGGACCTGGGCGATGAGTTCGTCCGGAGTCTGCGGAATGTCGGTGGTGACGGCGGCCCGCAGGGCGATCTGCTGCTGGAAGGTGACGCCGTGCCGGGCCAGAACGTGTTCGAGCACGCCGCGGGCGGCGTAGTGGGCCAGGCCCAGGGCGCGGGCGTCGGTGGGTGCGGCGGCAGGCGTGGCGGCGGCGTCGGTGCTGGTGCTGGTGTTGCTCATGGTGTTGTCCCCTCGATGTGGTCGTCGTCCGGTGCGGATGGAGCGAGCGGTGGGGCGAGCAGGGTCCGCAGTTCGTTGGTGAACGCCCGTGTCCGCGGGGTGTCGGGGCCGCCGAGCGGCTCCAGCAACTGCTGGTGCAGGTCCTGGACGATCGCGATGGCCTGCCGTGTGACGACCAGCCCGCGGTCGGTGAGCGCCAGTTGTACGGCGCGCGGGTCGCGGGGATCGCGGGTCCGCTCGATCAGGTCGGCCGACTCCAGAGCACGCGCCAGCTTCGACACGTACAGCGCTTCCAGGCCCGTGTGGTCGGCGAGCCGGCGCTGACTGGGCCGCTCGCCCGCCTGCTGCATCCCGTACAGCGACGCGACCAGCGAGTACTTCGCGTGGGTGAGGTCCAGCGGGGCCACTGCGCGATCGACTGCGACGCGCCACTTGTTGGCGAGCCGCCAGACCAGGAAGCCGGGCGTCGGACCGGGTGAACTCATGCTCATGCCAGATACAGTACATAGCTATTATGTCCATGGCTAGTATGTCTCGGACCGATCCGGACCCGGTCGAAATTCCGTGGTGCCAGGGGGTGTGGTTGTGACCCAAATGTGGTGTAGACCATACGCCCAGTAGTCATGTGACGAGAGGTGGATCAAGACGTGCAGCGCGCTTTCCTGAGCCTGACGGCGGCCGGTGCCGCCATGTGCCTGGTCTCCCTCACCCTGACCGCCTGCGGAAGCGGAACCGCCTCGGGCGGTGTCACCCTGCGGGTCGTGGCGGCCGAGTACGGCGACAACCCGTTGAATTCCAGCAAGCCGTACTGGGACAGCCTCGCCTTCGAGTTCGAGAGGGCCAACCCCGGGGTCGAGGTCGACGTGGAAGTGGTGTCCTGGTCGGAGGTGGACGCCAAGGTCGCGGCGATGGTGAAGGACGGCAACGCGCCCGACATCGCGCAGATCGGCGCCTACGCCGACTATGGGGAGGCCGGCAAGCTCTACCCCGCCGACGAACTGCTCTCCATCAGGACCGAAGCCGACTTCCTCGCCCCGCTGGCCGACGCCGGAAAGATCAGGGGGAAGCAGTACGGCATGCCGTTCGTCGCGAGCACCCGGCTGCTCTTCTACAACCAGGCGTTGCTCGCCGACGCCGGCGTCATCCCGCGGGACCCCTCCGCGCAGTGGCAGCCCCGGACCTGGGCCGATCTGGTGACCGCGGCGAAGAAGCTGAAGGCGGCGGGGGTGGCCACCCCCTTCGCGCTGCCCCTGGGGCCCGAGGAGGCGCAGGCCGAGTCGATGATGTGGATGCTGTCCGGTGGCGGCGGCTACACCAACGACTCGGACGCGTACGCGATCGACTCGGCGGAGAACGTGAAGACCTTCGAGTTCCTGAGGGACAAGCTGGTCGGACAGGGACTCACCGGGCCCGTCGAACCGGGCAGGCTCGATCGCCAGGGAGCCTTCGACGCCTTCACCCGGGGAGAGGTCGGCATCCTCAACGGACACCCGACACTGATCAAGCAGGCGCAGGAGAAGGGGATCAGGATCGGCACGGTCGCGCTGCCCACGCAGGACGGTTCCGAGCCCACGGCCATGGGCGTCGCGGATTGGGCGATGGCCTTCAAGAACGGCCACGCCAAGGAGGCCGGCGACTTCCTGGACCATCTGTACGAGGCGAAGAACGTGTCCGCGTTCACGAGCAAGTACGGCCTGTTGCCGGTCACCACCAGTGGCTACCAGGCCATGGTGAGATCCCCCGACCCCACGGCGACATCGCTCCGGGTCTTCCTCGAAGCGCTCCCCGCCTCCAGGCTCTACCCCGTCGGAAAGAAGTCCTGGGCCGGGGTGAGCCAGGACATGAAACAGAACATAGGCAAGGCCGTTGAGCCCGGAGGCCGACCCGCCACCGTCCTGTCGGACGTGGCCACCGCCGCACGCGACGCGGAGAAATAGCCGACGGGACATCGGCGGGAGGCGGGCAAATGCGGGTGCCCCTCCGGCGGCCTTCAGCGATGATCAGAGGATGAACCAGGAACCCGAACTCATCGCTGCTGTGACCTTGTTGTCGAAGGAGCACGGGCCCGTCCCGTTCCCGCAGGGGCTCGCGGGTGCGGACCGGGCGGGTTTCGACCTTGTCATGGTCGACGCGGACATCTCCGGGTGCGTGGACACCTGGTTGCGCAATGCGGGCACGTTGGACGACTGGCGTTTCCGCATGATGCATTGGCACATGGCCCAACTCGGCGAGATCCTCCCCGTACTGGGTGAGGGGGACAGCCCGTCCTATTGGCAGCGGCTGTTCCGCATGGGGGAACTCGTGGCAGCCACGGATGCCACACCACGGGACGGCGTGGCAGCCACGGACCCCAGGCCGGGCGAACCCCCGCTCACCTGAACCCCGGCCCGGCCCCCTGAGCGCTGGTGAGCCGCGTACCGTCGCCGGCAGGGCGATGACGGGTGCCTCGTCTTCGAGGCCTCGCTCGCCTGTCCGCCGCACGCGCGGACGCAGAGCCAGGGAAGGTCGTCAAGAATCGGCTGCACCTCGACGTGCGGGTTGGCACCGGGCTCGTGGGGGAAGAGCGCCTGGCCGCGCTCGAGGCCGAATGCGCACGACTGATCCCACTCGGCGCCGCACGCGTGCGACTGCTGCTCGCCGATGACGACAACGGGTCCTGCCTCGTGATGCAGGACGTCGAGGGCAACGAGTTCTGTCTCGACTGAGAGGCCGCTGAGAGGCCGCGAGTGGCGGTCCTTGCCATCCGGATCGGATGGCAAGGACCGCCGTCACGCTCAGGCCCGGGCGGACCTGCCTACTTGGACTGCGTGGAGACGCTCACGCCGCTGAAGTCCTGCGCGGCCGCGAGGCTGAAGTAGACCCAGCCGGACGGCGGGTTGTCGATCGTCAGGGTCTCGCCGTTGCCGGCGTTGGCGGACTTCGCCTGGTGGCTGCCGGTGGTGGCCCAGGTGCTGCCGCCGTAGTACAGGTCGGCGTTGCCGGTGCCGCCGCTGCTGGTGATGGTCAGCTGCTTGACGCCGGCCGGCAGGAACACGAAGTGGTAGCTGTAGTTGCCGGCGGCGGCCGCGAGGTTGTCCCGGCGGCAGTTCTTGTCGAACTGACGGGGGTCGCTGAGGGTGCACACCGGGGTGGACGGGGCCTCCGGCAGGGGGCCGCAGTCGTTGGTCGCGCACGTGGTCGTCAGCCAGGTGGCGAAGCCGGCGTCGTAGCTGGTCCCGATGGTCTGCTTGAGGAAGGCGCGGGCCCCGTTCCAGTCGCCGGTGCGGTACTTGCCGAGGACGGTCTCGACGTCGGCGGGGTGGGCCTGGAGCATGTAGCGGACCGCGAGGAAGCCCCACCGGTAGACCCGGTTCGAGTTGACCTCGGGGTCCGCGTCCTGGCCGTAGACGGTGTCGAACAGGTCGCTGAGCTTGTAGGTCTTCTTGCCCGCCTCGGCGATCGCGTCGGCGTTGCGCTCGCCCCGGTAGCCGAACGAGACGTTCTCGGCGATGCCCTCGACCCACCAGATGGTCGGCGTGGTCAGGCTGGCCTCGAAGTCGCCGGCCATGTTGTAGCGGCCGTCGAGGTAGTGGGTGTACTCGTGGTTGAGGTTCCAGATCTGGAAGGCCGGGCGCAGCCAGTGGGCCTCGTGGGCGATGAAGCGGGCCTGGTTGCCGGCGGCGGCCGGGTTGCCCTCCTCGTACATGCCGCCGTTGTCGACGTCGATGTTGTAGATGGCCCAGGCGTACAGCGAGTACTGGGTGTAGTCGTCGAAGACGACGACCTCGAGGTTGGTGTTCACGTCACCGGGGATCGCCCCCTTGTCGCCGATGACCCGGTGGAAGTACGCGTCCTGGTTGACCAGGCTGGTGCAGGTGCCCGCCAGCTGCCCGGGGGACATGTCCTGGGCACGGATCTTCAGGTCCGGGGTGCAGGTGTGCTGGATCGGCAGGATCGCCGGGAGCACGCGGTCGCCCAGGTCGCAGATGGAGTAGGCCGCGCAGTTGTTCTTGTCGTACTGGCGCGTGTACCAGCCCAGGTTCATGGTGATCGGCGCGGTGGGGCCGACGTTCGGGTAGCGGTTGATCAGGTCCTTCAGCAGCGGCCGGACCCGGTCCTTGAGCTCGGGGACGTCGAGCGCGAAGCCGAGGTAGCGGCCGACGTTGCTGACCACGTCCAAGCGGTTCAGCTGCGCGCTGTTGCGGGTGATGAAGCCGGCCCAGGTGTTGAGGACGGAGGGGTCGGCCTTGAGGGCGGCCCGCCAGCCGCGGTCGTCGTTCTTGGCCTTGAAGCCGTTCTCGACGACCCACTCGACGTGCTCCATGGCGAGGTTCATCTGGCCGGGCCAGGTGCCGTCGTAGCTGCCGAGCATCCACTTGACGACGCCGGCGTACCGGCCGGCCGCGTGGGTGCTGTCGATGAGCGTGACGACCTCGTTGAAGATCTCGCCGTTGGCGTCGGTGATGTCCTTGCTCCGCGGGGAGGCGAAGAAGGCGTCCAGCGCGCCGAGCGCCGCGCCGTCCAGCGCCGTGCCGTAGTCGCCGACGACGTCCGCGTTGTTGTCCTGTACGTAGTAGCCGGCGCGCAGGAACAGCACCAGCTGCCCGATCGCCGTGCTGTTGTTGCCCGAGTAGGTGGCGGAGGCGTCGCGCAGGGCGTTGGCGACGGTCACCATCTGGGCTTCGCGGAAGGCCTTGCGCGCGTTCTCACCGGTGAGGTTGAACAGCGGGTACGTACAGGTGATCCGGGGGAGGGCCTTGAGCTGCTGGACCAGCGCGCTGCCCGTGGCGTTGATCACGCCGGAGAGGTCGCCGCACTCGTCCCCGGCGGCTGCCGAGGACTGCTTGCCGGACTTGACGTTCGGGGCGGGCTTGACGGTCGGGGCGGGCGAAGGTGCGGGTGCCGGTGCGGATTCCTCGGCACTGTCCTGCGAGGAGATCCGCAAGCGGGAGCCGTTGCTCATCGCATCGGGCGACTTGGGGACCGGGATCGAGCGGGGAGCTGAGCCCGCGGCTCGACTCGCGTGCGCACCGGCCGGGGCGGTGGCGCCGACGGAGACGGCCTGGCTCGGCGGCGCGAACAGGCCGAGCAGGATGAAGACGGCAGCGCCGAGCGCGGGAAGTCTGCGCGCGTTGGTCTTCGATATCCGGAAGGGATGCATCTGCGGGGGCCTCCGGGGCCGCTGTGGCCGCGTGCTGGGGACACGGGCAATTGATGTGTGACATGTAAAATTTCACATGTCGCATCACGCCGGAAGGTTTTGGCCAGATTCACCGGCCACCGAAACTGAAACGTTGTCAACTTCGACCGCTGACCGGAGCTTGCGTTGAAGTGCGCTCCAGCACATAGCGTCGTGCGCACGACCTGCCTGAAGGGGGAGAACGTGCGGTACACACTGTTCGGCAAGACCGGTCTGCGCGTGAGCGAGCTGAGCCTCGGCACGATGACCATCGGCGACGACTTGGGCTGGGGGGCCGACCGGGAGACCAGCGCCCGAATCGTCGACGCCTACGCGGACGCGGGCGGCAACTTCATCGACACGGCGAACATCTACACCGACGGCAGTTCGGAGCGGATCCTCGGCGAACTGCTCCAAGGGCGGCGCGACGAGTTCGTCCTCGCCACCAAATACACCTGCGGGACCCGTGCCGGCGACGTCAACGCCGCGGGCAACCACCGCAAGAACCTCGTGCGATCGGTGGAGGCCAGCCTGGAGCGGCTGCGGACCGATCACCTCGACATCCTCTGGGTGCACGCCCGCGACAACTTCACTCCGGTCGAGGAGGTCGTGCGCGCGCTGGACGACCTCGTGCGCACCGGAAAGGTCCTGTACATAGGCGTTTCGGACTGGCCGGCCTGGGAGATCGCGCAGGCGGGCACCCTCGCCGAGCTGCGGGGCTGGACCGCGTTCGCCGGTTCACAGCTGCGCTACAACCTGCTGGAGCGGACCCCGGAACGCGAACTCCTGCCCCAGGCCAGAGCATTCGACCTCGCCGTGCTGGCCTGGGCCCCGCTGGCCGCCGGAAAGCTCACCGGCAAGTACCGCCGGGGCGAGGGCGGGCGGCTGGATGCCTGGGGCGTCAAGGTGTCCCCGCAGGAGGAGGAGGTCATCAACGTCGTCCTGGAGGTAGCCGAGCAGGGCGGCTGGACCCCGGCCCAGGTGGCACTGGCCTGGCTCCTCGGCCGCCCCGGCAACATCGTTCCGATCATCGCGGCCACCAAGGAGAGCCAGCTCGCGGACAATCTCGGCTGCCTCGACGTCCGCCTCGACGCCGAGGCCGTCGCCCGCCTCGACGAGGTGAGCGCCGTGCCGCTCGGGTTCCCGCACGACTTCCTGCGGGAGCCGTCCGTCGTCAAGACCGTCTACGGCGACCGCTGGCACGAGATCGAGGACCGGCGCACCACCTACCGCCGCACGGCAACCGAGGTGCGCTGACGCGGTGACGCAGATCCTGGTCTACGTCGTCCTGGCCGCCTTCGTCGCCTGGGGGCGCTTCGGCCCCGAGTCGTTCGTCTGACCGGGTGCCGCGCCGGGCGGCTCCGGGTGGCTCATGTGCCCGTGGACGCGCGGTCCAGCAAGCGGGCCAGGTCGCCCCGCGACCGAACGCCCAGGAGGGCGAAGACGTTCCGCAGATGGTGGTCGACGGTACGCGGGCTGAGCGAGAGCCTGCTCGCCACCTCCCGGTTCGTCGCACCTTGCGCCACGCAGCGGGCGATGCGCTGCTGTTGCGGAGTCAGCAGGACCAGCGGCCCGGTGTCGCCGCCCGCCGGCACCGCCTCGCCGGCGGCCCGCAGTTCCCCCGCGGTCCGCTCGGCCCAGACGCGGGCGCCGCAGCGTTCGAATGCGACCAGGGCGTCGCGCAAGGGCCCCCGTGCCTCCCGGGTCCTGCGCTGCCTGCGCAGCCACTGCCCGTACAACAACCGGGTACGGGCCCCTTCGAAGCCGCCGCCCGAGCCGGCGTGATGGGCGAGTGCCTCCTGGTACCGGGCGGCCGCCTCCTCGGCGGGAGCCAGCAACGCCCGGCAGCGGGCCAGCTGCGCCGGAGCCTGTGGGTCGGCGGTCGTCGCGGTCCACACCGCGAACTCCTCGACCGCCACTGCCACCGCCACCGCCGTGGCCGCGTCCGCGGGCCGGGCCCCGCGACCCGCGAGTGCCGCGGCCTCCACGAAACAGGGCACCAGCAGCATCCGGGCCGCGAAGTGACCGCGCAGGGGTCCGGGACCGACCAACGGCAAGAGCCGTGCGGCGGCATCGGCGGATCTCCCCTCGGCCAGGTCCGCGCGCGCGAGCGCCCACGTGGCGAGGGTGGCGGCCTGGGCGAGGCCGTGCGGACCGGCGACCGATGCAGCGGCCTCGGCATGGCCGGCACACGCGGCCGCCCCGCCTTCCACGGAGGCGGCGAGGGCCAACACGGCGTGCAGATGGGCCGCCTTGTTGCGCTGGCCGAGTCGGTCGGCGGTAGCCAGCCCCTCCTCGGCATGGGTACGGGCGCGTGCGTGCCGGCCCGCCCGCAGTTCCGCGTACGCGAGGTGCTCCAGCGCCTGCGGCAGCAGCGACAGCGGTCCGTGGACGCGGACGGCGGCCAGCGCCCTGGCTCCGGTCCGGCACGCCGCGTCGATCTCGCCGAGCACGAGCGCGGCTCCTGCCGTACGCAGCAGCGTGTCCGGGTCGCAGACGGCCTCGGAGCCGGGGCCGCCGCGCAACAGGTCCCGGCCCTCCCTCCGCAGCCCCTCGGCGAACACCGCGCACAGGCCCGCCCGGTACCGTTCCAGGGCCGGGTCGGGCTGCGGCGCCGGTATCCGGCGCAGCACATCGAGGCAGGCGGCCGCGTCCCCCATGGCCCAGGCGGCCTCCGTCGCGCCGAGCAGCGCCCGCACGGCCCGCTCCGCGTCGTACGGGGCGAGCAGCGCCGATGCGGTGAGCAGCGCCTCCCGGGCATCGGCCACCGGCCCGTCGCGCAGGGCGAGTAGCCCGCGTACGTAGTGGGCGCGGCCGGGCGCCGGTACGGCACGCACCTGGGCCAGGAGTTCGCGGGCCCGCCCCGGGTCCCCGCCGAGCATGGCCTGCTCGGCCGCAGCGGCCAGCCGGGCGCCGCGCAGGTCCTCGTCGGGGGAGAGCAGCGCGGAGCGTGCCAGCGCCACGGCCCGCTCCGCGTACGGCCGGGGAGCGACGGCGGCCCGTACCAGCGCCCGCGCGAGCGCCGGATCGTGGCCGTCCGCCGCGCAGGCCTGCTGGACGAGACGCGGCAGAGCCCGGTGGGGGCCGTCGAGCAGCGCGGCCAGCAGAAGGTGTACGGCGCGGCGGCGGGCGACCGGCACGCGGCGCAGCAGCGCGGTGCGCAGCAGGGGATGGGTGAAGTGGACCCGTACGCCGTCGTCGTGCACCGCGCCCGCCCGCTCGGCAGGTTCCAGCCGGCCGGGGTCGAGCCCTGCCGCCTGCCAGGCCCGGGTCAACAGCACCGAATCCGCGCCCGTGTCATGGGGTTCGTGCTCCTGCGCGGCGGCGGCGAACAGCAGGAGCAGGCGGGTGTCCGCAGGCAGCGAGTCCATGGACTGTCCTTTATACCCATCTCCGAGCCCACGCACGCCCCCGGCGCAGCCGAGTTCGCCCGAGGGAAAGCCGAGCGGTCCGCCGGATTCCCCGGCGGGCCGCTCGGCTTTCCCTCGGGCGAACTCGGCTGCGCCGGGGGCCGGTTCCAGCGTCGATCGGGATGAGCCGGGGCAAACGGGGCGGCCTGATCGCCGCACACGGATCCACCGCCGGCCCGGATCCCGAGAAGTGCAACCGGACTCTTTTCAGAGCCATGTGATGTGTGCCATGTTACATCGCACAGTTCATGGCCGTGTACACGACAGGGTTGGACTCCCCGCCAACTCCCGTTGAACGCACGGTGCGCACTCCCCTTTCGCCGTGTACCCAGCACGGCCGCGAACCGGCTCGGAGGCCCACCCCCCATGCGAAGCTCCCCCACGACCAAGGGCCGTTTCCGGCCCCTCATAGCCGCCTTGGCCTGCTGTCTGGGCCTGACCCTGCTCGCCCCCGCCGGCCAGGCCTTCGCGCGCGAGGTGAATCCCTCCGCCCCGGCGACGGCCTGGAAGTCGGGCGCCGCCCCGCAGCCCTCGACCGAGACGGCCGCGGCCGCCGCGCTGCGGGCCGAGCACGCCGCACGGCCGGACACGGCCCTGTCCGAGCGCGCTCCGCTCCGGGCCGCCGAGGACCCGGTGCGGAGCGAACAGCGCAGAACCGACGCGAAGTCGGCACCCGGCGCCCGCGCTCTCGCCGCGGCCTGCAACGTCGCGGACTTCACCTCGAAGACCGGCGCCGCGCTGGTCCAGCAGATCAAGTCCTCCGAGCTGGGCTGCGTGAACACGCTGTTCCAGCTCAAGGGAGCCGACGCGAAGGCCGCCTTCCGCGAGGCGCAGATGGTCTCGGTGGCCGACGCCGTGCGCTCAGGCGCCGCCAACTACCCCGGCGACAACAGCGCTTCCACCGGACAGCTCGTGCTCTACCTGCGCGCCGGCTATTTCGTGCAGTGGTACAACGAGTCCACCGTCGGCACCTACGGCCCGGCCCTGAAGAGCTCGATCCAGGGCGCCCTGGACACCTTCTTCGCCGCGCCGCGCTCGCGGGACGTGTCGGAGGCCAACGGCGCGACGCTGTCCGAGGCGGTCATCCTGGTCGACAGCGCCCAGGAGAACGCCCGTTACCTCGGCGTCGTCAAGCGCCTGCTGACCGGCTACAACTCCTCCTACGACAGCTCCTGGTCGATGGTCGCCGCGGTCAACAACGCCTACACCATCCTCTTCCGCGGCCACCAGACCCCGGAGTTCCTGCCCGCCGTCCAGGCAGATCCTTCCGTCCTCACCGTGCTGCGCGACTTCGCCGTGGCCCACGACGACCTGCTGGGCACCTCAAAGGCCTACCTGACGGCCAACGCCGGCCGTGAACTGGGCCGGTTCCTCCAGCACTCGGCGCTCCAGGCGACCGTCCGCCCGCTCGTCAAGCAGCTGCTCGACCGCGGCGCCATCACCGGCCGGACCGCCGCCCTCTGGGTGCCGCTGGCCGAGATGACCACCTCGTACGACGCGTCCAACTGCACCTACTACAACACCTGCGACCTGCCGAGCCGAGTGCGCGCCGCCGTGCTGACCGTGAACCACACCTGCGGCCCGACCCTGCGGATCGTCGCGCAGCAGATGACCAGCGCCGAACTGTCCGCCAGCTGCTCCAGCCTGGCCAACCAGGACGCCTTCTTCCACAACGTGGTCAAGGACGGCGGCCCGGTCGCGAACGACAACAACACCAGCCTCGAGGTGGTGGCGTTCGACTCCAGCGCCGACTACCAGACCTACGCCGGGATCATCTTCGGGATCCGCACCGACAACGGCGGCATGTACCTGGAGGGCAACCCGGCCGCCGCCGGGAACCAGCCGCGCTTCATCGCCTACGAGGCGGAGTGGGTGCGGCCGGAGTTCCAGATCTGGAACCTCAACCACGAGTACACCCACTACCTCGACGGCCGCTTCAACATGTTCGGCGACTTCGACGAGGGCATGACGACCCCGACCGTGATGTGGGTCGAGGGCTTCGCGGAGTACATCTCGTACTCGTACCGCGGCATCACCTACGACCGGGCCGTCACCGAGGCCGGCAACAACACCTACAAGCTCAGCACGCTGTTCGACACCACCTACGACAACTCCGACTCCACCCGCGTCTACCAATGGGGCTACCTCGCGGTCCGCTACCTGATCCAGTCGCACCCGCAGGACGTGGCCACGCTGCTCGGCCACTACCGCGCCGGCAACTGGGCGGCCGCCCGCACCCTGCTCACCTCGACGATCGGCACCCGCTACGACGCGGACTTCGCGGCCTGGCTGGCCAGGTGCGCCGCCGGCGACTGCGACGACACCACCGTCCCGCCCGTCAACCAGGCTCCGGTGGCCGGGTTCACCGCCACGGTGAACGGCCTGGCCGTCAACCTCACCGACGCCTCCACCGACGCGGACGGCACCATCGCCTCCCGCGCCTGGGACTTCGGTGACGGCACGAGCTCCACCGCCGCCAACCCGGCGAAGACCTACACCACGGCCGGCACGTACACCGTCCGGCTCACCGTCACCGACAACAAGGGCGCCACCGGGAGCACCAGCAAGCCGCTCACCGTGGGAACGTCCGGGCCCGCCGAATGCGCCGACGCCGACGTCCGGGTGCTCGGTGACAACTGCCACCGCTCCAAGGTCGCGGCCACCAAGGGGAACTACAGCTACTTCTACCTGAACGTCCCCGCCGGGACCACGTCCCTCAAGATCACCGTCTCGGGCGGCACCGGCAACGCCGACCTCTACTACAGCCCCACCAGCTGGGCCACGACGGGCAACTACACCGCCCGCTCCAGGCAGAGCGGCAACACCGAGACCCTCACCATCGACAACCCGGCGGCCGGCTACGTCTACATCAGCCTGTACGCCGTCAAGAACTTCGCCAACGTCACCGTCTCGACCCGGCTCCAGCCGGCCCCGACGGAGTGCGCGGACTCCGACATCCGGGTGCTCGGTGAGAACTGCCACCGCTCCAGCGTCTCCACGACCAAGGGGAACTACCGCTACTTCTACGTGAACGTCCCGGCCGGCACGACCTCCCTCAAGATCACCGTCTCGGGCGGCACCGGCAACGCCGACCTCTACTACAGCCCCACCGACTGGGCCACGACCGGCAACCACACCGCCCGGTCCAAGCACACCGGCAACACCGAGACCCTCACCGTCAAGAACCCCGCGGCCGGCTACGTGTACATCAGCCTGCACGCGGTCAAGGACTTCGGAGACGTCACCGTCTCGACCCGGTTCTGACCCCGGGCAAGCCGGCGGCCCCACCCCTCCCGCGAGGGGTGGGGCCGACGCGCGCGTCCGTACCGCGCGTCCGTACCGTGCGCTCGGGCCGTGCGCCCCCGCGCCTCCGCACGCCCCCGCACGAGGGATGACCGCGGACCGCGGGCCCCACGACCATGAACTGCCGCCCCCGGCCGGGCGGCACGAGATCCGGAGCGACACGTTCACCGCGGGGGAAGCATGGGAAGACGCTGGCTGGTCACTGGATGTTCCTCCGGGCTCGGGCACGCCCTGGCCACCGCCGCGGCCCGGGCCGGGGACGAGCTGGCGGTCACCGCCCGCAAGACCGCCGACCTGGAGGACCTGGCCGCCGCCTGGCCCGGCCGCATCACCCCGGTCCCGCTCGAACTGCGGGACGCCGCCTCCTGCGAGGAGGCCGTGCGCACCGCGGTCGACCGGCTCGGCGGAATCGACATCCTCGTCAACAACGCCGGCATCGGACTGTTCGGCGCGGTCGAGGAGGTCTCGGACGCCGAGCTCCGCGACCAGCTCGAGACCGTGCTCGTGGGCCCCTGGCGGCTCACCCGCCTCGTCCTGCCGCTGATGCGGGCCCAGGGACACGGCCACATCGTCAACGTCTCGTCGGTGGCCGGCCGGATGGCCTTCCCCGGACTGTCCGCCTACATCGCCGGGAAGCACGCCCTCGAAGGCATGAGCCAGGCCCTGGCCGCCGAGGCCGCTCCGCACGGCATCCGCGTCACCGTGCTCGAACCGGGCATGTTCGCCACGCGCTACGGGACCGCCATGCTCGAGGCGAGCCATCGGATCCCCGCCTACGACGGGACCAACCGCGAGATGCTGGAAGGCGCCCGCGGCCTCGCCGAAAACCCCGAGACCGGCCGCCCCGAGGACTTCGCGGCCCGGGTCCTCGACATCGTCGCCGCCGACGCGCCGACGCCCCTGCGGATCCCGGTCGGCGACGACGCCTACGGCTATCTGGACGTCGTGGACCAGGCCGCGCGCGAGGAGTACGCCGCGGCTCGGATCCTCGCGCAGGGCCCGCCCCCGGCCTGACGGCGGGCCGGCGGGCCTCCTCGACGCCAGGTGGCGGAGGCGGCCTACCTGGCCCGCCGCCGCGGGCCCACAATGGCGGGATGGCAGATGCCCCACGGGAGCGTCCCGCGCTCCTGCCCGACCTCGAACGGTCCCGCGCCGTGCTGGTCGCCTGCGACGACGATGCCGTCGTGGTGCCCGAGAGGCAGTCCGCGGCGCGGGCCGCGCAGCTGGCGCGGGCGCTGGTCTCCCCCGCCGCCGGCCCGGCGTTCCGACCCGGGAACGTCACCGTGATCACTTCGTGGCGCCGTCCCGCCGAGGTGCTCGACGCGGTCCGCCGCGCCGCCGGGGAGGCCGAGGACGTCCTGCTGTTCCACTACGTCGGCTCCGGTCCGCGCCACAAGGGGTTCGCCCTCGGCGGCGCCGCCCCGCTGCGCGCGGCCGCCGACCTCGTGCGGCGGAGCCCGGCGGCCCGCCGGGTCGTCCTGCTCGACTGCGAGGACCTCGATACGGCTTCGGGCTTCTTCACCCTCGGCCCGGAACCCGGGGGAAGCGGCATGCCGGGCGCGTTGTCCCTGGTCGGAAAGGAGCCGACCCTGTACTTCCCGGCCGGCGACGCCCTGGTCCCCGCCGGCGACGAGTTCACCGACACCCTCGCCGAGGCGCTGCGGTCCGGCATCACCGACGGTCCGGAGCTCCTCGACCTGGTGACCCTGCGCAACGCGGTCGAGGGCCGATGGGCCGAGATCGGCTACCAGGTCGAGAACGAGTACGTCAGCGCACCGGACAAGCTGCGCCTCCTCGGCGGCCGTGACGTGGCGCTGGGCAGGAACATCGCCTTCGGACCCGACGGCGACCGCGGCCGGCGCCCCTTCCACCTCGATGCGGGAGTCGTCGATCTCATGGAGCGATGGTGGGACTAGGACCCGCACGGCCGGAGCACGTACCCGCGACCGCGAGCGCGGTGGCGTGGAGTGAGACGGAGGAGCCCGGCGCCATCGCCCACATGTACGGTGTCGTCGCCGTCGTCACGTGGTGCGCCGGGGCGGCGGGGCCGGCGGGGCCCGGTCAGCCCCCGGGAGGCTCGGCGATGCGGTAACCCACCCCGGGCGTCGTCGTGATGACGGGCGGGCTGCCCAGCTTGCGGCGCAGCCGGCCCACGGTGACGGCCACCGTGTTGGTGAACGGGTCGGCGTTCTCGTCCCACACCTGCTCCAGCAGGTCCTCGGCGCTCAGGAAGCCCGGGCAGGCCCGCAGCAGCGCCTCCAGGACGGCGAACTCCTTTACGGAGAGCTCCAGTCGGCTGCCGTCCCGCAGGACGGTCCGGCGTGCCGGGTCGAGTTCGAGGCCGGCGCCACGCAGCGTACGGGCCTTCGCGGCCGGCCGGCGGCGGGCCAGCGAGCGGATGCGCAGGATCAGTTCCGGGAAGTGGAAGGGCTTGGCCAGGTAGTCGTCGGCGCCGAGCGTGAGACCGCTGACGCGGTCGCCGGGCGATCCGGCCGCGGTCAGCATCAGGACCATCGCGCGGTCGTCCCGCTCGGTGATCATCTGGCAGAGCGCGTCGCCGTGGATGCCGGGCAGGTCCCGGTCGAGGAGCACCACGTCGTACGCGTTGGCGTCCAGCTTGGCGGCGGCGGCCAGCCCGTCGTAGGCGATGTCGACGGCCATCCCCTGGTCGCGCAGTCCCTCGGCGACGACCTCCGCGAGGGTCCTGGCGTCCGCGACGACGAGGATCCTCACGACGCCACCCCCGCGCGGCCGCCCGGGGCACCGGCCGCCGGCGGCAGCGCGGCGGTCACCGCCAGGCCGCCCTGCGGCCTGGCCCTGAGGTCGAGGCTGCCGCCGTGCGCGGCGACGATCGCGGCGACGATCGACAGTCCCAGACCGGAGCTGTCCCGCGAGCCGGTCCGGTCGGTGCCGAGCCGCTCGAACGGCTGCGTCAGCCGGTCCACTTGCTCCTGGTCGAGGAGGCTGCCGCCGGTCTCGACGACGAGGCGGGCATCCGCACCCCCGCCCCCGCCCTCGTCCTCGTCCTCGGTGGCGATCCGGATCCAGCCGCCCTCCCGGTTGTGCACGATGGCGTTGTCGACCAGGTTCTGCACCAGCCGGGACAGCAGCGCCGGGCTGCCCCGCGTCCACGCCTCCGGCCGCACGCCCTCCTCGACGGTCAGGCCCTTCGCCGCGATGTCGGCCGCCCGGGCGCTCAGCGCCTCCCCCACCAGCGCGCCGAGCGATACGGGTTCCGGGTCGGGCAGGACCGCGTGCTGCGCCCGGGCCAGCACCAGGAATCCGTCCAACAGGCGGTCCACCCGATCGAGTTCGGTACGCACCCGGTCGGCGAGCAGCACGGTCTGCGGCGCGGGCTCCGGTTTGGCGACGGCCACGTCGAGCGAGGCTCGCATCGTCGCCAGGGGCGTGCGCAGTTCGTGCGAGGCGTTGGCCACGAACCGGCGCTGCGCGGCGAAGGAGGCCTCCAGGCGGATCAGGAGGCCATCGACCGTGTCGGCCAGCTCCTTGACCTCGTCGGCGGGTCCGGCCACGTCCAGCCTCTGGTGCAGGTTCTCCGCGGAGATCCGCCGCGTCGCCGCGGTGATCAGCCGCAACGGGCGCAGGACGCGTCCGGCGAGGACCCGGCCGAGCAGGAGCGAGACGGCCGCCATCACCGCCATCGCGATGAACGATCCGTAGAGCAGTTGGCGCGACTGCCGTCCGTGCACCTGCGCCAACTCCCGTTCCAGTGCGAGGACGTGCTGCGCGGTGACCGGTCCGGTCCCGCCGCCGGGCAACGGCTGTCCGGGGGCGGCCTGGGTGACGTCGCTGCCGGACAGCAGGAAGGTCAGGCCGAGCAGCACGGCGCCGGACAGCAGGAAGACGCCGGCGTACAGGATCGTGAAGCGCCGTCCGACGGTCGCGTTCCGCAGCTTGATCATGCCTTTTCCCCCTCGGGTCCGGCCGCACCCAGGATGCCCCACCGCGCCTAACAGCGGTATGACAGCGGCCGTTCGGACCGCGTTACGGGCCCGTCCGTAGAACAGGAACATGCTCACCAACAGAGAATCCCTCCTGTGGGAGTGGCGCCTGCTGCGCCGTCCGGGCCGGCTGGCCGCGCTGATCACGGCGGCCCTGCTGGTCCTCGTCTTCGGTCTGGTCTACGCGTTCGGCAACCACGCGTCCTGCCAGGGCGTCTGCCCGACCGACCCCACCGGGCCGGACGGCGCCCCGGTCAGCGACCAGTTCTACTTCGTCCACCGCGACCTGGGCGAGAACGGCAGCATCACGGTCCGGATGGCGTCCATGACGGGCACAATCACCTACCCGCCACCGCACCACGACCAGCTCGTCCCGGGCCTGACGCCCTGGGCGAAGGCGGGGATCATCGTCAAGGACGGTGTCCGCCAGGGCTCCTCCTACGCGGCGCTGATGCTCACCGGAAGCCATGGTGTGCGGATGCAGTACGACTACCGCCACGACATCGCGGGCAGCGCGGGCGGGGCCTCCGCCCAGTCCCCGCGCTGGCTCCGGCTGACCCGGTCGGGCTCCACCGTCACCGGCTACGAGTCCGCCGACGGCGGGCGGTGGACGAAGGTCGGCGAGGCGCTGCTGCCGGGCCTGCCCGCGACCGTGCAGGTCGGCCTGTTCGCCGCCTCGCCCGGTGACCTGACGCTGCGGCCCGTGGGCCTCGGCGGCGCCACCGAGCAGGTGCGCTTCGCCCAGGCCACGGGCCGCTTCGACAACATCTCCCTCGACGGCGCGGCAGCCGGCGGGGGCTGGAGCAAGGACGCCGTCGGCGAGATGAACAAGACCGACTGGGAAAAGCTCCACAACCCCTCCGGGGCGGTGGAGGAGGGCGGGACGATCGCCGTCAGCGGCTCCGGCGACATCGGGCCGGTCGGCGACACGGGCGGCGCGGTCTCCGTGGAGCGCCTCCTCGCCGGACTTCCCTTCGCCCTGCTCGTCGTGCTCGTGGCCGCCGCACGGTTCGGCGCCGCCGGGTCCCGGCGCGAACCCGGGCCGGGTGCGCCCGCGAACCGTGCGGAGGCCGCGGCGAGGGCGGTCGTCTTCGGAGTCCTCACGTTCGTGACCGGCCTCCTCGCCATGGCCGTCGTGATCCCGGTCGGCGCGGCCGTCCTGAGCGGGAACGGGGTCTCGGTCCTCGATGTGTCCCCGCTCACCGCGGTGCGCGTCGTGGCCGGCACGGCCGCCGCGCTCGCCCTGACCGGCGTGCTCGCGGTGGCGCTGGGCGCCCTGCTCCGGCGGGCCTGGCTCGCGGCGGCCGTCGCCGTCACGGTCATCGCGGTCCCCTACGCCGTGACCGCCTTCCCGCTGCTGCCGGACGGCGTGTCCCAGTGGCTGCTGCGGGTCACGCCGGCGGCCGGCTTCGCCGTCCAGCAGACCCGGGTCGCGTATCCCCAGGTCGTCGGCCACTACGCGCCGTCCGCCGGATACTTCCCGCTTCCGTGGTGGGCCGGGTTCGGCGTGCTGTGCGCGTGCGCGGCGGCCGTGCTCGCCCTCGCCCTCCGGCGGCGGCCGAGGTGCGGCGAGCCGGACGAGAGGGCCGTCCAGCCGGCCGACTGGAGGTGACCGAAGCCGGCGCGGGGGCCCACGGGCTCCCGCGCCGCGCCATGGGACGGCGGTGCGGTGCGGTCCGTGTTCCGGTCCGCCGCGGCCGTGCGACCGGGCCGGGCAGGCCCGCGGAACGGTTCAGGCGTCGATGACGAGGTCCGTCGTGGGGATGGACTGGCAGGTGAGGACGTCGCCGTCGGGCAGGTCGTCGGAAGGGGTGACGAGGTGTGCGGCGCTGCCCTTCAGGACGGTGCACGCGCAGCTCTCGCACTGGCCGACGCGGCAGCCCGAGGACATCTTCACCCCGGCGGCCTCGCCGAGGGCCAAGAGGGCCCCGTCGCCCTTCTTCCAGGTGGTGGAGCGTCCGGTACGGGCGAAGGTGACGGTGAAGGAGGCGTCGTCGGGAACCTCCACGTCGCGCCGGGTGGGCCGGAACTGTTCCCTGAAGACCTCGAAGCGGGGTACGCCGCGCTCCTTCAGCCCCTTGCCGAGGGCGTCGAGCATGGGGTCGGGGCCGCACATGTAGAAGCGGGCGCGCCGGGCCACGAGCCCGGGGTCCACGTCGTCGGGGGTGATGGAGCCGGTGCGGTCGTGGTCGGTGCCCGGCACCTCGTGGGGCAGGGGGTCGGCGTAGTGGTCGATGACCGTGAGCTGGGGGATGCGGGCGCGCAGGGCTCGGATCCGCTCGCGGAAGGGGTGGTCCGCGGAGTTGCGGTTGCCGTGGTGCAGGACGACTTCGGGGACGGTGCCGCCGGTGGCCGCGAGGGTTTCCAGGTAGCTGAGGAAGGGGGTGATGCCGATGCCTCCGGCGAGGAGGACGACCGGGTGGTCGGTGTGGGTGGGGATGACGAAGACGCCGCGCGGGTTGGCGAGGTGCAGCCGGTCGCCGGTCTTCAGCGTGCGGTGGACGTGTCCGGAGAAGGCGCCGTCGGGGATGTGCCGGACGGCGAGGTGGTAGGCGGTGCGTCCCGGCTCGATGGCGGGGCCGGTCAGCGAGTAGCTGCGCGCGCCGGCCGGGTCGGCGGGGGCGCCGCCCGGGTCCTCGGTCCGGACGGTCAGGTGCTGGCCGGGCCGGTGGTCGGGCAGGGGGCCGCCGTCGGCGGGCTCCAGGCGCAGGGCGCGTACGCCGGGGCTGACGTCGGCCAGTTCCGTGACGGTGAAGGGGCGGGTGCCGGTCCAGGTTCCGTCGGCGGGGAGGGGACGGATCTCGCAGACCGCCGCGCGCAGCGGTACGGAGCCGCTGAGCGGGTCGGTGCTGGTGTGGTCGATGAGCCGGTTGAAGTTGTGGTCTGGTTCTTATACACATCTCCGGGGCCACGAGACCACGCATGCACCTGGCCTTAGTTTCGTGGGCTCGGAGATGTGTATAAGTGCCAGGTCGTGAGGGTGTTCGCGGGGGCGGCGGCGAGGATGGCGGACATCGGCGTACTCCTTGTGCGGGGCGGGTCTGAAGCACCGGCCGGGTGGTTTCCCTTGCGGCGATGACTCCATCCTCGGTCGCGCGCCCGCACGCTTCGAGTGGCGTGAACGCCTTGGTTCGTCAAGATCCCGCCAGCGCCGGAGATCGCCCCCGCCCGGAGTCAGGGACGCGGAACGGGCCGCACGAACGCCTTCCGGTACGCCGTCGGAGTCGTGCGCATCTGCCGGGTGAAGTGGTGCCGGTAGGTCGCCGCCGAGTCGAAGCCGACGGCGGCGGCCACCTCGTCCACCGTGCCCTCGCCCGACTCCAACAGCACGAGGCTCGCGGAGATCCGCTGGGAGACGACCCAGCGCATCGGGCTCACGCCGTTGCGGCGGGTGAAGTGGCGCAGGAAGGACCGCTCGGACATGCGGGCCTCGCGGGCCAGGGCCGGGACCGAGAGCGGGCCGTAAAGGCGCCGCATGGCCCAGGCCATGCTCTGGGCGATGCCGTCGTCCGCCGCGTCGGGGCCGATCTCGCCGACCGCGGCCTCGATGAACTGCGCCTGCCCGCCCTCACGGTGGGGCGGTACGACGAAGCGGCGGGCGACGGTGTTGGCGACGGCGGCACCGTGGTCGCCGCGCACCAGGTAGAGGCAGAGGTCGATGCCGGCGGCGCTGCCCGCGCTGGTCAGCACGTCGCCGTTGTCCACGTAGAGGACGTCCGCGTCGACCTCGATCTCGGGGTGCCGCTCGGCGAGCGTACGGGCGTAGCGCCAGTGGGTGGTGGCGCGGCGGCCGTCGAGCAGGCCGGTCGCGGCGAGCGCGAAGGCTCCCGAGCAGATGGAGACCAGGCGCGCGCCCCGGGCGTGGGCCCGCAGCAGGGCCTCGACGAGCTCCGCGGGTATCGCGGCGCCCGCCGAGGAGACCCCGGGAACGATCACGGTGTCGGCGGCCGCGAGCACGTCGAGGCCGTGCTCTGCGCGGAGGGTGAAGCCGCCGACCGCGCGCAGGTCGCGGCCCGGCTCCGCCGAGCAGACCCGCAGGTCGTACCAGGGGATGTCGCCCAGCTCGGGCCGGGCGAGCCCGAAGACCTCGACCACCACGCCCAGTTCGAAGGGGGCCATGCCGTCGAAGGCGAGGACCGCCACCACATGGGCGGGGGCCGGCTTCTTGATCTCGACGGCCACGGCGGTCGCGGAGGCCACCGCGGTCGCGGGGGGCGCGGAGGACACGGAGGGCACGGGAGTCATACCGCCACCTTAATGACCGTGCCCCACCTCGACGCCCGCGCGCGGGATGGTCGGATCCCACCCCGGCCACGTAAGGTCTCTTTCGGAGTACTGGCTATTACCATCCAGGGGGCGGGCCGCGATGCCGGACAGCAGGACCAATGAGCTCGTGCGGATGTGGATCGACGGCTGGGTCGTCTCCCGCGGCGGCTCGGACCCCATCGACGAGCCGTGGGGATGGACGATCGACGTAGGGCAGCCCCAGCACGTCGCCCGGCACGTGCTGCCGGAGCCCACCGAGGCCGACGTGCGCAAGATCGTCGCCGCGACGAGCGCACCCGGGACGTGGCTGAAACTGTTCGCCGAGGACCAGACGGTTCTGCCTTGGGTCGGGCCGGGCTGGCGGTGCGACGAGCCCGGATTCCTGATGACGTGCCACCTCGAACCGGAGCACACCGAGGTGCCGGCCGCCGGTCACACGCTCACCATCTGGACCCGCGGCGGCGTCAGCCGGGTGCTGGTCCGCACGCGCCACGGGCACTTCGCCGCCCGCGGGCAGATCGCCCACGCCGGCGACCACGTCGTGGTCGACCAGGTCGAGACCGCCGCCGAGCACCGGCGCAAGGGCCTCGGCGGCCTGGTGATGCGCACCCTGCAGAGCACCGCGTACGAGGCCGGCGCGAGGACGGGCGTCCTGGTCGGCACGCCCGAGGGCCGGGCCCTCTACTCCTCGCTGGGCTGGACCACTCGCTCCCCGATGGCGAGCCTCTGGTACGAACCCTCGGATTCCGCCCAAGTGGGACCCCTAGCGCAGGGCGGCGAAGGCCTGGGTGAAGGCGAGCGGCTGCTGGAGCACTGAACTGCACGTCGCGTCGGCGTAGTTGACGGCTCCGGCCGGGCACTGCTTGTCGCGGGCCGCGGACCACATCGCGAGGCGGCCGATGCCCTTCGACTTCGCGAAGTCCACCAGCTGCGTCGCGTCGGAGACGGTGAAGACCTCGCTCACGACGTCGTTGACGCCGATCATCGGCGTGACGGCGACCGTCTTCCAGGCGGCCGCGTCGGACAGTCCGAGCACCGCCTTGACCTGCGCCTGCGTGGCCGTCGCGGCCTGGATCGCGTACTGCCCCATGTCGCCGCCGTAGGCGGGGCCGTAGTCCATCGCCATGATGTTGACCCCGTCGACCCGCACCCCCGCCTTCTTCGCGTCCGCGAGCAGCGCCACGCCGGGCTGGGTGAGGCCCTCCGGCATCACGGGCAGGGTGAAGGCCACGTCCAGGCCCGGGTGGGACTTCTGCAGCTGGGCGACGGCCTGCGCGCGGCGGGTGTTGGCCGCGGTGTCGGGCAGGGCCGCGCCCTCGATGTCGAAGTCGACCTTGGTCAGCCGGTACTCGTCGACGACCTTGCCGTACGCGGCCGCCAGCTCGGTCGCGGTGGAGCAGTTCAGGGCCAGTTCGTGCCCGGCGGCGCCGCCGAAGGAGACCCGTACGTCCCCGCCCTTGGCCCGCAGGGCCCCGATCTGCGCGGCCACCTTGTCGCTGGCGAGGTCGGTGACCCCGCCCCACAGCGGGGTGCAGCCTCCGCCGGAGGTGACGAAGGCGAGGTGGAACTCCTTCACGCCCGTCCTGGTCGCGGTGTCGACCAGGTCGTAGGCGGGGTAGAGGGAGGTGTCCACGTACGGGGCGAAGCGCGCGCCCCCTCCCGGGCTCCCCGCCGCCGGCGGCGGCGTGGCGGATGCGGACGGGGTCGCGGTCCGGGTCGGCTGCCCGGTGGGCGCGCCCGGCGCGGGAGCGGTGGCGCCGGGCGACGCCGACGCCGATGCCGATGCGCTCGGCGCCGGGGCGGTGGTGGGGCGGCCGCCCGGTGTGGGCGCCGTGCCCGTGTCGGCCGAGCACTTCGCCCCGTCGATGCGGCAGGCCGTCGGTGCTCCGGGGGTGCCGGTCCCGCTCGCCACGAAGCCGATGGTGACCGAGGCCCCGGCGGCGAGCGATCGGTTCCATTCGGCCGGCTTCACGGTGACGTGGCGCCCGGACACCGTGTGGGTGCCGTTCCACAGGGAATCGATCTTCGTCCCCGCGGGCAGGTCGAACTCCAGGGTCCACCCCGTCCGCGTCTGTCCCGTGTGGTTGGTGATCACGTACTGGCCGGTGTAACCACCGCCCCAGGAGCTGGACTTCGTGTACACGGCTCCCACCGAGGCGGCCTGCGCCGTACCGGTGTGGAGGAGGGCCGCACCGCCGATCACCACCGCCGCCGCGACCGCGCCCACGGCCTTCGCCGTCTTGCTCGTCCTGCGCCGGTGACCGGTGGTGCTGCCCATCGCGTGCCTGCCTCTGAAGTACGGGGGGTTGGGGGGTGAGGCAGTACGCTAGCCGCCCGGAAACGGACATTCGATCGATTCGGGGCGGCCCGCTTGAGCCTTAGGTTCCGCTTAAGGGAGCGATCGGGGGGCGTTAAGCCTGCCGGCCCCGCCATCCGGGCCGACCGGGGCGGGCGGCCCGGCCTAACCCACGTCGACCCCGGCCGACCCCGGCCGACCCCGGCCCTCAAGTCCACTCCGTGAACAGTCGGTTGATCCCGGAGCGCGCCCGCCCCGCGGGGCATATGCTCCCTTCGTACGTCAGTACGCCGCGCATCCGCGTGCACGCGATCCGTGAAGGGGACCGCCCCGTGAGTGTCCGAATTCAACCCTCCTCCCAGGTCGACGAGACGGCCGAGCTCGGGGACGGGACCACGATCTGGGATCTGGCGCAGGTGCGGGAGAAGGCGCGCCTCGGCCGGGACTGCATCGTGGGGCGCGGGGCGTACGTCGGCCCCGGCGTGAAGATCGGCGACAACGTCAAGCTGCAGAACTACGCGCTCGTGTACGAGCCCGCCGAGCTCGGCGACGGCGTGTTCATCGGCCCGGCCGTGGTGCTCACCAACGACTTCTACCCACGGGCGGTCGATCCCGACGGCCGCCAGAAGCGCGGCGGCGACTGGGAGGCCGCCGGTGTCGTGGTGGCCGAGGGCGCCTCGCTCGGGGCCCGGTCGGTGTGCGTGGCGGGAGTCCGCGTGGGGCGCTGGGCACTGGTGGCGGCCGGCGCGGTCGTCTCCCGGGACGTGCCGGACTTCGCCCTGGTCGCGGGGGTCCCGGCCCGCCGCATCGGCTGGGTGGGCCGGGCCGGGGTCCGCCTGGTGGAACGCGAGGGCGAGCCGGGCGTGTGGGAGTGCCCGCGCACCGGCGTGCTGCACGAGGAGACGGACGGCGCACTGAGGGAACGGACCTGACGGAACGTCCGCAATTTAGGTCAGCGGCATTTCCTCAAAACCACAATCAACGAACATCCTTGGGCATACCTTGTCCCTGTACACGGGATCTGAGCAGGCAACAGGCTGTGTTCAGTGGGGGGTTGTACACGACGAGGGCATCGAGGACAAGGGGACGGCCGGCGCCACAGCGCCCGCCCGCCGCCGCCGTCCGCGATAGCTCCGGTCCGGGGCGCCACTGGAGGGGGATCCAGAAGGCGGCCGCGGACGGTTTCGTGCCATCGGGGGGTCACACCGCGGGCACGTGCCCCGTCATGCGCGTCCCCTCCACCGAACGACGACCGCCGGGTCTGTCCGAGGAACAATTCAGAGGGGGTAGGTGTGTTGGAGCCGTACAGCTCGGACATACGGGGTGTGCTCGGCACACAGGGATCCGGGGTGGGGACCCGATGAACACCACACGATTAGGAGCACTTGCCGACGAGGACGCGTCGCTGCACGCGCTGGCCGAGCGGCTGCTCGCGCTGGCCGAGGCGGGGCTGCCCGAGATGTACCTCCGGGGCGCGGAGACCTTCGTGTTCACGCGGGTGGGGACGGTCGCGCCCGACGGCACCCGCCGTGTTGAGCGGCGCGGTACCAGCACCCGGTACGCGGCCATCACCGCGCTCGGCGCGCGGTACCTTCCGGAGGACCGGCAGCGCGCCCTGTTCGGCGGGCTCACCGCCGGGGAGTTCACGGCGCTGCTGGTGGACCGGCTGCCCGCCGTGACGAACCTCGGCGACGCCGCGCTCATCGCCTGGGCCGCGGCCGAGACCGGGCACCCGAAGCTGGCGGACGCCCTCGCGCGCGTGGCCGTACTGGACGTCGCCGGACGGCCGCAGTACACGGTCGAAGCGGCCTGGGTGCTCTCCGCGCTCGCCGCCGCCCGCACCGAGGTGGACGTGGAGTACCGCCTCTCGGCGGCCCGCGACCGCCTGCTGTCCGCCAGGCAGGGCGACAGCCCGCTGTTCGCGCACGCCACCGGGCGGGGGCTGGTCCCCGGCTACCGCTCCCACGTGGCCTGCTTCGCGGACCAGACCTATCCGCTCCAGGCGCTGGCCCGGCTCCACGCGAGCGGTTCGGATCCGGTGGCCCTCGCGGCCGCCGACGCCTGCGCCGCCCGCATCTGCGCCCTGCAGGGGGACGGCGGACAGTGGTGGTGGCACTACGACGCCCGCACGGGCGGCGTGGTGGAGGGCTACCCGGTCTACAGCGTGCACCAGCACGCCATGGCCCCGACCGCCCTCTTCGACCTGGCCGAAGCGGGCGGCACCGACTTCGGCGCCGCGATCCGCCGGGGTCTGCGCTGGATGACGGACGTGCCCGAGATCGCCGGATCCGACGGCACCCCGCGCGAGTCCATGATCCGCGAGGACTTCGGGGTCACCTGGCGCAAGGTCTACCGGGGCGACCCCGTCAAGGCCGTCCGCGCCGCCCGCGGAGTGACCACCCGGGTGCTCCCGCAGGCGCGGCTGGCGCCGCTCGACCGGATCTTCCGCCCCCTGGCGGTCGACCGCGAGTGCAGGCCCTACGAGTTCGGCTGGCTGCTCCACGCCTGGCTCGGGGGTCCCGGGAAATGAACCACAGACGGACCCTCTTCGGGATCGGGCTCGACGCCCTGACGATGGACGAGACCGTACGGCGCTGCCTCCAGGCCGTGCGGCGCGGGGAACAGATCGAGATCGGCATGGTCAACGCGGCCAAGCTGGTCAACATGCGCCGCGACCCCCGCCTCGCCGCGGCGGTCGGCGGCTGCGACCTCGTCCTGGCCGACGGCCAGGCCGTGGTGTGGGCCGGCCGCGTACTCGGCGTCCGGCTGCCCGAACGGGTCGCCGGAATCGACCTGTTCATGCGCCTGCTGGCCGCCGCCGAGGGCGCGGACGTACCCGTCTACCTGCTCGGCGCCCGGGATGAGGTCCTGGAGCTGATGCTCCGCCGGATCTCCGAGCAGTTCCCGGCGCTGCGCGTGGCCGGCAGCCGCAACGGCTACTTCGAGGACGCCGAGCAGGGCGCGATCGCCGACGCCGTCGCCGAGAGCGGGGCCAAGCTGCTGTTCCTCGGCATGACCTCGCCCAAGAAGGAGATCTTCACCGCCGGCTTCGGCAAGCGCACCGGCGCCCACGTGGTGCACGGTGTCGGCGGATCCTTCGACATCCTGGCCGGGATCACCAAGCGGGCGCCCCTCGTCTGGCAGCGGATGGGACTCGAGTGGTTCTACCGCACGCTCCAGGAGCCGCGCCGCCTCGGCAAGCGCTACCTCACCACCAATGCGGCCTTCCTCCTCATGACGGTCCGGGAACTCATCCGCCGCACCCCGTCTGCCGGTTCCGCGAACAGGAGTCACTGATGCGTGTCGTCGTCGTGGGACAGGGATACGTCGGCCTTCCGCTGGCCATCAGGGCAGCCGAGGTCGGACACCACGTAGTGGGTTACGACGTGGACGCGCGGCGGGTCAAGAGCCTGGCCGCCGGCGAGTCGTACGTGGAGGACGTCTCCTCCGAGCGGCTGGCCCGGGCCCTGGAGCTCGGCACCTACCAGGCCAGCGAACTCGCCCGCGACTGCGGCGGGTTCGACGTCGCGGTCGTCACGGTCCCGACCCCCCTGCAGGACGGCGCCCCCGACCTGCGCTACATCGAGGAGTCGGCGCGCACCCTGGCCCGCTTCCTGCGGCCCGGCGCGACCGTCGTGCTGGAGTCCACCACCTACCCGGGCACCACCGAGGAGCTGTTCGGCCCGATCCTGGAGGACGGCTCGGGACTCACCGCCGGCGTCGACTTCCACCTGGGCTACAGCCCGGAGCGCATCGACCCCGGCAACACCGTCTGGGGCTTCCAGCAGACGCCCAAGGTCGTCTCCGGGGTGACCGCCGCCTCCCTCAAGGCCGTCGAGACCTTCTACGCGGGCCTCGTCGACACGACGGTGCCGGTGCGCTCGCCCAAGGAGGCCGAGCTGGCGAAGCTGCTGGAGAACACCTTCCGGCACGTGAACATCGCGCTGGTCAACGAGATAGCCATGTTCGCCCGCCACCTCGACATCGACGTGTGGCAGACCATCGAGGCCGCGGCGAGCAAGCCGTTCGGCTTCATGAAGTTCACCCCGGGCCCCGGGGTCGGCGGCCACTGCCTGCCGATCGACCCCTCGTACCTGTCCTGGCGGGTGCAGCGCGAGCTCGGCCAGAACTTCCGCTTCGTCGAGCTGGCCAACGACATCAACAGCCACATGCCCGAGTACGTCTCGCGCCGGGTCATGGACGCCCTCAACGCCAAGCGCCGCTCGGTCAACGGCTCCCGGATCCTGCTCCTGGGGCTGGCGTACAAGAAGAACACCGGCGACGCCCGGGAATCGCCGGCGGTGCGCGTGGCGCAGCTGCTCCTCGACATGGGCGCCAAGGTGCGCGCGGCCGACCCGCACGTGGTGGAGGGCATCAAGGCCGATGCGCGCCTCTCGCGGGTCGAGCCGACCAAGAAGGAGCTGGCCGCCGCCGACGTGGTGGTCCTGCTCACGGACCACGACGCCTTCGACTACGCGATGGTCACCGAGCACGCCTCCTTGATCCTCGATTGCCGCAACCGGCTGTCCGGCCCCAAGGTGGAGGTGCTCTGAGACCATGGCGAGGATCATCTGCGTGGCCGGGGCACGGCCCAACTACATGAAGATCAAACCGGTGATGGACGCACTGGAGCGCCGCGGCGCCGAGGTCGTCCTCGTCCACACCGGCCAGCACTACGACGACTCCATGAACGACGTCTTCTTCCGCGACCTCGGCATCCGTCCCCCCGACCGGTACCTGGGGGCCGGCTCCGGCAGCCACGCCCAGCAGACCGGCCGGGTGATGGCGGCCTTCGAGCCGTTGGTCGAGGAGCTGGCGCCGGACGCCGTCGTGGTGGTCGGCGACATCAACTCCACCCTCGCCTGCGCCCTGGTGACCGCGAAGGCCGGCCCGCTGCTGGCCCACGTGGAAGCCGGACTGCGCAGCCGGGACTGGAGCATGCCCGAGGAGGTCAACCGGGTCGCCACCGACCGCGTCAGCGACTACCTGCTGGCCCCCTCGCCCGACGCGGCCGCGAACCTGCGGTCCGAGGGGTACCGGGAGGATCAGATCCACGTCGTCGGCAACGTCATGATCGACACCCTGTTCGCCAATCTGGAGCGGGCCAGGGAATCCGACGTCCTGGACCGGTACGGGCTCACCCGCGGCGGGTACGGGCTGGTCACCCTGCACCGGCCGGCCAACGTGGACGATCCCGAGGCCCTGCGCGGCCTCCTGAAGGCGCTGGGCGAGATCTCCGGGCGCTGTCCGCTGCTGCTGCCCGTGCACCCACGGGCGGCCGAGCGGCTCGCCGAGATCGGGGTCCCCGGCGGCATCCGGCTCGTGCCGGCCGCCGGTTACCTCGACTTCATCGCCCTGCAGGACTCGGCCAGGGTGGTGCTCACCGACTCCGGGGGCATCCAGGAGGAGACCACCGCCCTCGGGGTGCCCTGTGTGACCCTGCGGGAGAACACCGAGCGCCCCATCACCGTCGAGCAGGGCACCAACGTCCTGGCGGGCACCGATCCGGAGCGCATCACCGCCACGGTGAACCGGGTGCTCGACGATCCGCCCGCGCCCCGCTGCCCCGAGCTCTGGGACGGCCGCGCGAGCGAGCGCATCGCGCGGGTCCTGCTGGACGGCGGAACCTCGGCGACCCGGCCGCGGCCCACCGACTCGGTTCCGGCGGGGGCGCCCGCGGCGCCGTAGCGCCCGGGCACCACCACAAGGCCGCTACACCGCACCACATCGACAACCGTATTCACCGCACAGAACAGGGCGGCGGCGCGTGCACGACACGACGCCGCCGCGAGGGGGAACACCATGGATCTCGCGGAGATCTGGCGGGTCATGCGCAGGCGCTGGTACGTACTGCTGCCCGGACTGCTGCTCACGGCCGCGCTGACCACCGGCGTGTACCTGATGGTCCCGGTGGAGTACCTGTCGCAGAGCACCGTGACGCTGCTGAACTCGAAGAAGGCCACGGTGGCCTTCGACGGCAACCCCTTCCTGAGCACCCAGGCCTCGCTCACCGGAATGGCGGACGGCCTCGCCCGCAACCTCAACTCCGACGACTCCAAGGCGGCCCTCAAGTCCCAGGGCCTCACCGGAACGTACGAGGCGAAGATCGCCGACAACGCCCAGGGGCCCTTCATGTGGCTGAGCGTCACGGGGACCGACCCGGCCGCCGTCCTGAAGTCGGACCAGATCTTCACCGCCTACGCCGAGAAGCGGCTCCAGGAGTTCCAGTCCCAGCAGGCGGTCGCACCGGAGGCCATGATCCGCATGGCGACGATCGTCCCGCCTCAGAAGCCGGAGCCCCAGACCAAGACCCGGATCCAGTACCTGGTCATGGCGGGGGCCCTGGGCTTCGTACTGAGCCTGGTGGCGACCTTCTTCGTGGAGGCCCGCCGCCGCAAGGCCGACAACCCCGGCGGCACGGGCAGGCGCCGGCCGCCCGCGGCGGCCGATGCCGCCGCTCCCGAGACCGGCACGCCGCAGAGCGCCCCCGCCGAGGCTCCCCGGCCCGTCTCTCATACACATCTGACGCCTCCGACCACCCTACCAGTGTACATCTCGCTGCGCGGCCGTACCACCCGAGTGGTGACCACCCATCTCGAACCCGCCGCCCCCGCCGTCCAGGAAGCACAGACCGGTGAACTCCTCGCAGGCCCGCTGAACACCACGCTCGCCACCGTGCTGCTCGGCGACCTCAACTCGGCGGCCGGCGGAGTCGGCGCGACACCGGGAACCAACACGCAGAGCCACAACCGCCTCCTGGCCGCCGGATTCACCGACGCCTGGACCGCCACCCGCCACCGCAACCCCGGCTTCACCTGCTGCCAGGCCCCCGACCTGCGCAATCCCACCTCCAACCTCACCCAGCGCATCGACTACGTGCTCTTCCGCGGCAAGGTCACCGCACTGGCGGCCGACCGGGTGGGCGACGCGCAGGGCGACCGCACTCCGTCAGGACTGTGGCCCTCCGACCACGCCGGCGTCAGCGGCGTGCTCCGGCTGCGTTGAGTGAGCCCCACGCAGGAGTAGGGGCCCCCGCGAGCGGAAGTACGGGCCCCGCCCCTTGGCGAGCCGGTCCGCGATTGAGGTCGGGGTGTGCTGCCCTGGCGGGTCGGCTAGGCGCTGATCCGTCTCGGCGTAGTCCTCGCGTCGGCCGGTGTAGCGCTGGAGCGGACGCCACTGCCGCAGTTCGGCGTGAGCGTGCTCGACACAAATCCGAGCCGAGGACTGTCGGCGGCGGTGCTCACGCCAGGCGTACTCCTCGCTGAGCGAGTCACCCCGCTCCGGCTTCTTCGGCGGGGCGCTGACCTGCTCGGGGAAGTCGTCGGCCAGGGTGCGCAGCCGCAGGCCGGGGCTGTCGGGGACGGCGAAGCCGCGGCCGGCCAGGAGCGGGCGGATCTCGCCGATGGCCCGGGAGATGGTGGAACGGGCCGCGCTCTACAGCTCGGCCAGCGCGGCGTGGGGGAGGCCTGGTGCGCAGGTGCACCAGGGTGACCAGCATCCGCCTTTCAAGTTCAGAGGGTGCCCGCACCCGGCCGTCGCACCATGTAGACGTCGATCGGGTCCTGGACCTCCACGGTGAACCCGTGGCGCTCGTACAGCCGCCGGGCGGCGCTGCCCTGCAGGACATTCAGGCGAACGGGCACGCCGCCGGCATCGATCCGTTCCAGCAGTGTTCGCAGCACAGCCGATCCGAGCCCCCGGCCCTGGAGGGCCGGAGTGAGATAGAAATTCTCCAGCCACCGCCCGTCCTCGGCGGGGCGCACAGTGACGCAGCCCGCGAAGGCGCCATCGGCCACGATGACCGACGTGTGCTGGGGGGAGAAGGAATCCCGCAGCCGTTGCCGGACCCGATGCTCGTCGAACCGTCCCAGCCGCTCCAGGTCCGGGCGCATCACCGTTGCCCGCAGCTCTGCGATCGCCTCGACATCCGTCGGCTCTGCGGAACGCAGCGCCCATTCCACGGGACGGCCCGGCCGTATCCCGTCCGCCCCCGCACTCGTATCCATGGGCCGAAGTATCTCAATGGCCCGCTGCGACCACGCGCACAGCAGGACCGGTTACCGGCCGGGCACCCTATCGCGCACCACGTCGTAAGGGCTGCTGGGCGCCGAGCAGTATGTGTGAGACTCCCTCTGAATGATCACTCGGGGGGAGTTTCGCGTTGAACGCAATGTTGAAGAGCGTGTGGATCGGGCTGGCCACGGCCTTGATCGTGAGTCTGGCCGCCTTGGCCCTGCCGGACCACATCCAGATAGTCGACGGGCGCATCCACCTGGGCGCGCCCGCACCCACGCCGTCCCCATCCACGCCGTTCCCATCCACGGCGGCGCCCACACCGGAGTCCACGTCGCCGCCCCTCACACGGGACGCCGTGGACGAGGTGATCCGGACCGCGGTCAGCGCGGCGGGCCTCGACCCGGCGCAGGGCCGCCCGACCGTCGCGGCCGGCGCCGACTCGGACAGGACGGGCTGGATGGCCGTCCGCGAGAAGGCCGCCGCACAGTCGGAGATGAACGCGATCTGCGTCGACCTGGAGCGTCAGGGCTGGACGCTGAACCCGAACGGCGACCGTCCCGACGACTCCCGCAGCTACAAGCGCGGGGGCTGGTACCTGCTGGTGAGCACGCGCGGGAAGACCCAGGCGCCGTCCACCACTTCCACCTTGACCGACTCGCAGACCTACCTGACCCTGACCGGGCTCCAGCTGAACCTTTCCGACATACCGCTCCCCGAGATCACCGTCAGCATCGGCTGACGTCGTGCTCGCGGGCCAGGGCTGCGATGGACCGGCCGTCCGGGTACGCGGCGCGCGCATCGGCGATCGGCTTGCCCGTGAGGGCCGGGCGGCGGCGGCCCTTGTTGGCAATGGCAATGGCCTATTGGATCAGATCGGTATGCGTGTAGCACGTCGGGCAGGAGTAGAGCTGCAGATTGTTCGCGTCGGAAACCTGGATCCCGGGCGGGTTCGCCACGTTGTCGCTGTCAATCACGGCGATGGCCTGGTCCTCGTACGGGACCCAGCCCCTTCTGTAGTCGCGAGATTCGTTCGAGGCGATGGTCAGCAGCGGGTTCATCGCCGCGCCACAGTTGATGCAGAACCGGGCGATGGGATCGGTGAGGCCCCACGGCGGCCAGCCGCCGACCTTCCAGCCGGGGGCAACGGACAGCTCGTCCATGTAGAACTCCTGCGGGGCGGGCTCGTAGGAATCGTCCATCGCGACGCCGGCCGCCTGCCACGCGCTCCAGTCGCTCAGCTGCCGCTGCAACTCCTCGTCCAACTCAAGGAAGTTGGGGTACTCGGTGACTTGCTCCGGTGCGAGCACGCACGGCTCCGGCGCGTAGCCGTACTGCGCCTCGGACGGTGTGGTCGGCGAGGCGAGGACATGGGTGACGTCGGCGGCGGTTCGCCAGAACAGTTCGGTCGGAGGCTTGTGTTCCGGCGGGTGCTCCGAGGGGCACCACAGCACCTGGAGCAGGTCTGTCCGTCCGGGCGGCCGTAGCTGGGGAACGTCGCGCACGTACAGCTGGGCCACCGGCAGGAGGGGGGAGACCGGACCCTCGTGCGTCGCAGTACAGCCATGGCTGCTCACTGGGCCACAGCAGCGGCCCACCGGCCGAGCTGTCGTACGGCGAAGGAGAACCGGGGCGGGGATGCAGCCGGGTCGTCGTGCGTGCCAGCGGGGCCAGCCGGGGGAAGGCCGCGGCCACGTCGAACGGCCGTGGTGGGGTGGTACGGATGACGTTCACGACGCAGATCCTGCCAACAGCCTCTGACAATCGGCGTACGGCGGGATCACCCGTGGCCCCGCCCTTCGCGAGCACCGACGCGGGCCGCGGTGGCGTCAGGCGGGCTGCGTGGCGGGCGTTGCCGGAGCGGCCGCGGCCACGGTCACGGCCTTGCGGGTCTCTCGCATGATGAGCAGGCCGTTGACCACCATCAGCGTCGCGGTCAGGCCGTGGACGCCGAGCGCGGTGGCCGCGGAGCCGTGGTGGGCCAGCACATTGGTCATGTCGCCGTACGCGGCGAGGGCCTCCACCAGCAGCACCCAGCCCAGCGCCCGGCGGTGACCCGTCGCCAGCAGGATGCCCAGGACCAGGGCCAGGACGATGTCGCGGATTCCCTTGACGATCAGGAAGCCGTCGCCGTCGCCGGACGGCCAGCTCGGGAGGCCGTAGCCCGGTGCCATCGTCTCCGGGCTCAGGATGTACTCCGTCCCGAACCAGAGGATGAAGAGGATGAAGGTGGCGGCCAGGACGGTGTTGATCTTCTTCAGCGACACTGTTCTTCTCCTTGCGAGTCTCGTCAGAGTGGTGAGCTTGGTGAGCGTGGAGCTTGCCGAGTCGTGTGGGGCCTGATCAGGCCGCGCGGAGGCGGCCGACATGGCCGGCGCGGCCCGCGCGGTGTCGGCCCGCGAGATCAGGCGAGGGCGGCGACGAGCAGGGTGAAGGCGGCGACGATGACGGCGACGCGGGCGTAGTGGAAGCGTTCCCAGCGGTGTACCTGCTTCTTCCAGTCCGCGGGCCGGTTCTCGGGGGTCCACGTCTTGTTCCGGTTGTTGATCGGGACGAGCAGCAGGAGCGACATGACCACGCTGAGGAGCAGCAGCGCGCCGGCGGTGACGACGAGGCCCGTGCCGTGGTGGTGCCATCCGGCTATGGCCCAGGCCGCGACGAGGGCGAGCGAGCCGATGTACCAGACCGGCATCACGGCGCCGAGCATCCGGCCCCCGTGGGCGTGGCCGAGTTGGCCGCTGTCCTCCGGGAGGGCGTTGAGAATCGGGTTCATGACGAAGGCGACGGAGAACTCCACCCCCACCATCACTCCGACGACCACGGTGGTGACGACCTCGAGTGCGTTGAGCATGATGACCCTCTCGATATCTAGCGTTGCTAGGTGATGGGGCAACGCTAGTACTACTGCCGCTTGATTGTCTAGCGGTGCTAGGATCGAATCATGTCGGTACAGGAACGCAAGCAGCGCGAACGGGCGGAGCGCGAACGCCTCATCGTGGCGACGGCCCGCGAACTCGCCGAGCAGCAGGGCTGGGACGCGGTCACCACCCGTCGGCTCGCCGAGCGCATCGAGTACAGCCAGCCCGTCCTCTACAGCCACTTCCGCGGCAAACGGGAGATCATCGGTGCCGTCGCCCTGGAGGGCGCCGCCGAGCTGGCCGCGGCGGTGCGCGCCGCGACCGCCGCGGCGGACGGCCCGCGCGAGCGGGTGTACGCCCTGGCCCGCGCCTACCTCGACTTCGCCGCACGCAACCCGGCGGTCTACGACGCCATCTTCCAGCTCGACGGCGGTCTCCCGTATGCACGGGAGGACACCCCGGAACCCCTCAAGGACGCGTTCGCCGCGCTGCTGGGGTGCCTCGGCGAGGTCGCCGGGGACGGCGTCGACCCGGGGCTGTTCACCGAGACGTTCTGGGCGGCCCTGCACGGGCTGGCCACTTTGACCAGGTCCGGACGACTGCCGCCGGAGCACACCGGGCAGCGGGTGGAACTGCTGGTGGACCGGCTCTCCATGGTCTGACGCACCGTTCCGGCGGGCACGGGGCCGGGGTTTTCGGGCCCGGCTGCCCCTGCCCGCCCGCGGCATAGCGTCCGGTCGCTCGCGCCCACACGGCACGGCCGGCCCTCGCGGCCTGACATCCGCAGGAGGTCGTACGCGCGGACCTGTCCGGTCACCAGAGACCCGGTGAGCCGGTGAGCCGGTGAGCGGGTGACCCGCAGCATGTCAGGCCCGTGCAGCCCGTTACTCGTACCGGTACTTCAGCGAGTCCGCCTCCGCCTGCTCGATGTCGGCGAGCGTCAGTTCCGGCATCCGCAGCTGGGCCAGCGTCACCTCGGCCGAGGCCGGCTGGGCGTCCGCCGGCAGCCACTGCTCCGGCTTCCAGGCCCCGCTGCGCAGGAGCGACTTGGGGCAGTGCGGGTAGACCTCCTCGACCCCCACCACCAGCGCACTGGCCGGCGGCTTGCCCACGGCGGTCAGCTGCGACAGCAGCTCCGGGCGGGTGGAGACGCAGGCCCGGCCGTTCACCCGGAGCGTCGTGGTGCGTCCCGGGATGACGAAGAGCAGCCCGGCCCGTCCGGTGGCGATGACGTTCTGCAGGGTGTCCAGACGCTTGTTGCCGGTCGCGTCCGGTATCGCCACGGTCCGTGCGTCCAAGACGGCGACGAACCCGGCGGGGCCGCCGCGCGGGGAGACGTCGCAGTTGCCCTCGGCGTCCGCGCTGGCGACCAGGACCAGGGACGAGCAGGCGATCAGCCGCTGGGTCTGCTCGGTGAGTTCGGTCATCTGCTTGCGCACGGCCGCGTCGCCGGGGAGTGCGTAGGCCCGGCGCAGCGCCTCCTGGTCGGATACGGCGTCGAGGCGGAGCGAGTCGAAGGCACTGCCGGCAAGGGGTGGTGGCGTCATGTCTCCGACCCTAGTGCGCCGACTTGCGATTGATCTTCATCGCGCTCGGACCGAGCGGAGTCGGGCGGGGGAGCGGGCGCGATCCGCGCCACCGGCCGCTGCCGAGCGGGACGCTGACGGGTCCTCGGACCGAGCGGCCACGGAGACGGCGGGCGCCCTCGCCTTACACCGGGCAAGTTATGTGCAACAGACTGCAGCCCACCCACTCGCCCGAGGGCGCAAGGCCCACGGGGAAGATCCGTCGCTCGTCGAACGCTGGTCCTGCACGAGCAGACGGTCCGGCTGGGCCTGGCCAACCGCAGGCTCGCGAGTTCCGCGACGCGTATCGCGGTGTCCTCCCAGTCCTCGCTGGCGCTGCTGCCCGCCGAGGTGCGCGGGCGCACGGTCGTCACCGGGAACCCCGGGCGGCCCGAAGTGCTCGCCCGGCACCCCGGCAAGGCCGTCGAAGCGCTGAACCCGTACGGGTTCGACCGGCGGCTGCCGACCGTCTACGTCACTGGCGCCTGCGAGCCGTTGACGGCGACGCCGAGCTCTACATCGAGGTCGAGTCCGGCGACGCGCGGTGGCCGGCACGGTGCCCGGCCATCGCCTCCCATCAGGTCGAGGAAGCCGGCTTCCTGGTGGAACCGGCGCGGGGGTACGACGCGAACGACGTGCTCCGGTCCGCGATCGAGCACGGCCGCGTGCGCCACATGCGGTGGCGCCGCCCCACCGGCAGCCGATTGCCACCCCGGACCCGGGACTCTCAACCGCCTGGTCGAGGCGGCTCCCTGGTACCGGTCCCGGCTCGGGACCGACGGGGTCCCGGCCATGGGGCTCCGTCCGGAGGTCCGTCCCCGGGACGTTCCCTTCCTTCCGGCCGGGGCTGCGGCGCCTCTCGTTCCCGGCCGACGCCGGCGCCTTCGCCCGCGCGCCTTCGTCCCTGGCGCCTTCGCCCTGGCGTCGGCCCGCTGCCGGGCTTCTCAGGGGGCTCCGCGGCGCGTCGGGCGGACGAGCCACCGCCAGGGTGGGCGGTGTCGGCGGATCTCCCGGCGCACCGCGCTCGCCCTCTCCGCCACACCCGTCTCCTCGTGGAACCGCGCCAGGAGCCCGAGGGTGCGGACCACGTCCTCGCGGTACGAGCCGGGGTCGTCATCCGCCGCCATGAGGTCCGCCCGGGGCACGTCGCTCACGTCGCTCACGTCGGGCGGTGGTCGCATGCGGCTGCGCAGCTCGTCGGCCTCGGCGCGGACCGCACGTGCCTCCGCGGCGCGGCCCTTCGCTTCCAGGGCGCCGGCGTGGGTCCGCAGGGACTGTTCCAGCGAGGGGGCCAGCGCGTCCGGGTTCGCCCCGGCACGATGCCGGTTGATCTTGACCGCCCGGGTGCTCGCGTCGAGGGCCCGGCTGCGCCAGTCGGTACCGACGGGGAGGGCGTGGCGCCAGGTGAGCAGGAGGCCGGAGAGGTTGGACAGGGCCAGTGCGTAAGTCCCGGGATGGTCGGGATCGTTGGGATCGTTGGGCGGGTCGCCGACGGCCGTCCGGGGCCCGAGGAGGTGCACCGCTCCCTCCGTCGCCGCGACCGCGGCGCCTCCGCGCCCTGAAGCGGAGAGGTCGGCGCCGATGTTGAGGAGGGTCGCGCCGAGGTCGTTGCGGTGCCGCTCGGTGTCCTGCTCGGCGAGCAGGACGAGCACGTCGAGCGCCGTGGCATGGGCGCGGAACCCGTCCGCCCACCGCCCGGCGGTGGCGAGGGCCTGCCCGTGGTCGCAGAGGGCGAGGGCGTACCGGGCCTGTCGGCCGTCGGGGCCGAGTCCGGCGGACCGGCCCTGCGGGTCGGAATCGGCCAGGAGGCGCTCGAAGTGCACGGCCCGCCCCGCCGCTTCGACGGCCGCCTGCGGCCGGCCCAGACTCGTGTGGCTGGTGAACAGGTTGGCGTACGCCACGCCCAGGTGCGCGGTCTGCGAGCCGGGCCGCTCGGCCTCCAATCGCTCCAGGAGCGCGACGACCCGCACCGTCGAGTGGTGAGCTCCTCGTACCGCCCGGCGCCGCGCAGGGCGTTCGCCAGCTGGACGTGGACGAAGGCGTGCCGGTCCGGGTCGTCCGTGGCCGCCAGCCAGTGCCGGGCGAGCCGTTCCACCAGGACCGCGCGGGCCGGGTCGAGGTCGGGGTGCTCGCGTTCGGGCAGACGGGCCTCGATCGCCTCGAGGAGCCCCATGTCGATGTCGTCGAGCGCGGCGACCGCGCCGAGTGCCCGTCCGCCGGCGGCGACGGCGAGCCACGGTGCCCGCCGCAGCAGCGGGTACAGGTGGTCGTGGCGCATGTGCCGCCAGCGTTCGGCGGACGCGGCCAGGAAGATCAGCGCGCGGGGCGTCCACGACGCCGGCCGCCCGTCGCCGCCGGGCAGCAGGAGGCGGCCGAGCGCCTCCGGGGCCCAGGAGGACGGCGGGTAGACGCTCTGCGCGCGGTGGCCGGGAAGGGTGAGGGCGAGGAAGTCCTCGGCGAGCCGGTCGGGCAGCAAGGGTTCGAGGACGGCAGCGGGCCCGGATCCGGAGGGCCCGGATCCGGAGGGCGGGTAGCAGACGCCGTGGTCGGCGAGGACGCGCTCGGCGGGGTGCGGTGCGGCGGGCGGGCTTCCGGTCACCCGGTCGACGACGCTGCGGCCGGTCGCCCGGTGCACGGTCCCCGTCAGAGCGGCCGCGAACACGGCGCGGTTCATCACCTGCGGCGGGGTCGTGTACGTGCGCCCCGCGGCGGCCGCCGCGCGGCCCGCGTCCTGGGTGTGGATCCGGGCCCAGTGGGCCTGTTCGCGGTTGAGGAGGTACGTGACCAGGCCGACGGCGTCGGTGGGCGCGGGCGGCCGTGGAGGTGGGCGTCCACGGCGACCAGGGCGGCCATGTGGACGGCCAGCGTCAGCCCGAACTCCGGCCCGTCCAGGGAAACCGGCGGGGCAACCCGTAACGGCGCGGGCACCCGTAACGGCGGGGGAACCCGTGAACCGTCCGGCGCGCCCGGGGCGGCTCCGAGGCAGGCCGCGAAGGTGTCAAGGGCGGCCTCGAACATCCCGGCCCGTTCGCCGCCGCGCTCCGGCAGGGGCTCCAGGGCCTGGACGGAGGTGGCCGCCTGGGAGTCGTGCAGGGCGGCCTGCACGGCCGGCCACTGGTCCGTGCCCCGGGCCACCAGCAGCACCCGGGTCGGCCGGTCGAGGCGGTGGAGCAGCCGGTTGCTCAGCAGCCAGGTGAGGTGGGGGAGCGGCCAGTGGTCGGCGTAGTCGACGACCAGCAGCACCCCGGCGGCGCCCACGGCCCGCAGGTCGCCGCCGGCGCCGCCCGGGAGCACGTTGCCGGGGGCGTGCACGGTCCTGACGACCTTCCACCCTTCGGCGACGCTGTCCCGGGCGAACGCCGCCGCGAGGCGGCTCTTGCCCTGGCCGCCGGGCCCGTGCAGCCAGCGGACGGCGAGCCGTCGGCCGGTGGCGCCGCGCCACGCGCGGAGCTCGGCGAGCTCGTCGGCGCGGCCGGTGAAGGGGACGATCTCGTGCCGGGCGCTGAGCAGGCGGCTGGGCAGCTCCCGCAGCCATTCCGGGTCCGACTCGGGCGGGGGGAGCCACTCCTCCAGGACGTAGGAGGGCAGCCCGTCCGCGTACACGTGGAGGTCGGCCCCGACCACGCCGTACGCGAAGCCCCCTTCCGCGGTGACGTGCTGACGCGCCGACGGGTCGGGCTCGCTCATGCGGGGGCGGGGTATTCGCCGGCGGCCGGCCGGTGATGGTGCACGTGCACGCTGCTGCCGGGTCCCTGGGCGCCGAAGGCGGCGCCGCCGGCGTGCGCGGTGATGTGCTGCGACCACTGTTGGGCGGCCGGGGGCACGGAGACCTCCTCGATCAGGGCGCGCAGCTCGTCCGCGGCCTCCGGGTGTTCGCGGAGCAGGGCGCCGATCCGGCGCGCCCAGGGGCGTACGAGGTCTTCGCGTACGCCGTCGGTGTCCTCGCCCTCGCCCGCGATCAGTTCCGCATCGCCGTCCAACTGGGCCGCCAGCGCGGTGGACCGCTCGTCGCCACGGCGGCGGAAGAGCTCGACGACGCGCTCCCGGGTGCCGTCCCAGGCGCTGGTGGCCATGGCCGCCACGACGGTCGTCGCCCCCGTCATGGCCAGCACGGTCATCGGATCCGACACGGAACCCCTTTCCGGGCGTCGTCGGGTGACGTCATGCCGGGGAGGGTACCGACGCCGTCGCGTTCCCGTCTGATGTGACCGGGGGACGCAGCCCGAACGGGTGGCGCGGACCGCTCGGCCTCATCGGCCTCGCCGGTCTTCTGCGTGGCTGGGGGCCGGGGGCCGGGGGACCCGGGGGAGAGGTGAATAGGAGACGGGAGAGGGGGGGGCCAGTGCCGCCGGCTCGGCGGGGGCGGGGTCAGGCGGTGGGGGCCGGTGCGCCCTGCGCCTGGATGGCGGTGATGGCCACGGTGGTGACGATGTCCTGGACCAGCGCGCCGCGGGAGAGGTCGTTGACGGGCTTGCGGAGCCCCTGCAGGACCGGGCCGACCGCCACCGCGCCGGCCGAGCGCTGTACGGCCTTGTACGTGTTGTTGCCGGTGTTGAGGTCCGGGAAGATCAGCACCGTCGCGCGGCCGGCCACCTCGGACTCGGGCAGCTTGGTCGCGGCGACCGAGGGCTCCACGGCGGCGTCGTACTGGATCGGACCCTCGATCAGCAGGTCGGGACGGAGCCCGCGGACGATCTCGGTGGCCTTGCGGACCTTGTCCACGTCCGCGCCCGAACCGGAGGTGCCGGTCGAGTACGAGAGCATCGCGATCCGCGGCTCCAGCCCGAAGGCGGCCGCGGTGGTCGCCGACTGGATGGCGATGTCGGCGAGCTGCTCGGCGTTGGGGTCCGGGTTGACGGCGCAGTCGCCGTACGCGAGGACCCTGTCGGCCAGGCACATGAAGAAGACCGAGGAGACGATGGAGGCGTCGGGCTTGGTCTTGATGATCTCGAAGGCCGGGCGGATGGTGGCGGCGGTGGAGTGCACCGAGCCGGAGACCATGCCGTCGGCCAGGCCCTCCTGGACCATCAGGGTGCCGAAGTAGTTGACGTCGGTGACCACGTCGTTGGCCAGCTCGACCGTCATGCCCTTGTGGGCGCGGGCCTTGGCGTAGTACTCGGCGAACCGTTCCCGCAGCGGGGAGGTCGACGGGTCGATGAGCTGCGCGGCCGAGATGTCGATGCCCAGGTCGGCGGCCTTCTTCAGGATCGCCGGCTCCTCGCCCAGCAGGGTGAGGTCGCAGACCCCGCGGCGCAGCACCACGTCCGCGGCGCGCAGCACGCGCTCCTCGGTGCCCTCCGGGAGCACCACGCGGCGGCGCTCCGAGCGGGCCCGCTCCAGCAGCTCGTTCTCGAACATCATCGGGGTGACGCGCTCGGAGCGGGCCACCGAGAGCACCTCGCGCAGCTCGGCGGTGTCCACGTGGCGTTCGAACAGGCCGAGCGCGGTCTCCAGCTTGCGCGGGGTCGCGGAGTTCAGCCGGCTCTGCAGCGAGAAGAGTTCGGCGGCGGTCGGGAAGCTGTTGCCGGCCACCGAGACGACCGGCGTGCCGGGTGCCAGCTTCGAGGCCAGCGTCAGGATGTCCTTGCCCGGGCGCTCGTTCAGCGTCAGCAGTACGCCGGCGATCGGCGGGGTGCCGGAGGTGTGCGCGGCCAGCGCGCCGATGACCAGGTCGGAGCGGTCCCCGGGGGTGACGACCAGACAGCCGGGGGTCAGGGCGTTGAGGAAGTTGGGCAGCATCGCCCCGCCGAAGACGAAGTCCAGGGCGTCGCGGGCGAGCCCGGCCTCGTCGCCGAGGAGCACCTCGCCGCCGAGCGCCTGCGTGATCTGGGCGACCGTCGGGGCGGACAGGTGCTTGTCCTCCGGCAGGACGTAGCAGGGCACGGGGAGCCGTGCGGCCAGGCGTTCGGCTATCGCCTCGCGGTCCTCGGGGGCCACCCGGTTGACGACCATCGCGCCCACGTGGCAGCCGAGGCTCTCGTACGCGCGGTACGCGTTGCGGGTCTCGGCGCGCACGGCTTCGGCCGGGTGCTTGGTGCCGCCCACGACGGGGATGACCAGCGCGCCCAGTTCGTTGGCGAGGCGGGCGTTGAGGGCCAGCTCGTCGGGGAGGTTGGTGTCGGCGTAGTCGGTGCCGAGGACCAGCATGACCTCGTAGTCCCGGGCCACCTTCTGGTAGCGGCCGACCAGCTGGGAGACCAGCTCGTCCGTGCCCTTCTCGGCCAGGATGGCGGAGGCCTCGTGGTACTCCATGCCGTAGGCGGTGGAGGCGTCCTGGTCGATCCGGTAGCGGCCCTTCAGGAGGTCGAAGAGCCGGTCGGGGCCGTCGTGCAGCAACGGGCGGTAGACGCCCACCCGGCCTGTCTGGCGGGTCAGGAGCTCCATGATCCCCAGCTCGACGACCTGGCGGCCGTCCCCCCGCTCGATACCGGTCACGTACACGCTGCGCGTCACGCGTGCTCTCCGTCCCATCGTGTGAAATCTCGGGATCGCCCCACCAGGATTCTGGCCCCGGCGGGGCGGATATTCGAGTCGGTTGTCCCAGTTAATGTGGGGTTGACCTCTTGACAATACCCCTGCGGATCGTTAGGACGCCCGCCGGGAAAAGGGCCCTGTCGAGGGGGTCGAAAGGCCTGACCGGCACGTCGGAGGAGGTGTGCCACGGAGCGCGCGTCACCCCGGACACGTGGAACAATCGGACAGGCTTCATCAATACGCCCTTCATACAGCCCTTCATATGTACGGCCGGCTGTCCGCCCGCACGCGTACGGCCCGGTACGACCAGGAGCAGGAGACACAGCACGATGCGTATCGGAGTTCTCACCGCAGGCGGCGACTGTCCGGGCCTGAACGCTGTCATCCGGTCGGTCGTACACCGTGCCGTGGTCGGGCACGGGGACGAGGTCATCGGCTTCGAGGACGGCTTCAAGGGCCTCCTCGACGGCAATTACCGCCCCCTCGACATCAACGCCGTCAGCGGCATTCTCGCTCGCGGCGGCACGATTCTCGGTTCAGCCCGAATGGAGCGCGCCCGGCTGCACGAGGCTGCCGAGAACGCCCGGGAGCTGGCGAAGCTCTACGGCATCGACGCGCTGATCCCGATCGGCGGCGAGGGCACCCTGACCGCCGCCCGGATGTTGTCGGACGCCGGCATGCCCGTCGTCGGCGTGCCGAAGACGATCGACAACGACATCTCCTCCACCGACCGCACCTTCGGCTTCGACACCGCCGTCATGGTCGCCACCGAGGCCATCGACCGCCTCAAGACCACCGCCGAATCCCACCAGCGCGTCATGGTCGTCGAGGTGATGGGCCGGCACGCGGGCTGGATCGCCCTGGAGTCCGGCATGGCCGGCGGCGCCCACGGGATCTGCCTGCCGGAGCGCCCCTTCGAGGTGGACGCCCTGGTGAAGATGGTGGAGGAACGATTCGCCCGCGGTAAGAAGTTCGCCGTCATCTGCGTGGCCGAAGGCGCCCACCCCGGCGAGGGCTCCATGCCCTACGAGAAGGGCGCGATCGACCAGTACGGCCACGAGCGCTTCGCCGGCATCGGCAACCGCCTCGCCGTCGAGCTGGAGCGGCGCCTGGGCAAGGAAGCCCGCCCGGTCATCCTCGGCCACGTCCAGCGCGGCGGCACCCCCACCGCCTACGACCGCGTCCTCGCGACCCGCTTCGGCTGGCACGCGGTCGAAGCCGTCCACCGCGGTGACTTCGGCAACATGACCGCCCTGCGCGGCACCGACATCGTCATGGCCCCGCTGGCCGACGCCGTCACCGAGCTGAAGACCGTCCCCGAGGACCGCATGTACGAGGCCGAGTCGGTCTTCTGACCCTCCCGGCCGGGACCTTCCTCCCGAATCCGAGGGCCGGACGGCCCGATCGCCACCGCCCCGGCGGAGCGTGAGCGCCCCGTCCGGCCGGCACCCGCCCGACGCGGCCCCCCACCGGGGCGGCGCCGGGCTCAGCCATGCCCCGCCCCGTCCGCGGGCTATGATCCGAGAATCTCACCGTAGGGGGTTGAGCGGCCGGTCCGGCCGCGAAGTCCGGGCCCCGTCCTCCGGTTCCGCGCGCTCCTTGGAAGGTGTCCGTCTCCCGTGGCGAACCGCCCTGCCCTCTTGACCAGAACGCGTCCCGAAAGCCCGCGGGCGGCCTCGGCCGACGTCCCGGACCCGGCACCGGGCGGAACCCGGCGGCGCTGGTCCGTGCTCGGCGCGGCCCTCGCGGCGTCCTGGGCGCTGCCGCTGCTCCTGGACGCGCTCGCCCTCGACGTGGTGCTCATACCCGTCCTGGTCCTGGCCATCGCCTCCCTGATGCGGGTCGGCGGCGGCCTGCTCGACCGGATCGTCGTCGCCGCCTTCGTGCTGTGCGGCGCGGTCATGTCCTTCGGACTGCTCTTCTCCGTATGGCCCTGGGGCCTGGCACCCGTCCCCGGAGCGGGCCTCCTGCTGAGCGTCGTGTCCCTCGCCGGCTGGCTGTCCGGCCGGCGCCCCCGCATCCCCCTGCGGCTGCGCGGCTCCGACGCACTGGTCGCCGGCACCGCGGCGGTGGTCTGGCACTACATGCACCACCCGCTCATCGGGAAGTCCGTCACCGAACGGCTGGCCCTCTTCATCACGTCCGAGGACCGGCTGGGGCACTTCTCGTACTTCGACGGCATCCACCACGTCGGCGGCTACGCCTTCCTCCACCAGGAGGCCGCCAGGACGTACATGATGACCCCGTCCGAGGCCGTCTACCCGCAGGGCACCCACTTCCTGCTGGCCTGGATCGACGTCCTCGTGAAGTCCTCCACCGACGGCGGCCCCGGCGTCGAGATGATGAACCGCTACCTCCTGTACGTCATCGGCGGCTACGCCCTGCTCTGCGCCGCCCTCGTCTGGGCCGCCCGCTGGATCGGCGGCCCGCGCCTGCGCGGGTGGCGCGCGGCGGCGGTCTGCGCCACCGTGATGGCGGTGATGCTCTCCGGCTCGATGGCGGAACTGGTCGAGCGGGGCTTCGACTCCGAGACCGCCGGCCTCCTCTTCCTCACCGTCGGGCTGGCCCTGCTGGTGCGGCCCGCGATGGGCCGGGCCGAGTTCGCGGTCGTCGCCGTGGCCGCGCTGGTGGCCGTGACCTTCGTCTACAACCTCTACGGCGCCCTCATCGGCCTCGCCCTGGCCGCCGTCCTGATCGTCCACCGGCGGCGGTTCGCCCGCCGCAGGATCCCGCTCCTGGTGTTCCTGGCCGCCGGCGCGGTCGTCGCCGGACTGCCCAGCCTCTTCTCCGTGCTGACCAAGCTGGACGTCTCCAAGACCTCGAACCTGCCCGGCCCGATGGTCGTCCCCGACCGCCCGGTCCTCATCGGATGCGCCCTGCTGGCCGTACTGGCCGCCTCCCTGCCGGCGAACCGCAAGACGGGCACCGGCCGGATGGTGCTGGCCCTCGTCCTGGGCGCGGCCACCGTGATCGGCCTCTTCGGGGCCTGGCAGAAGCACACCATCGGCCACTTCTCGTACTACTTCGAGAAGCTGGCCGCCGCCGGCCTGGTGATCGCCCTGATCTCGCTGGGCCTGGTCGGGCTGGCGCTGCTGCCCGCCGCCCGTACGGCGCGCGGCTCCGTGTGGAGCCGCCGGGGCGGAACACTGCTGCGCTCCGGCCTCGCGACCGCCGCCGCGCTCGCCCTCTTCGGCAACGTGCAGTTCGGGGTCCCGTCGGGGTGGAGCCACCCCTCCGCCTGGTACGGCAACCCGATGCTCCTGTGGGCCAAGGGCGGCCCCAAGACCGACCTGGGCCCGGCGACCGAGGCCCTCGCCGGGCGCGACCTCGACCGGGCCGCCCCGCCGCTGATCGCCCTGTACTCCAACGACCCGTACATGAACCTGCAGTCCACCTTCCTCGCCCAGCTCCTCACCCACCGGGCGGGCGACATGGTGGGGCTGTACGAGACCGTCCGGGTCAAGACGGGCGGGCCCGCGGACGAGAAGGACGCGGCGAAGGACAGGGACGCGGCGAGGGACTACGCGCCCTCGCTCGAGCACCTGAAGAAGGCCATCGCCTCCTGCGCCACCCCGCCGACCGTCCTGGTGGCCGACCGCGCGGTGGCGGACCGGCTGCGCGCGGACCTCGAGCGCGACGGCGTCCGCGCGACCGTGCTCCACGCGCCCGTCGACTAGTGCTGTGACCGGAAAGGTCCACCGGCCCGCGGGGGCGGGACCACCGCCCTGAATCCGAACGTCGAACGGCCCCGGCCGCGTCCTGCCGTGGACGCGGTCGGGGCCGTTCCGGTAGGGGGCCCGCGGTGGAAATGTGTCCTACGCCGCACCGCCCGCGAGGGACCAGAAGCGGTCCACGATGTCCGCGAGGTACTCGCGCCCCGAGTCGCCGCTGCCGGCCTCGCCCTCGGCGCCGCCCCATCCGAGGGTCGCCACCATCCTCGACTGGTACTCCCCGTGGAGCTGCTCCAGCACCCGCTCCAGGTGCGCCTTGGGCACCGGCAGCAGCTTGGCCAGCGGCTTCACGTACGCCTGCCAGCGCGTGGTCACCCCGCTGCGCAGCAGATCGGCCAGCTCCTCGTGCTTGCCGGTCGCGGTCACGAACTGGGCCAGGGTCAGCCCCAGGGCCGTGGCCAGCGCGGCGGACTGCCGCTCGTTGCCCTTCCAGCGGCCGGAGTCCTCCATCTTCTGGTATGAGCCCGTCTCCACACCGACCCGCCGGGCCAGGTCGTCGGCGGCCAGCCCCCTGGCCATGCGGTGCTCGCGCAAAGTGACCGGCTCGGCCAGGAGCTCGCTGGGGGAGCACCAGAGCACGCCCGCGAGGGCCGTGAGCTCGGTGGAGGAGGGCGAAATCTCGCCACGCTCCCACGCCGTCACGGTCTCGGGGGTGACGAGCAGTCCGTACTGGGCGCGCAGGCCATAGGCGACATGACCGGGAGCCATGCCCAGGGCCGCGCGGAGACGACGCGCGGCGGGGGCATTGAAAGGTGGGCTGGAGTGCACACGCCACACCGTAGGAGTGGCCGAGGCGTGGCGACTACAGACCAAACAAACAAGCCCATAACTCGTAGGAAAGTCCTATGGAGTTAAGGGCTTTGGTCCGCTTTCTCTGCGACTGTCCGGTAATCGGATCGATCCGTGATCCACTTCCTAGCGTACGTTTCCGGCCGCCCCGCGGGGTACCCCCGTGCGTGATCCGCCTCACATGATCCGGATCATCGCGAACCGGCCACCCGGCCGGTACGTACTCCCGGAGGGAGGCCCTCGCTCACGGGGGTGGTGAGGGCCTCCCCCCGACTCCTTGCCTTGACGCCGACGTCAAGGCTTACGGTCGGCCCATGCGAATCGGCGAACTGGCCGAGCGGGCCGGCACCAGCACGCGGACGCTCCGGTACTACGAGTCCCGGGGCCTGCTGCCCGCGCGGCGCGACGGCAACGGCCACCGCACCTACGGCGAGGACGACCTGCGGCTGCTCCGCCAGATCCGCACGCTCCAGGACTTCGGCTTCGACCTGGAGGAGACCCGCCCGTTCGTCGAGTGCCTGCGCGCCGGGCACCCGGCCGGCGACTCCTGCCCGGCCTCGCTCGCCGTCTACCGGCGCAAGCTCGCCGAGCTGGAGGGCCTGATCGGCCGGCTCACCGACGTACGGGACCACGTGGCGAGCCAGCTCGCCGACGCCGAAGCGGCACGGCCCAGATGTGAGATGACCGGTTGAACCGGTCGAGGAGAGAGGGGAAGCAACGATGAAGGCACACGGTGTGGCCGAAGTGACCGACGCGGACTTCGAGGCGGAGGTGCTCGGCGAGCGGGGCCGGCCCGTCCTGGTGGAGTTCACCGCCGACTGGTGCGGCCCGTGCCGCCAGCTCGCCCCGGTCCTGTCCGCGGTCGCCGCCGAGGAGGCCGACCGGCTCAAGGTCGTCCAGATCGACGCGGACCGAAACCCCGCCACGCTCGCGCGCTACGGGGTGCTGTCCATGCCGACCCTGCTCGTCTTCCGGGACGGCGAACCCGTCCGGCAGCTGGTCGGGGCCCGGGCCAAGCGCCGGCTCCTCCAGGAACTGGAGGAGCACCTGGCCCCGGCGGTCCCGACCGCCGCCGCCGCGGCTACGGCGCGGGCCTGAACCAGACCGTCGCCAGCGGCGGGAGGGTCAGGCGCAGGCTCGCCGCCCGCCCCTGCGAGGGCACCGGCTCGGGCCGCGCCGGCCGCGCGTGGTGGACGCCGCTGCCGCCGTAGAGCTGCTGGTCGGTGTTGAGCACCTCCCGCCACGCCGGCACCTCCTCCGGGACCCCGATCCGGTACCCGTGCCGGACCACCGGCGAGAAGTTCGAGACGCACAGCAGCTGCGAGCCGTCCTGCGCGAACCGCAGGAAGGCGAAGACGTTGTCCTCCGCCGCGTCGCCCTCCCCCCACGCGAAGCCCTCCGGCACGGTGTCCCGCTCCCACAGGGCGGGCGCCGCCCGGTAGGTGCGGTTCAGATCGCCCACGAGGCTGCGTACGCCCCGGTGGTCGCCGGCCGCGGCGTACGAGGAGTCCAGCAGCCACCAGTCCGGCCCGTACATCTCGGACCACTCCGAGCCCTGCGCGAACTCCTGCCCCATGAAGAGCAGCTGCTTGCCCGGGTGGGCCCACATGAAGCCCAGGTACGCCCGGTGCGCGGCCCGCTGCTGCCACCAGTCCCCGGGCATCTTCGACACCAGCGAGCCCTTGCCGTGCACCACCTCGTCGTGCGAGATCGGCAGCACGTAGTTCTCGCTGAACGCGTAGACCATCCCGAAGGTCATGTCGTGGTGGTGGTACTTGCGGTGCACCGACTCCTTCGACGCGTAGCGCAGGGTGTCGTGCATCCAGCCCATGTTCCACTTCAGGCCGAAGCCCAGACCGCCCGCGTCGGTGGGCCGGGTGACGCCCGGCCACGCGGTGGACTCCTCGGCGATCGTCACCACGCCCGGGCAGCGCCGGTAGACGGTGGCGTTCATCTCCTGGAGCAGCGCCACCGCGTCCAGGTTCTCCCGCCCGCCGTGCTCGTTCGGCGTCCACTCGCCCTCGCCGCGCGAGTAGTCGAGGTAGAGCATCGAGGCCACCGCGTCCACGCGCAGCCCGTCGACGTGGAACTCCTCGCACCAGTAGACGGCGTTGGCGACGAGGAAGTTCCTGACCTCGCGGCGCCCGTAGTCGAACTCCAGGGTCCCCCAGTCCGGATGCGCGGCCCGCTGCGGGTCGTGGTGCTCGTACAGCGGGCGCCCGTCGAACTCCGCCAGGGCCCACTCGTCGCGCGGGAAGTGCGCCGGCACCCAGTCGACGATCACCCCGATCCCGGCCCGGTGGAGCGAGTCCACCAGGAAGCGGAAGTCGTCCGGGGTGCCCATCCGGGAGGTCGGCGCGTAGAAGCCGGTGACCTGGTAGCCCCACGAGCCGCCGAAGGGGTGCTCGGCGACCGGCATCAGCTCCACGTGGGTGAAGCCCAGCTCCGTGACGTACGCCGGGAGCTGCTCGGCCAACTGCCGGTAGGACAGGCCGGGCCGCCACGACGCCAGGTGCAGCTCGTACACCGAGAAGGGGGCCTGGTGCGCCGGGAGGGCCCCGCGCGAGGCCATCCACTCGGCGTCCTGCCAGACGTAGGAGGAGGCCGTCACCACCGAGGCGTTGGCCGGCGGGACCTCCGCGGACCGGGCCATCGGGTCGGCGCGCAGGGTGTGCGAACCGTCCGGGCGCGTGATGTCGTACTTGTACAGGGCGCCCGCGCCGACACCCGGCAGGAACAGCTCCCACACCCCGGTCGAGCCGAGCGAGCGCATCGGGTAGGCGACCGAGTCCCAGTACGAGAAGTCCCCGCTCACGCGCACCCCCTGCGCGTTCGGGGCCCACAGGGTGAACCGGGTGCCGGCCACTCCCTGGTGCTCCATCGGCTGCGCGCCCAGCGCCGTCCACAGCTCCTCGTGGCGGCCCTCGCCGATCAGGTGCAGGTCGAGCTCGCCGAGCGCGGGCAGGAACCGGTAGGGGTCGTGGACCTCGACCTCGTCGCTGTCGTACGTCACCAGCAGCCGGTAGTCCGGCACCCCGGCCAGCGGCAGCAGCCCCGAGAACAGCCCGTCGCCGTCGTCGAAGAGCTCGGCCCGCAGCCCCTTGGCGACGATGGTGACCGCCTTCGCGTACGGGCGCAGCACCCGGAAGGACACCCCGCCCCGCTGGGCACGGGCTCCGAGCACCCCGTGCGGATCGTGGTGGCGGCCCTCCAGCAGCCGGGACCGCTCCTGCGCGCCGAGCGGGGGCGCCGGCCGGACCCCGTGCGGCGGTGCGGCCCGGCGGGCCCGCGGGGCCCGGGCCTTCTTCGCGCCGCTCGCCTCAAGGGCGGCGGGGGCAACGGCGGGGGTGGTGCGGGTGGTTGGCTCAGGCCGCCACCGGAAGCGCGGCCTCCGGGGCGGCCGGGAGCGGGATGCCGAAGTCGCGCAGGACGGCCCCGGCGGCGCGGCGGGCCGAGCGCAGCGCGCCCTCGACGGTGTTGCTGTCGCGGCTGTCCCCGCCCCCGTACCGCCCGGACAGGGCAATCTGCGGGCCCGGCTCACGACGTTCGTCGGCCGGGAGGACGACATCCGGGCCATCGGCGACGATCTCGCACGGGCCCGGCTCGTCACCCTGCTCGGGCCCGGCGGCGCCGGCAAGACCCGGCTGTCGCAGGAGGCCGCCGAGGCCCACGCCGGGGGCGGCTGGCCCGACGGGGTGTGGTTCGTCGAGCTGGCCCCCGTCGACGGCCCCGCCGACCCCGAGGACGTCGCCGAAGCGGCCCTCGCCGCGCTCGGCGCCCGCGAGACCAAGCTGCGCGGCGCCTCCGCCGAGGAGATGCGGGTACTCACCGAGCGCGGCGGGGACAGTGCCCTCGACCGGCTCGCCGAGCACTGCGCCCGGCGCCGCCTGCTCCTGATCCTCGACAACTGCGAGCACGTCATCGGCGCCGCCGCCCGCCTCGCCGCGGAGGTGCTCGCGCACTGCCCCGGAGTCCGGATCCTGGCCACCAGCCGCGAGCCCCTCGGCGTGCCCGGCGAGACGCTGCGCCCCGTGGATCCGCTGCCCGACCCCGTCGCGCTGCGGCTGCTGGACGACCGGGGCTCCGCCGCCCGGGCCGGGTTCACGGTCGACGACGACCCGGCCGCCGCCGTCGAGATCTGCCGTCGGCTGGACGGGATGCCGCTCGCCATCGAGCTGGCCGCCGCCCGGCTCAGGCTGCTGACCCCCCGCCAGATCGCCGACCGCCTCGACGACCGCTTTCGGCTCCTGACCAGCGGCAGCCGTACCGTCCTGCCCCGCCAGCAGACCCTGCGCGCGGTCGTCGACTGGTCCTGGGACCTTCTCGACGAGCCCGAACGGGCGGTCCTGCGCCGCCTGTCCGTCTTCGCCGGCGGCTGCGACCTCGACGCCGCCGAAGCCGTCTGCGCCGACGCCGGCGACACGGACGGGGCCGCCGGCGTCGCCGACCTCCTCGGCTCCCTCGTCGACAAGTCCCTCGTCGTCGCCGCCCCCGGCGCGGACGGCAACGGCATGCGCTACCGGCTCCTGGAGACCGTCGCCGAGTACGCCGCCGAGCGCCTCGCCCAGGCAGGCGACGACCTCGCCGACACGGGCCGCCGCCACCTCACCCACTACCGGGAACTCGTCCGCACCATCGAGCCGCAGCTGCGCGGCCACGGCCAGCGCGCCGCCGCCGACCGGATCGCCACCGAGTACGAGAACCTCCGTACGGCCCTGCGCCGGGCCGTCGCCGCCCGGGACGTCGGCGAGGTGCTCTGCGTCGTCCACTCCCTCGCCTGGTACTGGCAGATGCACGACCTGCGCGCCGAGCTCCGCCACTGGTCCGCGGCCGCCGCGGCCCTCGGCCCCGACCCCTTCGCCCCGCCCGTGGTCCCCGCGCCGCCCCTCTACGAGCGGGTCGTCGACACGCCCCCGCCCTACGAGGGCGAGCTGCTCACCGAGGCCTGGCGCGACATCCAGATCATGTGCCTGGCATCCCGGGACCAGACCAGCGACAACTGGTCCAGCCCGGAGGTCCGCGCCCAGGTCGACGGCATGGTCGCCGCCTACCGCCCCGGGCTGCCGCAAACCTGCCGGGCCCCCGCCCTGATGTGGGTGTACGCCGTGATGATCTCGGGCGATGCCGACCTGCTGCGCGACGTCATCGAGGAGACCGTGCGGACCGCCCGCGGCCTCGGCTACCGCTGGGAGCTCGCCTCCGCCCTCCAACTGCGCGCCAACGTCCTGGCCAACCGCGCAGACTGGGCCGGCGACGCCTCGCGCGACGCGGAGGAGAGCCTCGCGATCTTCCGCTCGCTCGGCGACGACTGGGGCTGCGCCGAGGCGCTCTCCGCCCGCGCCGAGGCCATGGAGAAGCGCGGCGCGTACGCCCTGGCCGCCGACGACTTCCGGGCCGCCATCGAGCACGCCCGGCGGCTCGGCGCCCAGGCCCAGGTCTCGGTGCTGCAGGTGCGGATGGCCGGGACCCTCGTCGAGAGCGGCCACATGGAGGAGGCGGAGGAGCTCCTCACCGGACTGCTCCCCGGCATCCAGCACTCCGGCAACGAGGCCATGCCCGCCGCCCGGATGTTCCTCGCGGGCATCTACGGCCGCACCGGCCGCATCGCCGAGGCCCGCGCGCAGCTCCAGTCCCTGCGCGACGAGTTCTCCTTCGGCGCCTACGCCATCTTCGACGGGTTCCTGCTCGGCACGATGGCCTGGCTCGACAACCAGGAGGACGCGTACGAGAGCGCCCTCGTGACGGTCCGCCGGGCCATCGAGAGCGTCCGGGACCCGCTCGCCCTGATGATCGCCCCGCACCTTCCGGCCGTGTACCTGCTGACCGCCGCCGTCGCCCACGCCGGAGCCGGCGGCCCGGTCCGGGGCCGCCGGGCCGCGGAGCTGATGGGCGCCTACCGGGCGCTGGTGCCGCCCGCGCACTTCCCGGTCACCACCGAGCGTGCGGACGCCGAGCTGGCCGAGGGCCTGGCCCGGGCCGCGCTCGGCGACAGCGCCTACGAGGCGGCGTACGCCGAAGGCGGCGGCCTCACCCTGAAGGAGGCCGCCGCCCTCGTCTGACCCGGTCCCCGACCTGGGTCCGCCCGGGACGCGATCCGGAACGGACCGGTCCGCGGGTCAGGTCTTCTGGCGGAACCTCCGCACGGCGAGCGGCATCGTCACCAGCGTGATGCCGACCGACCAGGCCAGCGTGATCCACACGGAGTTGCCGATCGGGGTCCCGTTGATCAGGGCCCGGGCCGCATCGGCCAGGTTGGACAGCGGGTTGACGTCGGTGAAGCTCTGCAGCCAGCCGGGCATCGTCGTCGTCGGGGCGAAGATCGAGCTGCCGAACTGCAGCGGCATCAGGACCAGCATCGCCATGCCCTGGACGGCCTGGGGGGTCTTCATGGCGAGACCCAGCAGGATGAAGATCCACATCAGCGAGGAACCGAAGATCGCCGCCAGTCCGATGGACAGGAACAGGTCCAGCACGGAGGTCTTGATCGACAGGCCGAGCAGGAAGCCCATGCCGAGCAGGATCGCGATGGCGACCATCATCCGGCCGAGCTCGACCACGATCTTGGCGATGAGCACCGAGGAACGGGCGATGGGCATGGACCGGAACCGGTCCATCACGCCCTTCTTGAAGTCGTCGTTGACCCCGGTGCCGACACCCATGGCGATGTTCATGCCCATCATCGCCATCAGGCCCGGCACCACGTAGTTGACGTACTCGCCCTGGTTGCCCTTGCCCGCGATCGCGCCGCCGAAGACGAACACGAACAGCAGCGTGAAGATGATCGGCATGAACAGGACGTCGAACATCGACTCCGGGTCCTGCTTGATCTGCAGGACGTTGCGCCGCGCCAGGGCGCCGATGTGGCGGAGATTGCCCCGCAGGCCGATCCGGCCGTCATCGGCCGGGGCGGGCCCGCCGGCCGGGGCGGCCGTGGCGGGACGGGGCTTCGTGGTTACGGTGCTCATGCCGCGACCTCCTCGGTCTGCTCGGTGGGAACGGAGTCCTCGACGGAGGGGTGCTGTCCGGTGATGGACAGGAACACCTCGTCCAGGCTGGGCAGGTACGTGCTGATGTCGGTGATCCCGTACCCGCGGGCCGCCAGCAGGCCGACCACGGCGGTCAGCTGCTCGTCGGCCAGGATCGGGACCAGCAGGGCGCCCTCGTCCGGGACGGCCTGGGAACCGGCCACCCCGTCCAGTCCGGCCTCCGCCAGCGAGCGGGCCATGCCCGGCAGGTCCGAGGGGTCGGAGGGGCGGATCCGCAGGGTCCGGCCGCCGACGCGCGCCTTCAGCTCATCGACCTTGCCGTTGGCGATGACCTTGCCCTTGTCGATGACCGTCAGCTCGCTGGCGAGCTGCTCGGCCTCCTCCATGTACTGGGTGGTGAGCAGCACGGTGGCCCCCTCGGCGACCATCCGCTGCACCTCGTCCCACACCTCGTTGCGGGTGCGGGGGTCCAGACCGGTCGTCGGCTCGTCCAGGTACAGCACGGCCGGGCTGCCGATCATCGAGGCGGCCAGGTCGAGCCGGCGCCGCATGCCGCCGGAGTAGTTCATCACGGCCTTCTTCGCGGCCTCCGTGAGGGAGAACCGCTCCAGCAGCTCGTCGGCGCGCCGGCGGGAGTCCTTGCGGGACAGGTCCAGCAGCCGGCCGATCATGTAGAGGTTCTCCCAGCCGGAGAGCTTCTCGTCGACCGAGGCGTACTGGCCCGTCAGGCCTATGGTCCGGCGCAGCTGGCGGGGCTGGCGGACCACGTCGAAGCCGGCGACGAAGGCCGTGCCGGCATCGGGGGTGATCAGGGTGGACAGGCAGCGCACCAGGGTGGTCTTGCCCGCGCCGTTCGGGCCGAGGACACCGAGCACGGTGCCTTCGCGGACATCCAGGTCCACCCCGTCGAGGGCTTTGGTCTCGCCGTAGTGCTTGACCAGTCCCCGCACTTCTACGGCGTGGGGGTTCTTGTCGATTCGCGTCATGTCCACCATGGGACCACCCGCCACTGACAAAGCACCGACATCCGACCGACAGCGGACCGACGGCGGACCGACATCGGGTCGACATCGGGTCGGCAGCGGGTCGGCAAAACGGCGGGGGCCCGCCGAGACGTCCGTCGGCGGGCCCCCGGATGAACCGGTCCTGCTAGTGGAACGCGTGCTCGGCCTGCGGGAACGTTCCGCCGACCACGTCCTCGGCGAAGGCCTTCGCCGCGTCGCCCATGGTCGCCCGCAGGTTCGCGTACTGCTTGACGAACTTCGGCATCTTCCCGCCGGTCAGCCCCATCATGTCCGTCCACACCAGCACCTGCGCGTCGCACTCCGCGCCCGCGCCGATGCCGACCGTCGGGATGTGCAGGGACCGGGTGACCTCGGCGGCCAGCTCGGCCGGGACCAGCTCCAGCACCACCGCGAAGGCGCCCGCGTCCTGCGCCGCCTTCGCGTCGCGCAGCAGCTGGTGGGCGGCCTCGTCGCCGCGCCCCTGCACCCGGTAGCCCATGGCGTTGACGGACTGCGGGGTCAGGCCCAGGTGGGACATGACCGGGATGCCGGACTGCACGATCAGCTCGGTCTGTGCCAGCGAGCGCTCCCCGCCCTCCAGCTTGACCGCGCCCACCCCGGCCTCCTTGACGAGCCGCGTGGCGCTGCGCAGCGCCTGCACGGGGCCTTCCTGGTACGAGCCGAACGGCAGGTCGCCAACGATCAGCGCGCGGCTGGTGCCGCGTACGACGGCGGCCGACAGCAGGGTCATCTCGTCCATCGTCACCGGGACGGTGGTCTCGTAGCCGAGGTGGCAGTTGCCCATCGAGTCGCCGACGAGCATGACCGGGATGCCGGCCTCGTCGAACACGGACGCGGTCATCGCGTCGTAGGCGGTGAGCATGGGCCACTTCTCGCCGCGTTCCTTGGCGAGGGTGAGGTCGCGGACGGTGATGCGCCGGGTGCCCGTGCCTCCGTACAGCGTGGGGGAGGCGGCTTCGCGGGCAGGCGAAACGGCATGCGTCATTGCAACTGCTCCTTGATGTTCATCTCGAGGCGCCCTTACGGCGTCCCCGGACTCACCACCATGGTGGCACTCGTCCGGCCCGGGCGGGAAGTGGCACGAAGACCGGTTCCTCCCGCCGTTCATCACACTTCCGGCGCAGCGCGGGCCGGCCGGGGGCCCGGCGGGGGCCCGGCGGGGCCACGCCCGGTCCAATGTGCGCGTTTCGTGACAAGCGGAACTGTTGCCGCTCGGCCGTTCGTCCTCCCGGACGTACGGCCGAGACAATCGGCACGGAACGTTCCGTATATCGCCTAGGGTCAAGGGGCGGGGACGGAGCGCGAGCACGGCAGCGAGGGCAGTGGCATGGCACAGGCGTACATGACGGAGACGGGGAACGGCGGCTCGGACCCCGAGCCCTCCCGAACCGGTCTCCGGCGCCGGCTGGCCGATCTGAGGGGCGACCGGGGGATCTGGCGCCGCGGGATCGTGCTCGCGGCGATCGCGGCCCTGATCTCGCTCGTCATGATCTTCCACGCCTCGCTGCCCAACGACATCGGCAACCTCGGCAGCCTCACCGAGACCTTCCTGCCCTGGCTCGGCCTCGCCGTCCCGGTGCTCTTCGCCGCCGCGCTGCTGCGCCGGTCCGCGACCGCCCTGATCGCGATACTGCTGACCGCCGCGGTCTGGGTGAACCTCTTCGGCGGACTGGTCACCGACAAGGCCGGCGCCGGCGGCAACCTCACCGTCGCCACCCACAACGTCGACGCCGACAACCTCGACCCGAAGGGGACCGCCGCCTCCGTCGCCACGTCCGGAGCCGACGTCCTGGCCCTGACCGAGCTCAAGGGCAGCGCCGTCCCGGTCTACGAGAAGGCCCTCGCGGAGACCTACAAGTACCACTCGGTCGAAGGGACCGTCGGCCTCTGGAGCAAGTACCCGCTGACCTCCAGCGCGCCCGTCGACATCAAGATGGGGTGGACCCGGGCGATGCGCGCCACCGTGCACAGCCCCCACGGCGACATCGCCGCCTTCGTCGCCCACCTGCCCTCGGTCCGCGTCAAGCTCAACGCCGGCTTCACCGCCAATCAGCGCGACAACAGCGCCGACGCCCTCGGCGCCGCGCTCGCCGCCGAACCGCTGGGCAAGGTCATCCTGCTCGGCGACCTCAACGGCACTGTCAACGACCGGGCCCTGTCCGAGGTCACCTCGCAGCTGCGCTCCACCCAGGGCGCGTCCGGCGACGGCTTCGGCTTCAGCTGGCCCGCCCAGTTCCCCATGGCCCGCATCGACCAGATCCTGGTCCGCGGCGTCACCCCCGTGGCCTCCTGGACCCTGCCCCGCACGGGCAGCGACCACCTCCCCATCGCGGCCCGGGTCACCGTCACGTAGGACCGGCCGCCGGGCCCGCGGCGCCCGTACGGGCGCCCGTACGCATGCCGGTGCCCCGGCCGCTCCGAGGAGCGGCCGGGGCACCGGTGCGAGGACGGCGGGATCCGGAGCGGACGGCCTACGCCTGCTCGCGCCAGCCGTTCGTGATGGGCAGCCGGCGGTCCTTGCCGAAGCCCTTCGCGGAGATCTTCGTGCCCGGCGGGTACTGCCGGCGCTTGTACTCCGCCGTGTCCACCATGCGCAGGGTCTTCGCGACGAGCCCGCGGTCGTAGCCGGCCGCCACGATCGCCTCCAGGCCCTGGTCGCGGTCCACGTACAGGTCCAGGATCCCGTCCAGCACGGGGTAGTCCGGCAGCGAGTCCGTGTCCACCTGCCCCGGGCGCAGTTCGGCGCTCGGCGGCTTCTCGATCGACGCGACCGGGATCGGCGGCGTCTCGCCCCGCTCCTCGGCGGCCCGGTTGCGGTAGCGGGCGAGCCGGAAGACGTCCGACTTGTAGACGTCCTTGATCGGGCCGTACGCGCCCACCGAGTCCCCGTACAGGGTGGAGTAGCCGACGGCCAGCTCCGACTTGTTGCCCGGGGCCAGCACGATGTGGCCCTCCTGGTTGGAGAGCGCCATCAGCAGGGTGCCGCGCAGCCGGGACTGGAGGTTCTCCTCGGCGAGCCCGGTCAGGCCCAGCGCGCCCATGTACGCGTCGAACATCGGCTCGATCGACACGGTCCGGAAGTTCAGGCCGGTCCGCTCGGCCAGGTCCGCCGCGTCGCCCTTGGAGTGGTCCGAGGAGTACTTGGACGGCATCGAGACGCCGTACACGTTCTGCGCGCCGATCGCGTCGCAGGCGACGGCGGCGACGAGCGCGGAGTCGATGCCGCCGGAGAGCCCGATCAGGACCGAGCGGAAGCCGTTCTTCTTCACGTACGCGCGCAGGCCCACGACCAGAGCGTCGTAGATCTCCTCGTCGTCCTCCAGGCGCTCCGCGTAGCCGCCGGTCACGACCGCCTCGTACGGCTCGACCGGCTCCTCGGAGAGGACCACCCGGTCGATGCGCAGGCCGTCGTCGACGACGCCCTCGACGGGCGAGGCCGAGGCGGCCGGCAGGTCGAGGTCGACCAGCACGCAGCCCTCGGAGAACTGCGGGGCGCGCGCGATGACCTCGCCGCCGGCGTCGACCACGATCGAGTCGCCGTCGAAGACCAGCTCGTCCTGGCCGCCGATCATCGCCAGGTAGGCCAGGGTGCAGCCGGCCTCCTGGGCGCGCTTGCGCACCAGCTCCAGGCGCAGGTCGTCCTTGTTGCGCTCGTACGGGGACGCGTTGATCGAGATCAGCAGTCCGGCCCCGGCGGAGCGGGTGGCCGGGACGCGGCCGCCCTCCTGCCAGAGGTCCTCGCAGATGGCCAGGGCCACGTCCACGCCCCGCACCCGGATCACGGGCTGGGTGTCGCCCGGTACGAAGTACCGGAACTCGTCGAAGACGCCGTAGTTGGGGAGGTGGTGCTTGGCGAAGCGCAGGACGACCTTGCCGCCGTGCAGTACGGCGGCCGCGTTCTCCGGGGACCCCGCCGGGCGGCCGAGCCGCGGCGCGGCCTTCTCCGTACGGTCGAGGTAGCCGACGACGACCGGCAGGTCGCCGAGGCCCTCGGCCGCCAGCCGCTCCGCGAGCCCGCGCAGCGCCGCGCGCGAGGCATCGACGAAGGAGCCGCGCAGCGCGAGGTCCTCGACGGGGTACCCGGTCAGCACCATCTCCGGGAACGCCACCAGGTGGGCGCCCTGCTCGGCGGAGTGCCGGGTCCAGTGGACGACCGAGTCCGCGTTGGCGGCGATGTTGCCGACGTGCGAGTCGATCTGATTCAGAGCGAGGCGTAGTTGAGGCACGCGGCCCAGTCTAATCGTCTTTCTGACGCGATGTCCTGGGAGCCGGGCAATCAGCCGATGGGGCCGCTGTACTTCACCGAGGGGAGCCGGCCACCGGGGCTGATGTCGGCGGTGAGGTTCGCGGTGCCCTTGGGGACCTCCCAGGCGATGATCCCGGTCGCCGTGGTGCCCGGCAGGATGTCGCCCTTGATCATTTTGGGCAGCTCCCCGTCGAAGACGAGCTTGCCGGCGAGGCCCTGCTCGTCGCGGAGGTTGGGCACCGCGTAGATGACGTTGAGGTTCTCGGTCGAGTTGTTCGTGATGGTGAGCGTCACCTGCACCGCGTTGCCCACCTTGATGTACTCGTTGTCGGTGACGTACTTCTTCGGCACCGACACCTTCACCTCGACGCCGCTCGGGTACGTGAACGTCTCGCCGAACGGCAGCGCGCTGGTCAGACCGGGCACCTGGGACGGGGACGGCGAGGTCTTGGGCGTCGGGAGCGGCGGGGAGCTGGGCAGGACCAGGTCGTCCTCGTCGAACTCGTAGTCGCCGTAGCGGTTCTCCTCGGCGACCTTGTCCTGGATCTTGCCGACGAAGTTCGCGGTGATGAACCAGCCGCCGACCGAGGCCGCGATGGCGAGGACGCTGAGCACGGTGCCGAAGGCGGCCAGCGTGCCGCGCGGGGCGCCCTTGCGGGACTTGACGATGGCCCCGATGCCCAGGCCGGTGCCGGTCAGGGCGAGCAGGGCGCCGGCCCAGAAGAAGAAGGGGATGAGGCCGACGAAGATGCCGAGCAGGCCGAGGATCAGCGCTGCCACGGCCAGGCCGTTGGTGGCGGACGGGGGCGGCGGGAAGCCGTGCGGGGCCGGGTAGCCGCCGCCGGTCGGCGGCGTGGCCCAGGGGTTGCCCGGGACGGGTCCGCCCGGCGCGCCGGGCGCGCCGTGGCCGTACGGGGCTCCGACCGCGGGCGTCGGGGCGGGGGGGCGGCCGCGGGCGAAGGAGCCGGGGACCTGTCTGCTGTACACACCGCCCGACCCCCCGCCGGCCTGGCCCCGTACGCCTCGTACTGGTTCCCGGACTCGCTCCCCGAGGGCGCCCCCGGCCCCGGCATCACCTGGCGCTCCCTCCTGCGGTGGAGCCCCGGGTCCGATCCCGACCTGGCCCACAACACCTCGACCGTGCCGCTCGCGCCCCGCTTCACGCCGGTGCCGCCGAACTCCGCCGCCCGCGCCGGCCAGGCCCGCATCGCCTCGCTCGTCTCCTTCGGGAGCACCGCCGCCAACCCCTCCCAGGGCTCCCCCACCGCGGACTACTACGCCCTCACCCACTGGGCGTACATCGACGAGCTGGTCTTCTGGGGCGGCTCCTCCGGCGAGGGCATCGTGCTCGCCCCGAACGCGCCCGTCGTCGACGCGGCCCACCGCAACGGCGTCCGGGTGCTGGGCAACGTGTTCCTGCCGCCCGTGGCCTACGGCGGCGACCTGCGCTGGACCCGGGACCTGGTCCAGCGGGACCCCCTCGGCCGCTTCCCCGTCGCCGAGCAGCTGGTGCGCGTGGCCCGGACGTACGGGTTCGACGGCTGGTTCGTCAACGCCGAGACCGAGGGCGGGGACAGCGAACTGGCCTCGCTCGTCCAGAGGTTCCTGCGCGCGCTGCGTTCCGCCGGCGCACCGCACGGGCTGCGCATCACCTGGTACGACGCGATGAACTCCACCGGCGGGGTCGGCTGGCAGGGTGCGCTGAACGAGCTCAACCAGGAGTTCTTCGAGGACCGTCGGGGCCGGGTCGCGGACACCGTGTTCGTGGACTTCCGCTGGACCGCGGCGAAGCTGGCCGCGTCGGGCGCGCTCGCGGACCGGCTCGGGCGCGACCGCCACGAGCTGTGGGCGGCCGTGGACACCGGGTCCAGCGGCTGGAACACGGACGTGGACTGGGACGCGATCGTCCCGCGCGAGGGCGACCACGTCGTCTCCTACGGCTTCTACCGGCCCGAGTGGACGCGCGACCACCTCACCGACCGCTCCCCCGGCGCCTTCCACCGCGCCGACGACCGGTTCTGGACGGGCGAGTCCCTGGACCCGGCCCGGCCCGCCCCCGGGGCCGGCTGGCGGGCGCCCGCCACCGTCGTCGCCGACCGGTCCACCGTCACCGCCCTGCCCTTCGCGTGCTCCTTCAACACCGGGCACGGCGAGCGCTGGTACGAGGACGGCGAGGCCGTCTCCGACAGCGCGTGGAACCACCTCGGCCTCCAGGACCGGCTCCCGGGGCGCCGCTGGGTCGTGGACACCGCCGGGCCCCGCCCCGAGGTCACCCTCGACTTCGCCGGGGCCTGGCGCGGCGGCTCCAGCCTCCTCGTCCGCGGCGAGGTCACCGCTCCGGCCGCCGTGGGGCTGCACCGCACCCGGCTGCCGCTGACCCGCGGGACGGTCGTCGAGCTGGTCCACGCCACCGAGTCGGGTCCCGTGGCCGTCGAGCTCGGGGTGGCCACGCGCGAGCCGGCCGCCCCTGGGCTGGAGGTCCCGTACACCTGGCTGCCGGTGCGGAGCCCGGGCGCCGGTCGGGGCTGGCGCACGGCACGGGTCCGGCTGGCGGATCTGGCGGGCGGGACCGCGCACGGACTGGCCGTACGGATCACCCGGCTCGGGAAGGAGCCGGTGCGCTGGCGGCTCGGCGCCCTGACGGTACGCGACGCGGCCGCGCGGCCCCGCCCGGGTACTCCGGGGACGCCCGCCGTGACCGCCTCGGCCCAGCAGTCCGGCACGGCGGCCCTGCGGCTGTCCTGGCGGCGGCCGGCCGGCCCGGCCGGCCGCGTCCGCCACTACGAGGTGTCCCGGATCCTGCCGGACGGAGCCCGCCGCTTCCTCGGCGGCACGTGCGGCACCGCCCTCTACCTCCCGGCCGTCGAGCGCGCCGGCCGGGAGGAGGCGGCGGTGTTCGAAGTCCGTTCCGTGGACGAGCTGTACGCCGTCTCCGCCCCCGCCCGCACCACCCTCGTCTGGACCGGGTCCCGCTGACGCGCGGCGGCCCCGCGGTTCACTCGGGCAGGACGGTGGGATCGGTGCGCGGGACCGCCACCGTCACGCGCAGCCCGTGCGGCGGGTTCGTCGCGTAGGAGAGGGACCCGCCGCCCGCGGCGAGCAGGGTGCGGGAGATGGACAGGCCCAGGCCCGAGCCCCTGACGTTCTGGTGGCGGCCGCTGCGCCAGAACCGGTCGCCGACGCGGAGCAGCTCCTCCTCGGTGAGGCCGGGCCCCCGGTCGGCGACCACGATGCGCACCTGGTCGCCGACCACGGAGAGGCCGACCTCGACGTCCTCGCCCGCCGGGGTGAACTTCAGTGCGTTGTCGATGACGGCGTCCAGCGCGCTGGAGAGCGCGATCGGATCGGCCCAGCCGGTGGCGGCGGTGCGCCCCGTCCCGGTGAGCCGCACGCCCTTCTCCTCGGCGAACGGCCTCCAGGCGGTGACCCGTTCGGCGGCCAGACCCGCGATGTCGACGAGGCTGATCTCGGCGGTGGCGTGCTCGGCGAGCGCCAGGTCCAGCAGGTCGTCCAGGACCTGGGTCAGCCGCTTGCCCTCGGTCCGCACCGAGGCGATCTCCTCGTTGCCCTCGGGGAGTTCGAGGGCGAGCAGCTCGATCCGCAGGAGCAGCGCGGCGAGCGGGTTGCGCAGTTGGTGGGAGGCGTCCGCGACGAACGCGCGCTGCTGTTCCAGCACCTCTTCGACGTTGTCGGCCATCTCGTTGAACGAGCGGGCCAGGCGCCTGAGTTCCGGGGGTCCGCCGGCCGCCGCCACCCGGGAGTTCATCCGCCCGGTGGCGATGCCGTGGGCGGCGGTGTCCAGGGTCTGCACGGGCTTGAGCACCCAGCTGGTCAGCCGCAGCGCGGCGCCGAAGGCGACGAGCATGGCGGCGCCGAGTCCGCCGATGATGATCAGCCAGCCGCGCAGGATCCGGCCGCGCATCTGGTCGGTGGGCGACTCGGTGGCGACGACGGCGACCACGTCTCCGTCCAGGACGACCGGGGAGATGACGAGGAGTCTGCCGCCGGTCTGCCAGGGCCACACCTGTCCGGGGTCGTGGCTGCGCCGTCCGGCGAGGGCCTCCTCGAAGGCGCGGCGGCCCTCTCCCTCCTCGGGCAGCTGCCACCAGCCGGGGGCCCGGACGATGGCGCTGTAGTCCCGGCGGAAGATCCCGACGCGGATGCCGTAGAGCTCCTGGTAGCGGGCCAGTTCGAGCTGGAGGGTGACGCGGCGCTCGTCCACTCCGCTGGAGTTGGAGCCCTCGGCGTCGATGACGAACTGGGCCAGGGCGGCGAAGCGGGCGCTGTCGTCGATCCGGTCGACGACCACGCGCTGCTGCTGCCCGGCGGCCAGGGCCACCGCGAGCGGGAAGCCCAGGGCGAGCAGGACGCCCGCCATCAGGACGACGAGCAGCGGGAGCAGGCGGGCGCGCACGGCGGCTCCCCGCTAGGGCGCGGGCGGCGCGGGCTGGGCCGGCGAGGCCGGCGGGACCGGCGGCACGACGAGCCGGTAGCCGACGCCGCGGACGGTCTCGATGAGGGCCGGCATGCGCAGCTTGGAGCGCAGCGAGGCCACGTGCACCTCGAGGGTCCGGCCGGTCCCCTCCCAGCTGGTGCGCCAGACCTCGCTGATGATCTGCTCGCGGCGGAAGACGACCCCGGGGCGCTGCGCGAGCAGGGCCAGCAGGTCGAACTCCTTGCGGGTGAGCGCGACGTCGGCGCCGTCCACGCCGACGCGGCGGGTGGAGAGCTCGATGGAGACGGAGCCGAGGCGGACGACCCCGGGCTCGCCCGACCCGGCGCCCGCGGCGGCCTCCTCGGAGGCTCCCGTACGGCGGGCGACGGCGTGGATGCGGGCGAGGAGCTCGCCCGTGTCGTAGGGCTTGGTCACGTAGTCGTCGGCGCCCATGTTGAGGCCGTGGATGCGGGAGCGCACATCGGCCCGCGCGGTGACCATGATGACGGGCGTGGCGGTGCGCTTGCGGATCTTGCCGCACACCTCGTACCCGTCCTGGTCGGGCAGGCCGAGGTCGAGCAGGATCACCCCGTACGGAGTGACGTGCGGCGGGGATCCGGCGGGCAGCAGTGCCTGCAGGGCCTCCTCGCCGCTGCGCGCATGGGTCACCCGGAAGCCGTGCCGGGCGAGGATCGCGGACAGGGCGGCGGCGACGTGGTCGTCGTCCTCGACGAGCAGCAGTCTCATGTCGTCCCCCTCTCCTCTTCTTCACTCGTGCGTCACTTGCCTGACGGCATCCAAGCATCCACGCCGATGCGGACTCCCACGTCAAGGCGGTTCCGGCCGGACGGGGCTTCCGTTACGCACCCGGTACGGCCGCGGCCGGTGCCGGGTGGCCTCGCGTACGGAGCGTATCGGTGCGAGGCCGGATCGTTATCCTCAATTCTCCCTCAGATGTGCTGACGCTGTGCGCGCCACCTCACTACTGTCCTCCCAACCGAGGAGGACGGAGCAAGAAGCCGATGAGCGGAGTATCAGTGACCAAGGACGTGCGGGACGCGGGCGGTGCCGCGGACGGCCTGGTCGTGCTGAACAACGTCAACAAGCACTTCGGCGCGCTGCACGTGCTGCAGGACATCGACCTGAGCATCGCCCGCGGCGAGGTCGTCGTGGTGATCGGCCCTTCGGGGTCGGGCAAGTCCACCCTGTGCCGGACCATCAACCGCCTGGAGACGATCGATTCGGGCACGATCACGGTCGACGGCAAGCAACTGCCGTCCGAGGGGCGCGAGCTGGCCAAGCTGCGCGCCGACGTGGGCATGGTCTTCCAGTCCTTCAACCTGTTCGCGCACAAGACGGTGCTGCAGAACGTCATGCTGGGCCAGCTGAAGGTCCGCAAGATGGGCCAGGCGGCCGCACTGGAGCAGGCGAAGTCCCTGCTGGAGCGCGTGGGTGTCGGCTCGCAGGCCGACAAGTACCCGGCCCAGCTCTCCGGCGGCCAGCAGCAGCGCGTGGCCATCGCCCGCGCGCTGGCGATGGACCCGAAGGTGATGCTGTTCGACGAGCCCACCTCGGCCCTCGACCCGGAGATGATCAACGAGGTGCTGGAGGTCATGCAGCAGCTCGCCCGGGATGGCATGACCATGGTGGTCGTCACGCACGAGATGGGCTTCGCCCGCTCCGCCGCCAACCGGGTGGTCTTCATGGCCGACGGGAAGATCGTCGAAGAGGCGACGCCCGACCAGTTCTTCAGCAACCCGCGAAGCGACCGCGCCAAGGACTTCCTGTCGAAGATCCTGCACCACTGACCTTCGCGTCTGGTAGTGATCCGGTGACGGATCGTCGTCCAGCACGTCTCAGTTCACTTCTGTCTCACGTCTCACTTCGAGGGAAGTCCACCATGAAGCTCTCCAAGGTCGGCGCGGCCGCTGCCATCGCCGTTGCTCTCGCCCTGACCGCGACCGCCTGTGGCGGCGACAGCGACAAGCCCGCGAGCGACGCCGGCGCGTCGGGCGGCACCAAGAAGGAAAAGATCGTCATCGGCATCAAGTTCGACCAGCCGGGCGTGGGCCTCAAGACCCCCGACGGCAAGTTCACGGGCTTCGACGTGGACGTGGCGACGTACGTGGCCAAGGAGCTCGGCTACGAGCCGGACCAGATCGAGTTCAAGCAGGCCGTCAGCGCCGAGCGCGAGAACCTGCTCTCCAACGGTGACGTGAAGCTGGTCGTGGCGAGCTACTCGATCACCGACACGCGCAAGCAGAAGGTCGACTTCGCCGGCCCGTACTTCCTCGCCCACCAGGACCTGCTGGTCCGCGCGGACGACACCTCGATCACCAAGGCCGAGGACCTCAACAAGAAGAAGCTCTGCTCGGTCACCGGCTCCACCTCGGCGCAGAACGTCAAGAAGAAGCTGGCCCCCGAGGCCGACCTCCTCGAGCAGGCCGGCTACTCCGAGTGCCTGACGGGCCTGGAGAACAAGGCCGTCGACGCCCTGACCACGGACAACTCGATCCTGGCCGGCTACGCCTCGCAGGACAAGAACAAGGGCAAGTTCAAGCTCGTCGGGCTGAACCTGAGCAACGAGAACTACGGCATCGGTCTGAAGAAGGGCGACAAGGAGCTCCAGACCAAGGTCAACGCCGCCATCAAGAAGATGGAGGCGGACGGCGCCTGGGAGGCGGCCGTGAAGAAGAACTTCGGCCCGGCCAACTACAAGAACGAGCCGGCCCCCGCGGTCACCGAAGGCAGCTGACCCGGCGGCCGGTCCGCCGGCCGATCCAATCGGTGAGGGACGTCGCCGCCCGCCTGTCACGGGCGGCGCCGTGCCCCGCCGGCCAATCTGGCCATCCTGGGGAGAGCGCAGGCCATCGTGTTCGATTTTCTTGATTCCGGGCAGTACGACCTGCTCGGAGCCTTCTGGGTGACGGTTCAGCTCACCCTCTACTCGGCCGCCGGGTCCCTGGTCTGGGGCACCGTCCTGGCCGGGATGCGGGTCAGCCCCGTTCCGCTGATGCGGGGCTTCGGCACCGCGTACGTCAACCTCGTGCGCAACACCCCGCTGACCGTGCTGATCATCGGCTGTTCACTGGGGCTCAACCAGACCCTCGGCGTCACGCTCGGCGGCGGCACCTTCAAGGACATCGGCTTCCGGCTCGCGGTCCTCGGATTCATCGCCTACACCGGCACGTTCGTGTGCGAGGCGCTGCGATCGGGCATCAACACGGTCCCGGTCGGCCAGGCGGAGGCGGCCCGCGCACTGGGCCTGAGCTTCTTCCAGGTGCTCACCCTGATCGTGCTCCCCCAGGCGTTCCGGGCGGTCGTCGCCCCGCTCGCCAACGTACTGATCGCCCTCACCAAGAACACCACGGTGGCGGCGGCCATCGGCGTGGCCGAAGCGGCCCTGCTGATGAAGGAAATGATCGAGAACGAGGCGGACGCGCTCTTCGCGATCTTCGGGGTCTTCGCCCTGGGATTCGTCCTCCTGACCCTGCCCACCGGCCTGCTGCTCGGCTGGGTGGCCAAGCGAGTGGCGGTGAAGCGATGACCTCCGTGCTGTACGACACCCCCGGCCCCAAGGCCAAGGCCCGCAACTGGATCTACAGCGGCATCTTCGTCGTGGCGGCCGCGGCCGTCCTGTGGTGGGTGCTGTCCGCCCTCGCGGACAAGAACCAGCTCGACGCCGACAAGTGGAGCCCCTTCGTCACCGACGGCAAGGTCTGGACGACGTTCCTGCTGCCCGGCCTCGGCGAGACGCTGAAGGCCGGCCTCATCGCCATGGTCATAGCGCTGCCGCTGGGCGCCCTGCTCGGCATCGCCCGGCTCTCCGACCACGCGTGGGTACGCACCGCCGTGGGCACCTGGGTCGAGTTCTTCCGGGCCATCCCGGTGCTGATGCTGATGCTCTTCGGCTCCGCCTTCTTCGTGCAGTACACGGGCGTCGCCTCGGAGATCCGGCCGCTGTACGCGGTGGTCACCGGGCTGGTCCTCTACAACTCCGCGGTCATCGGCGAGATCGTCCGGGCCGGCGTCCAGTCGCTCCCGAGCGGCCAGACGGACGCCGCCAAGGCGATCGGCATGCGCAAGGGCCAGGTCATGACCTACGTCCTGCTCCCGCAGGCGGTCACGGCGATGCTGCCGGCGCTGGTCAGCCAGCTCGTGGTGATCCTCAAGGACACCGCGATCGGCGGAGCGGTGCTGGGCCTGGGCGAACTGCTGTCGATGAACCGGCAGATCTCGGCGAACTACAGCAACACCATCGCGGCCCTCGTGGTGATCGCGGCGATCTACATCGTGGTGAACTTCGGCCTCACCTCCTTCGCCTCCTGGCTCGAGGGCCGGCTGCGGAAGTCGAAGCGGACCACGGACGCGACCGTCCCGATCACCCTCGACGCGGGCGCGAACTCGGCCGGCGGCATCTGACCGGACCCCCGGCGAAATATTCGGACACGCGCTCGGACCGGCCTCCGGCAACCGGGCTGACAGACGGTCAGTACACTGGCGGGACACGTGTGGTGCGGCGGAACTCATCCGCCGCACCACTCGGCATTGTCCGGCCCGGCGTCACTTGACGCAGGCACCTCCAGTGGGTTGCATACGTTCTGTGATCACATACCGGACACCGGGAGCCACATCATGGACCCGGTGATCGTCGTCGGCGCGGGGCCCGTCGGGCTGTCCATGGCCCTCGCCCTGGCCGGCCAGGGCGTGCCCTGCGTCCTGCTCGACGAGGGACCCGGCAAGGACGAACTCCGCCCCGCCCGCACCGTCGCCCTGCACGCCGACACCGCCGCCATGGTGCACCGGCTGGGCTGCGCGACCCTGCGCGACGAGGGCACCTACTTCGCCGCCTGGCGCACCATGCGGCGCGGCCGCGACGCGCAGCGGATCACCTTCGAGGACGGCCCGGCCCCGGCCCACCTGCCCCAGCACGCGCTGACCCGCGGACTGCGCGACGCCGCCCTCGCCCACCCCCTGGTCCAGCTGGTCACCGAGAGCAGGCTCGACTCCGTGGAGCAGGACGGCCACGGGGTCACCGCGCACACCCGCGGCGCCGAGACCACGTGGTGGCGCGGCAGCTACCTGGTCGGCTGCGACGGAGCCCGCTCCACCGTGCGCAAGCTCCTCGGCATCCGCTTCCCCGGCCGCACCGCCGTCGAACGGCACGCCGTCGCCGCCCTGCGCACCGAACTTCCCTGGCCCGGAGAGGCGTTGCTGCACCGCGGCCAGGCCAACGGGGTGGACGAGGTCACCGCCAGACCGCTGGCCGACGGGGTGTACCGGCTGGACTGGCTGCTGCCCGCGCGCGGGGACCTCGTCACCCCCGACGCGCTGGTGACCCTCATCCGCGACACCCTCGCCCTGTGGTGCGGCGGCACGACACCCCCGTACGAGCTCCTCGACACCGGGGTCCACACCCTGCACCACCGGCTCGCCCGGCGCTGGCGCGACGGCCGCGCCTTCCTCGCCGGGGACGCCGCGCACCTGCTCGGCGCGCTCGGCACCCAGGGCGTCGAGGAGGGCCTCCGGGACGCCGAGAACCTCGCCTGGAAGCTCGCCATCGCCTGGCACCAGGGGGCCTCCGAGGAACTCCTCGACAGCTACGAGGCCGAGCGCCGCAGGGCGGTGGCCGCCCGGCTGCGCGCCGCCGACCAGGCCATGCCCGCACTGCGCGCCGGGGGCGGGCTGCGCACCTACCTCCCCGGGGCCGCGCGGTCCGCCGAATCCCTCCTGACCGACGGCCACTTGGGGCGCGGGCCGCTGGGCGCGGAGCCGGTGTACGCCCCGCCCGTCGCCGTGCGCGAGGTCCCCACCGCCACCGAGCCGGGCGGGCCCGTCGCGAACGTCCCGGTGACCGCGCCCGACGGCTCGACGGTGCCGCTGCGCGACCAGCTGGGCCGGGGCCGGCTGCTGGTCGTCCTCGTCGCCCCCGGGACCGGGGTCTGGGACCGGCGCCACTGGCTGGGCGCCGGCCTGATGCCCCGCCTCGCGGCGGCGGTCAGCGCGCTCCCGGTCCGCACGGAACTGCTCGTCGCCGACGGCTACCCGGGGGCGCCGGCGCACACCGTGCTCCTGGTGCGGCCCGACGGCCATCTCGCGGCGACCTTCGCCGGAGTCCGCCCGGCGGAGCTGTACGAGGCCGCCGACGCGGTCCGCCACGGGGCGCCCTCGGCGTCCGGTTCCGCGGCCCCCGTGCCCACGCCCGCACCCGTGATCGATTGACCGGCCGCCCGACTCGTGCTTCACTCGCCGACATGACCGGCAACGACGTACGCCTGTGGCGGAGGGTCCATATGGACCTGCTCCGCTACGCGGGCTGCGTGTGTCGCCCTTCCTGCTGATTCGCCTTCCTCCGCGCGCCCCTCGTGTGCCGCGCGCTCTCGCGAACCCCCAGGACGGTCACCCTCCTGTCTCCTAGACTCCATTGCACCGGCCGGGCCGGGACTCCCCGCTGCTCCCGGCCGCCGGCGGCGCGTACGTGCCCCGAGGTCCGGTACGGGCGGGCCCGGCGGGCTGGTGCGGTTCGAGGTGGCGCCCGCGCCGCCGGCCGGCTGGGCCCACGCCTGGACGGGCGGCGCGGCCGCCGTCCACGTGGGCAACGTCGCCGAGTACAACGCGCAGTTCGCCGACGCCTCCCTGGACCCCGGGCAGCGGGCCGCGCACCACTACGCCTGCCTGGCCGCCTTCTACAGTCCGCGGCCGGCGGCCCTGGTGCTGCCGCGCGCGGTGCCGGCGGGCTGGATCGCCCTGGTCGGGCGCCAACTGGGCTGGCCCGCCGGGGTGGAGGTGTACGACGGGCTCGCGGAGCGGGGCCCGGGCCTGTCGGACGCCGTACGGTCCCGGCCGGCGCTGACCGCACGGCTCACCGGGGCCGGGGGCGAGGCCGGGGCCGGGGCGCCGCTCGTACCGTGGGGCCTGACCGCGCCCTTCGCACGGCTGGCGGGGAAGCCCTGGCGGCCGGACGAGCTGCGGTACGAGTCGAAGTCGGCGGCGCACGGACTGTTCGGCCGGATCCTCGCGGAGGGCGGGCACCCCTCGATCACGCTGCCCGCCCAGTGGCGGGCGGACACCCGGCGGGCGGCTGTCCGGCTGCTGGCGGCCCGGGCCCGGGCGGGGAAGAGCACCGTTCTCAAATCGGAGCACGGCGTCGGGGGTTCGGGCACCACCGTGGTGGGCCCCGAGCGGGTCCGCGCGGCCGGCGGCGCACGGGCGGTGCTGCGGGCGCTGCCGCGCGGACCGCTGCTGGTGGAGGAGTACGTGTCGGGCCCGGCGGACCGGGCGGAGCCGCGGGACCTCACGTACGACGGGTTCGTCGACGCGCGGGGCCGGGTGCACGAGGTCGGCGGGGCGGTGATGGACGTGGCCGACGGCGGGTACCGCGGGGCGACGGTGGGGCCGGGGGTGGTGCCCGGATGGGCGCAGGAGCCGCTGCTGGCCTTCGGGAAGGCGGTGGGCCGGGAGCTGGCGGCCGCCGGTTACCGGGGCTGGTTCGACGTCGACTTCGTCGCCGACGGCGGGGGACGGCTCGCCCCGACCGAGACCAACCTGCGCCTGACCGGACCCTCCGTCGCCTTCATGGTGGCGGCCCGCCTCGACGAGCTGCGGGGTGCGGGGCACCTCGTGCGGATCGCCGACCGGGTGGAGCTGGGGGCCCGCCTGCCGGAGGCCGCGTTCGACGATCTGTGCGAGCACCTGGCCCGCCGGTGTGCCGCGATCGGGGCGGTGTTCGTGCCGGCCATCCCGACCGGCGCCTTCGAGCCGGCGCCCTGGATGGGCGCCCTGGTGGCGGCGACCGGCAGGGAGGCGCTGGACGCGGCCGACCGGCTGGTGCGGGCCGAAGCGCTGTCCGCCGGGGCGGTGTTCGAGCGGGCGCCCCTGTGACGCGGGGATTCGGTCCGCGGAGGGTCGGTCCGCGGGGGTTCGGTCGCGGGAACTCAGTTCGCGGGGGCCTGGTCCGCGGGGGCCTGGTCCATGTCGAAGGCGCTGAGCGGAGGGCGGGACGCGTAGAGCGCCACGATCCCGGCGGCGATCATCAGCGGGATGTTGAAGGCGTAGACGAGGGCCGCCTGTTGGGGCCAGTCCTGCTTGGCGGCGAGCCGGTAGAAGTTGTCTTGCGGCCACCAGGCGGCCAGCAGGTAGACGATCGCCAGGTGGGCGGCGGCGGTGACGCGGGGACCGCGGCGCCCGTGGCGGCGCATCCGGGAGCGGCCGGCGACCAGGAAGAGCAAGCCGGCGGCGAAGGCCCAGGACTCGAAGAGGTAGAGGAGGAAGAAGAGCGCCGCGTACGGGTTCGGGACGCCGGTGAGGTCCATGGACCCCGGCCAGAGCACCGAGGCCAAGGCCATGGCGAAGGCCCCCAGCACGAGCAGCGCGACCCCGCAGAAGAACGCGAACACGGCCGTCCCGCCGGCCGTGGACTGCGGCTGGTACTTGCTGCTGACGTAGGTCGACCCGCCCAGCGCCCGGATCGCGGGCAGGGGAAGGGCGGTCCGCTGCTCGCGGCCGGCCCGGTCCCGGGGAATCCGGTGCACCCGGAACACCGTGCGGGGCATCTCGGCGTCCGGGAGCCTTCCCGCCAGGTGCCGGCGGACCGCTCCGCCGTCGGGGAGTCCGGTGCCCGGGGGCCAGGTGTCGTCCTCCGCGCCCGGGGCGAGGTAGGCGGCGAGCACCGGCAGCGCGTTCTTGCCCTGCCCGGCACCCTCCACGCGGGCCAGGAGCACACCGCCGACCCCTTCGTGCGACCGGATCGCGGATTCGAGGGGGTGCGGGTCGAGGGTGCGGCCGTCGACGGTGATCCGGTCGCGGACGCGGCCTCGGAACTCCAGCAGCCCGTCGGGGCGCAGCGCCCCGAGGTCTCCGGTCGGGACGGCGTCACCGCCCTGCGTGCCGAGGTGGATCTCCCCGTCGCGCACGGTCGCGTGGCAGCCGGGGAAGGGCGTGCCGAGCAGCACGAGTTCCTCGGATCCGTCCAGCGGGCCCGCCAGCTGCGGGAGTTCGAACCAGGTTCCGGTGCCCGCCGTCTCGGTGAGCCCGTAGACGTTGAGCAGCCGGGCGCCGGAGCGCAGCCGGGCGAGCAGGGCGGACTGTTCGTCGAGGTAGAGGCGGTCGCCGGTGACCGTGACCATGCGCAGCGAGCGCAGGCCGTCGTCCGGGCGGTGCAGGGTGCGGGCGAGGCCCGCCTCCCGGTCGCGCACCAGGAGCTGGGCGGCGGTGCCCGGGTCGGTGTGCAGGACGCTGACCCGCTCGGTGTCGACCGCGCGGCGCAAGGACTCGGCCGTCCAACGCGGGCCCTCGGGCAGGACGAGGGCGGCGCCCTCGCACAGGGCCCGCGTCCATCCGGCGGCGAAGGCGGTGAGGTCCGGGGCGGCGGTGATCAGGTGCCGGTCCTCGGGAGTGAGCCCGGCCGCCCGGGCCCAGCCGTCGTGGGCGGCGAGGAGCCGGTCGTGGCCGAGGCGGACGGCCCGCCGGTCCGCGCCCGCGGTGAACAGGACGGCGGCGGTGTCGTCCCGCGGGACGCGATCCCGCACGGTGCGGGCCGGTCGATCGGCGGGCGCTCCGCCCGGCGCGGCGTCCTGCGGACCGAGGCGGATCACCCGCAGGTCGCCGACGCCGTCCAGGCGGGCCTGGTCCGCGGCGTCGGCGAGCAGCGCGAAGGGTGCGGCGGCCGCGAGTTGGAGCCGCCCGGAGCGGGGGTTCTCGACGTCGATGACGGTGTAGGCCGCGCCGGCCTTGAGGACGGCGAGGAGGGCGACGGGGAGTTCGGCCCGCCGGCCGGCGGCCACGGCGACGACGGCCCGGTCGGGCAGTCCGGAGTTCAGCAAGTCGTGCGCCAACCGGTCGGCCAGGGCGTCGAGTTGGCCGTAGGTGAGGCTGCCGGTGCCCGCGGCGACGGCCTGGGCGCCCGGGGTGTCGCGCGCCCAGCGCTCGAAGCGGGACAGGACGGTGTCGTCGGTGCGCCGGCCGGAGTGCGTGGAGGACTCTGATCCCTGCGTCATGGACCGATGATGTCACCGGGCACCGACAGGTACGAGGGCGCGGAAAATCCCCCGTACGAGCGGGAGTTGACCGCTGCGGAGAGTGAGCCGCACCCCATCCCTTGACCTCAAGCTTGGTTGAGGTCGTAGCGTTCCGCACATGGACATGGAAGTCACCGCTTGGACCTCGCTACACAGCGCGATCAACGCCCAGCAGGACCGCCGCCCGCTCTCGCGGGCCGGCCTGCGCCGGATCGCCGCCTTCGCCCGCCCGCACCGCCGCGGGCTGACGCTCTTCCTCCTGCTCAGCGTGGTGACCGCCCTGCTCGCGGTGGCCACCCCGGTGCTCGCCAGCCGGGTGGTCACCACGATCGTCGAGGACCGCGAAGGCGGTACGGTCACCCGCCTCGCCCTCCTCATCGCGCTGATCGCGGTCGCGGAGGCGGGCCTCGGGCTGCTCGTCCGCCGACTGTCGGCCACCCTCGGGGAGGGCCTGATCCTGGACCTGCGGACAGCCGTCTTCGACCACGTCCAGCGGATGCCGGTGGCGTTCTTCACCCGGACCCGCACCGGGGCGCTGGTCAGCCGGCTCAACAATGACGTGATCGGTGCGCAGCGGGCCTTCAGCAACACCCTCTCGGGGGTGGTGGCCAATACCGTGACCCTGCTGCTGACCCTGACCGTGATGCTGGGCATCTCCTGGCAGATCACCTTGCTGGCCCTCGTGCTCCTGCCTGTGTTCGTGCTGCCCGCCCGCCGGATGGGGGCGCGGATGGCGGGCATGCAGCGCGAGGCCTCGGCGCTGAACGCCTCGATGGGCACCCAGATGACGGAACGGTTCTCCGCGCCGGGCGCCACGCTGGTGAAGCTGTTCGGGCGGCCGGCCGACGAGTCGGCGGAGTTCGCGGCGCGGGCGGCCCGGGTGCGCGACATCGGCATCCGCACGGCGATGGCCCAGTCGGCCTTCATCACCGCCCTGACCCTGGTCTCCGCCCTGGCCCTGGCGCTCGTCTACGGACTCGGCGGCCACTACGCCCTGGCCGGCTCCCTGGACGCGGGCTCCGTCGTCGCCCTCGCCCTCCTGCTGACCAGGCTGTACGCGCCGCTGACCGCGCTCGCCGGGGCGCGGGTGGAGGTGATGAGCGCCATGGTCAGCTTCGAGCGGGTCTTCGAGATCCTCGACCTGAAGCCGCTGATCTCCCAGAAGCCGGACGCCCGCCGGGTGCCGGACGGGCCGGTGGCGGTGGAGTTCGACCGGGTCTCCTTCGGCTATCCCTCGGCCGACAAGGTCTCGCTCGCCTCCCTGGAGGAGGTCGCGACCCTCGACGCGCGGGGCGGCACGCAGGTGCTGCACGAGGTGTCCTTCCGGGCCGAGCCCGGCCAGATGATCGCCCTGGTCGGCTCGTCGGGCGCCGGCAAGTCGACCATCGCGCAGCTGCTGCCGCGGCTGTACGACACGGACGAGGGTGCGGTCCGCCTCGGCGGGATCGACGTACGGGACCTCACGGCCGACTCCATCCGCGACACGCTGGGCATGGTCACGCAGGACGGCCACCTCTTCCACGAGTCGGTACGGGCCAATCTGCTGCTGGCCCGCCCGGGGGCGGGAGAGGACGAGATCTGGGAGGCCCTGCGCCGGTCCCGCCTCGACGGGCTCGTGGCCTCGCTCCCGGACGGGCTCGACACGGTCGTCGGCGAGCGCGGCTACCGGCTGTCCGGCGGGGAGCGCCAGCGGCTCACCATCGCCCGGCTGCTGCTGGCCAGGCAGCGGGTGGTGATCCTGGACGAGGCCACGGCCCATCTGGACTCCACCTCGGAGGCGGCGGTCCAGGAAGCCCTCGGCGAGGCCCTGGCGGGCCGCACGGCCGTGGTGATCGCCCACCGGCTGTCGACGGTGCAGGCGGCGGACCTGATCCTGGTGGTGGAGGAGGGGCGGATCGTGGAACGCGGCACGCACGCCGCGCTGCTGGCGATGGGCGGACGGTACGAGGAGCTGTACCGCACCCAGTTCGCGTCGGACGCCCCGGAAGACGCTCAGGCGGACGCCCAGGAGGACGCCCAGGAGGACGCGCCGTCGGACACGTCGTCGGCGCAAGCCCTGCCGGGCGGCGCGGCGGCCGCGCACGGCGGATGATGGCCGGCAGGGCCTCACTGCCCGCCCCTCACCCCTCACCCCTCGTCCTCACCCTTGGGAGCAGGAACAGCCGATGGACATCAAACTGGAACTGGTCGCCGTCCCGGTCACCGACATCGACCGCGCCAAGGCCTTCTACGAGCGCGTCGGCTTCCACTCCGACCACGACGTCACGGTCAGCGAGGACATCCGCTTCGTCCAGCTGACCCCGCCCGGCTCGGCCTGCTCGATCGCCATCGGCAAGGGCCTCACCCGGATGACCCCCGGCTCGCTGGACAACATGCAGGTCGTGGTCGCGGACATCGAGGAGGCGTTCGCCGACCTCAAGGGCCGCGGCATCGAGGTGACGGAGATCCAGGACCTGCCCTGGGGTTCCTTCGTCTACTTCTCCGATCCGGACGGCAACGGCTGGGCGGTCCAGCAGACCACCCCCCGCACGGCCCCGGCGGGCTGAGTGGTACGGGCGGGCGCGACGGAGCCCGCCGGATTCGGACCGAAACGCCTCGGATGGGGTGATCGCCCCCGGACCCGTGGAGACTGTCCCCCGGGGAACACCCGAGGGACGACCGAATGGGAGTGAAGCCGTGAGCGCCGTCGCACTGCTGGGGACCGGGATCATGGGGTCGGGCATGGCCCGGAACCTGCTCAAGGCCGGACTCGAGGTCCGCGTGTGGAACCGGACCAGGGAGAAGGCGGCCGCGCTGGCCGCCGACGGTGCGACGGTCTGCGACAGCCCGGCCGAGGCGGTGGCCGGGGCCGAGGTGGTGATCACCATGCTGGCCGATGGCGCGGCGGTGGCCCGGGCCATGGCCGCGGCCGAGGAGGGGCTCACCGCCGGCCAGGTCTGGGCGCAGATGGGCACGGTCGGCGTGGCCTCGCTGGAGGAGCTGGCCGTCTTCGCCCAGGAGCGCGGGCTCGTCTTCGTCGACGCACCGGTGCAGGGCACCCGCGAGCCCGCCGAGGCCGGAACCCTGGTGGTACTGGTCTCCGGACCGGCCGACCCCCGGCTGGACCCGGTCTTCGCGGCCGTCGGCAGCAAGGTGCTGCCGGTCGGGGACGCGCCGGGTGCGGCGACCCGGCTGAAGCTGGCCACGGTCGGGTACGCGATCACGGTGACGGCGGCCGTGGGCGAGGCCCTGGCGCTGGCCGAGGGGCTCGGGGTGGACACGGAACTGTTCGCGCGGGTCGTGACGGGCGGGCCGATGGACAGCCCCTACCTCCAGGCCAAGATGCGGGCCGTGCTGGAGCGGGACTTCACTCCGAGCTTCACGGTGCGCGGCGCCGAGAAGGACACCGGGCTGATCGCCGATGCCGCCGGGGCGGCCGGGATCTCGGTGGACCTGGCGCTCGCCGCGCGGGCCCGTTTCCACCGTGCCGACGAACTGGGCCACGGCGCCGAGGACATGGCCGCCGGCTATTTCGCGAGCTTCCCCGACCAGCCCTGAGCCTGACCCGGGCCCCGGCCCGGCCCCGGCCCGGTCTCGCTGCCGCTGCCCGCTGCCCGCTGCCGCGGAAAACGGCTGTCGCCCCGCCGGAGCGCCCGGCTACGGTCCGGTCATGAACCGGACCCGCACGCGTGACCGCCGCCCGGCCCGGCCGCGGGCCGGGCGCCCGTCCTCCCCGCTCCCCCTGGGGCCGGCCGGGTCCTTGCCGGCCGAAGGGGCGGGGGTGGTGCTCGTCGGCTTCTTCTCCGGCAAGCGCAAGGACTTCGCCACGGTCATGGACGCGGCCGCCGCCGGGCTGGCCGCCCGGGGGATCCGGGTCCTGGGCCGCGCCGTCCAGCGCCGCGGCGTCTCGGACGGCGGCGTGCGCAAGATGTCCTGGCCGCTCTCCTCGCGGACCCTCATCCGCGGTGGGAAGGCCCGTGAGGTGACGGTGCTCCGGGAGGCCGTCGGAGCCGACGCGGTCGTCTTCGTCAATCCGCTGACGGACCACCAGCGCCGGGTCCTCGCGGAGCTCTTCGGCTGCCCCGCCGTCAGCCTCGCCGACGCTCCCGCCGAGTAGGCCGGCCCGGCTCCCACCCACACCGCCCGCGCTCAGTCCTCGTACGGCCGCGGGCGGGTGCGCAGCGTGTGGCCGTGCCGCAGGCCCTCCCGGAAGGCCGCCTCGTACGCCTGGTCGCCCAGTGCCCCGCGCGCGGTGCGCTCGAACTCCTCGCGTACGGAGGCCAGCTCGGGCGTACCGCGCTGCGGGTGGCCGACCGCCTGCCAGTAGGCGTGGCCCGTGCCGTACGCGCGCGCCGCGCCCGCCCCGTCGCCACCCGCGGCCCGGGCCGCCGCGAGCAGGTCGAGCCCGAGGGCGGTGCCGAAGCTGTCGCCCAGCTCCCGTTTGCCCTCCAGCATCGCGCGGGCGTGCACGGCGGACTCGGCGGGGCGGCTCTCGAACAGACAGATCAGGGCGAGCTGGTAGTCGGCGTAGGCCCGGGTCCAGTGCTCCCCGCGCTGGGCGCAGCCCGAACGCAAGTGCTCCGCCTCCTCGCGGGCGTCGCCGAGCAGGCCCATGCCGGTGAGTGCGAAGACCCGTACGAGGTGGCAGCGGAGCCGGGGCCCCGAGTCGAAGGGAGAACCGGGGAAGGCTTCCAGGGCGTTGTCCGAGACGATCCGGGCGGCCAGCGGCCGCCCGGCCAGCAGGTGGCTCAGGCCCAGCAGGTACGCGGCGTCGAGCGCCGGGCGCGCCCCGAGTCCGGTGGCGAGGGCCTCGCAGCCGACCGCGATCCGGTGGGCCTGGTCCTGCTCGCCCTGGAGCAGCAGGGTCACCCCGAGCGCCCACAGGGCGCGTGCGCGGACCGGCGCGGCCACGTCCTCCGGCCGTGCGGCGGCCAGGGCCCGCTCCAAGTAGCCGCGGGAAGCGTGCAGGTGGCCGCAGCAGGCCCAGTAGAAGCCGACCCGGGCCGCCAGGTCCAGGGCCAGGACCGGGGCGGTGGCCAGGCAGTGGTCGAGGGCCGCGCACAGGTCCCCGTACACCGCCGCGACGCGCCGGTATCCGAGCCTTTGGGCGGGTCCCAGCCAGTCCCGCTCGGCCGCGCGGACCAGGTCGGTGAAGTGGGCGGCGTGGGCGGTGCGCAGCGCCTCGCCTTCGCCGGCCTCTTCGCGCCACATGGCCCCGTACTCCCGGATCGTGTCCAGCATGCGGTACGAGCCGTCCGCGCACCGGCGCACGACGGATTTGGCGGCGAGGGCCTCCAGCAGCGGCGGGACCTGCGCCTGGGTGAGCGGGGCGGCCGAGCAGACGGCGCGGGCGGCCGCCGCGTCGAAGGATCCGCCGAAGACGGACAGCCGCAGCCACAGCAGCCGTTCGCGCGGTTCGCACCACTCGTGGCTCCAGCCGATGGCCGTGCGCAGCGCGCGGTGGCGGGGCGGCTGGAGGGGGGCGGCGGTGGACAGCCGTCCGATCCTGCGGGCGAGCCGGGCGGCGAGCTCCTCGACGGTGTGGTCCGTCAACTGCGCGGCGGCGAGTTCCAGCGCGAGGGGGACCCCCTCGAGGCGGGCGCAGACGGCCCGGGCGGCCGCGAGCCGGGCCTCCGTCCAGGGGGGCGCCTGCCCGGGGGCGGCCGCGGCGGCCCGCCGGGTGAAGAGCGCGAGGGCCTCCTCGGCCCCGCCGGGGTCGACTGCGTGCGGCAACGGGCCGATGTCCAGGACGTGTTCGCGCCCCAAGGCCAGCGACTGCCTGCTGGTGACGAGCACGACGAGGTGCGGGGCCGCGTCGAGCAGCTCGCGCACGAGGCCCCGTGCGGCCGTCACCAGGTGTTCGCAGCAGTCCAGTACGAGGAGCAGCCGGCGCTCGCCGATCCACTCCCGCACCGCCGCGTCCAGGGTGCGGGAGGTGTGGTCGGCCAGGTCGAGGGCGTCGGCGACAGTGGCGGCGAGCAGCCGCTCGTCGGGCAGCGGGGAGAGGTCGGCCCAGTGGACCCCGTCGGGGAACGGGCCCGCGGGGCCGGCGGCCTCCATGCGGTCGGCGGCGTGCCGGGCCAGGCGGCTCTTGCCGACTCCGCCCGGCCCGGTCAGCGTGACCAGCCGCCCGCCGCCGCCCGGCGGCGGGCCGTACCGCCCGCCGCCCCGCAACGCCCTGTCCAGGGCGGCCAGTTCACCGGCCCGCCCCACGAAGGAGGCGGACCCGTCGCGTTCGTACCCCTCGCCGTCTCCCAGCACCCGCCCAGTGTGGCGTACGGGGCGGGCGGCGGTCCCTGATACACATCTCCGGGGCCCGCCGGGCCAGGGCCGCCGTCCGCGCGGTCGGGCTGCCCGCCGCGCTCTGCGCCAGCCAGGTGATACCCCTCGCCGCCGACGAGCAGGGCTTCGTCCGCGGCCTCGCCCGCCCCATGCCCAAGCCCCCGCAGCCCGCCGCGCGCCAGGGCACCCGCTTCCACGCCTGGGTGGAGTCCCGCTTCGACGAGCTCCCCCTCCCGCTCCTCGATGTCCTCGACCCCGCGACCGAGCTGCCCGGCGCCGGCGCGGAATCCGGCCAGGACATCGCCGACGAGGCCGACCTGGACTCCCTCAAGGCCGCCTTCGAGCGCAGCGAGTACGCCGACCGCACCCCGTACCGCATGGAGGTCCCCGTCCAGCTGACCCTCGCGGGCCGGGTGATCCGCGGCCGGATCGACGCCGTGTACCGCGGCCCCGACGGCACGTACGAGATCGTCGACTGGAAGACCGGCCGGACGGCCGAGGCGGACCCCCTCCAGCTCGCCGTCTACCGCCTGGCCTGGGCGGAGGCCACGAACACCCCCCTCGCCGAGGTCACCGCCGCCTTCCTGCACGTGCGCAGCGGCCGCGTCGTCCGCCCCCGCAACCTCCCCGGCCGCGCGCGTCTTGAGCAGATCCTCCAAGGCAAAACGGACACGGAAAGCGACCTCCGAACAGAAGGCTAGGCTCGTGTCCATGAGCGACACCCCGGCGGACAGCGTCGTCCGCACGTACATCGACACGCACCGCGCCGCCTTCCTCGACGACCTCGCCGAGTGGCTCCGCATCCCTTCGGTCTCGGCCCAGCCCGAGCACGCGGACGACGTACGGCGCAGCGCCGACTGGCTGGCGGCGAAGCTCAAGGAGACCGGTTTCCCGGTCACCGAGGTCTGGCGGACGGGCACCGCGGACGCCCCCGGAGCGCCCGCCGTCTTCGCGCACTGGCCCAGCGACGACCCCGCCGCGCCCACCGTCCTGGTCTACGGGCACCACGACGTGCAGCCCGCCGCCCTCGCCGACGGCTGGCACACCGACCCATTCGAACCGGTCGTCAAGGACGGCCGGATGTACGGGCGCGGCGCCGCCGACGACAAGGGCCAGGTGTTCTTCCACACCCTCGGCGTGCGCGCGCACCTGGCCGCGACCGGCGCAGCAGCCCCCGCCGTGCACCTCAAGCTCATCGTCGAGGGCGAGGAGGAGTCCGGCTCCCCGCACTTCCGCGCCCTGGTCGAGCGCGAGGCCCGGCGCCTCGCCGCCGACATCGTGATCGTCTCCGACACCGGGATGTGGTCCGAGACCACCCCCACCGTCTGCACCGGCATGCGCGGCGTCGCCGACTGCGAGATCGACCTGTACGGCCCGGACCAGGACATCCATTCGGGCGCCTTCGGCGGCGCCGTGCCGAACCCGGCCACCGTCGCGGCCCGCCTCGTCGCGGCCCTGCACGACGCGGACGAGCGGGTCACGGTCCCCGGCTTCTACGACGGCATCGCCGAGCTCACGGACGCCGAGCGCGAGCTGATCGCCGAGCTGCCCTTCGACGAGGGCGAGTGGCTGCGCACGGCCAAGTCGTACGCGGCCGCCGGCGAGGCGGGCTACTCCACGCTGGAGCGCGTCTGGGCCCGCCCGACCGCCGAGGTCAACGGCATCGGCGGCGGTTACCAGGGTCCCGGCGGCAAGACCATCGTGCCCGCCTCCGCGCACCTGAAGCTGTCGTTCCGCCTGGTCTCAGGGCAGGACCCGTACGCGATCGAGGCCGCCGTCGCGGGCTGGGTCGCGGAGCGCGTCCCCGCCGGAATCCGGCACTCCATCACTTTCGGCGCCCCCACCCGGCCGTGCCTGACCCCGCTGGACCACCCGGCGCTGCAGTCGGTCGTCCGGGCCATGGGCCGGGCCTTCGGGCAGAAGATCCGCTTTACCCGCGAGGGCGGTTCGGGTCCGGCGGCGGACCTCCAGGACGTGCTGGCCGCACCCGTACTCTTCCTCGGGATCTCCGTGCCCTCCGACGGCTGGCACGCGCCGAACGAGAAGGTGGAGCTCGACCTGCTCGCCAAGGGGGTGGAGACGACGGCGTACCTCTGGGGCGACCTGGCCGCCCACTGGAAGCCCGCCGGACCCGCCGGGCCCGCTGGAGCCGCCGTCACCGCCTGATCCGCCGCCGTCACCGCCCGCCGCACACCGTCCTGCTGAGCCTGCCCGTGTCCCGCCACCGGGGGAGTTGGAAGTACCTGTGAGCACCCATACCGAGCACGAGCGCCCGATCTCGCTGGCCGCGCCCAGCGGAATCGACCGGGCCGCGCACCACCGCCTCGACGAGGCGTGGCTCGCCGCCGCCTGGAGCCACCCGAGCACCCGCGTCTTCGTCGTCTCGGGCGGCCAGGTCCTGGTCGACGACACCCCCGACGGCGGCACCGGCATCCTGATGACCCCGGCCTTCGAAGCCCCGGTCACCGAGACCCACCGGTACTTCCTGGGCACCGACGAGGACGGCGTACGGTACTTCGCGCTCCAGAAGGACTCGCTGCCCGGCCGCATGGACCAGTCGGCCCGCCCGGCGGGCCTGCGCGAGGCCGGCATGCTGCTCTCCCCGCGGGACGCCGGGCTGATGGTGCACGCGGTGGCGCTGGAGAACTGGCAGCGCATGCACCGCTTCTGCTCGCGCTGCGGCGAGCGCACGGTGGTCGCGGCCGCCGGGCACATCCGCCGCTGCCCGGGCTGCGGCGCCGAGCACTACCCGCGCACCGATCCGGCCGTGATCATGCTGGTCACGGACGAGCAGGACCGGGCGCTGCTGGGCCGCCAGGTGCACTGGCCGGAGGGGCGCTTCTCGACGCTGGCCGGGTTCGTGGAGCCGGGCGAGTCCATCGAGCAGTCCGTCATCCGCGAGGTGTGGGAGGAGGCGGGCGTCAAGGTCGGCGAGGTCGACTACGTCGCCAGCCAGCCCTGGCCGTTCCCGTACAGCCTGATGCTGGGCTTCACGGCCCGCGCCACCACCTCCGAGATCAACGTCGACGGCGAGGAGATCCAGGAGGCCCGCTGGTTCTCCCGCGAGGACCTGCGCGCGGCGATCGAGGCGGGCGAGGTGCTCCCGCCGGCGGGCATCTCCATCGCGGCCCGGCTGGTCGAGCTCTGGTACGGCGAGCCGCTGCCGAGGCCCACGGCGTAACGTTCGTCACAGCAGAAGGCCCCCGCCGAGGCGGGGGCCTTTCCTGTGCGCGCGGCGGGGCGGGCGCCGGTCAGACGGCGAGGGCCTGCTTGACCTGGGCCAGCGACGGGTTGGTCATGACCGACTCGCTGCCCGCGGAGGACGTCACGAGCACGGTGGGAACCGTCTGGTTGCCGCCGTTCGCCTTCTCCACGAACGCCGCGGACGCCGGGTCGAGCTCGATGTTGATCTCGGTGTAGGCGATGCCCTCGCGGTCCATCTGGCTCTTGAGCCGGCGGCAGTAGCCGCACCAGGTCGTGCTGTACATCGTGACCGTGCCCGTGTCCTGCATGCTGCGCTCTCCTCTGTGAAGGCTCGTTGGTCCGAGTACTCGAACGCACGGGACCGCGCCGCCATTCCCCCGCGCGGCCCCTCGTCCGTGAGCGGGCCGCTCCCGGTCCGTAAATACGACCGCACCCGCGAGCCTGTGGACGAGTTTCCCGCCCTCCCCACGAGACCTGGCAGCATGGCGGGGTGACATCAGCAACGCACTCCTCATCCTTCACGGCCGGCGCCGACTCGGCCGACGCGGTGCTCCTGGGCCTGGACCCGGAGCAGCGCGAGGTCGCGACGACCCTGCGCGGGCCGGTGTGCGTGCTGGCCGGAGCGGGCACCGGCAAGACCCGGGCGATCACCCACCGCATCGCCTACGGGGTCCGCTCGGGGCAGCTGATGCCGGCGAGCGTGCTGGCCGTCACCTTCACCAACCGCGCCGCCGGAGAGATGCGCGGCCGCCTGCGCGAGCTCGGCGCCGGCGGGGTGCAGGCGCGCACCTTCCACTCCGCCGCGCTGCGCCAGCTCCAGTTCTTCTGGCCCAGGGCGGTCGGCGGCGATGTGCCCCGGCTGCTGGAGCGCAAGATCCAGTTCGTCGCGGAGGCCGGCGCCCGCTGCCGCGTCCGCCTCGACCGGAACGAGCTGCGCGACGTCACGGGCGAGATCGAGTGGGCGAAGGTCACTCAAACAGTGCCCGCGGACTATCCGGCGGCCGCCGTCAAATCGGGCCGCGAGGCCCCCCGGGACCTGGCCGAGATCGCCCAGATCTACGGGATGTACGAACAGCTCAAGCGTGACCGCGGCATGATCGACTTCGAGGACGTGCTGCTCCTCACCGTCGGCATCCTGCAGGACCGCCACGACATCGCCGAGCAGATCCGCACCCAGTACCAGCACTTCGTGGTCGATGAGTACCAGGACGTCAGCCCGCTCCAGCAGCGCCTGCTCGACCTCTGGCTCGGCGAGCGCGACAGCCTCTGCGTCGTCGGCGACGCCAGCCAGACCATCTACTCCTTCACCGGCGCCACCCCCGACCACCTGCTGAACTTCCGCACCAAGTACCCGCAGGCCACCGTGGTCAAGCTGGTGCGCGACTACCGCTCCACCCCGCAGGTCGTGCACCTCGCCAACGGCCTGCTGAACCAGGCCAGGGGGCGCGCGGCCGAGCACCGCCTCGAACTGGTCTCCCAGCGCGAGCCCGGCCCCGACCCGGTCTACGCCGAGTACCCCGACGAGCCCGCCGAGGCCGAGGGCGTCGCCCGCCGGATCCGCGACCTCATCGCCGCCGGCGTCCCGGCCGGCGAGATCGCCGTGCTCTACCGCATCAACGCCCAGTCCGAGGTCTACGAGCAGGCCCTCGCCGATGCCTCGGTCCCCTACCAGCTGCGCGGCGCCGAGCGCTTCTTCGAGCGAGGCGAGGTGCAGAAGGCGATCCTCGCGCTGCGCGGAGCCGCCCGCTCCGGCGGCAACGACCCCCTGCTCGACGACGTCGTGGAGCTCGGCTCCCAAGTCCGGGCCGTGCTCAGCTCGACGGGCTGGACGGGCGAGCCGCCCGCCGGCTCCGGCGCCGTGCGCGACCAGTGGGAATCGCTGGCCGCGCTGGTCCGGCTCGCCGAGGACTTCGCCCGCGCCCGGCCCGGCGCCAACCTGTCCGACCTGACCGCCGAGCTCGATGAGCGCAAGGCCGCCCAGCACGCGCCGACCGTCCAGGGCGTCACCCTCGCCTCGCTGCACGCGGCGAAGGGCCTGGAGTGGGACGCGGTGTTCCTCGCCGGCCTGACCGACGGCATGATGCCGATCACTTACGCCAAGACCGACGAGCAGATCGAGGAGGAGCGCCGGCTGCTCTACGTCGGCGTCACCCGGGCCCGGCACCACCTGACGCTCTCCTGGGCCCTCTCCCGGGCTCCGGGCGGCCGGGGGTCCCGACGGCCCAGCCGCTTCCTGAACGGCCTGCGGCCGGGCTCCGTGGCCCCGGGAACCGCGGCGGGCGGCGCGGGCGGGCCCGCCGGCACGGGACCGGCCCGCAAGCGCGGCCGCCGCGGCCCGGTCCTGTGCCGGGTCTGCGGCAAGACGCTGACCGAAGCCGGCGAGCTGAAGCTGATGCGCTGCGAGGACTGCCCGTCGGACATGGACGAAGGGCTCTACGAGCGGCTGCGCGACTGGCGCGCCGTCCAGGCGAAGGAACAGGGCATGCCCGGCTACTGCGTCTTCACGGACAAGACGCTGATGGCGATCGCGGAGGCCACGCCCGCCGAGCCGGGGGAGCTCGCGATGATCTCCGGAGTGGGTGCGCGCAAGCTCGAGCGGTACGGAGCCGATGTGCTGGCCATCTGCGCAGGTGGGGAGCCGGAGGGGGCGGATCCTGACGGCGCGTAGAAACTCGTCGGAAAAATAGTTTGCACATGCCCAGCGAATCCCCATAGGTTCTTAGCAACGGAAACGGTGGCTTCTCCGAAGCCCCGGATCCGTGCTGTACTTATCCGAATACGCATGGGACCAGGCCTCCGGGCCGGGTCCCCGAGACGCCGAGAGGAGGCGAGACCAGTGACCAGCTTCATCACCACCACCAAAATGACCGATCGCTCGGTTGCCGCTTCCTGCACGCTCGGCTCCTCCACGCTTGCTGCCCTCAGGGGTACCGGTCTGTCCGCGATCTGCGCCGGCAGCCCCGCCCTGATCGCCGCCCCCGTGGCGCTGCTGGTCAGTGAGCGCAATGAGCGACCGGCGCAGGCACCGGTGGCAGTACTGGCAGCAGAAGCGCAGGCGCATGGCGCCTATGGCTTTGCGGCCGCAGCCGGTGCCGGATCCAAGACGAAGCAGACGAAGAAGCAGCACCACCTGATGTGGGCCCACCGCGGGCTTGAACCCTGGAGTGATCCAGTCTGATCGCATGATCAGACCGGCGCCTTCAGGGCCGCGGAACCCCACCCGGGATCCGCGGCCCTTCTGTTTGTCCCCGAACAGGGGGCGACGGAGCGAAGGGGCCTCGGGACTGGCAAGTCAGTCGGTGTGACGAGGTAGACCAGCAGCCCCGGCCGACCGGCCGGAACGACCAGACGCAAAAGACGAGGAAGAAACCACCGTGCAACTCGAAGCGCACGCCCCGTCCGTACCGAAGTCCCAGACCCTCTCCCCGCCCGCAGTCCCGGAGGACTCCACCTTGACTCCCCTCACCGCGCTGACCGCGCTCGACGACGCCATCGAGAACCTCGGCGTACCCGTCGCCTGTCGCACCTACGACCCCGAGGTCTTCTTCGCCGAGTCCCCGGCGGACGTCGAGTACGCGAAGTCCCTCTGCGGCACCTGCCCGCTGGTCGAGGCCTGCCTCGCCGGTGCGCTCGAGCGCCGCGAGCCCTGGGGTGTCTGGGGTGGCGAGCTCTTCGTCCAGGGTGTCGTCGTAGCCCGGAAGCGTCCCCGTGGCCGTCCGCGCAAGAACCCGGTTGTCGCGGCATGACCGCCAACGGAACCATCGACCGCCCCCTCACGCGCGACCCCCTGAAGCAGGCCCTCATGTCCCCCCACGCCACCACGAGCGAGCAGCCGCACGGCTCCGCCACCGCAGACTTCATCACCGCCGGCGCGATCACCTCGCGCCAGAACAGGACCCGCGAAATGCAACTCATCCCAGAAGCCATGGCTCGTGCCCATATGGCCGACCGTATGCGTGAGGTCGACGGCGAGCGTCGCGCCCTGCGCGTGGTCGCCGCGCGGCGCATGCAGAAGCGAGCCGAGCGCGTCTCGCTGCGCGCCCGGCGCGCGCTGGCCATGGCCGTCATGCACTAAGAGCGCAAAGGAAGCAGCGCCACAGGCAGCAGGGAGCGTCCGCTCCCGCTGAGACACCCGGGGGGACCGGTCCGAACGGACCGGTCCCCCCGGTGCGTTGCGGACCGCCTCCCGCCCCGGCGGGGATATCGTCTGGAGGTGGACCAGCCGAAGCCCCGCCCGGCCCCGCCGGGAACCGAGGCCCCGCCCGTCGACTGTGCGCGCTGCGGCGCCCAGGCCCCGGCCGGCGCCCCACCCACCTGGACCTGCTCCGTGGAGAACGGGACCAGACAGTACTTCTGCGTCGACTGCGCGCGCGCCAACCTCCGCGCCATCGAGAGCCGGCTCGACTCCGCCTGGTGGTGAGTGCCGGCCGCGCCCCCCGAGGAAGACGCGGCCGGTCCGCTCAGTCCTCCACGGGCCGGAACCCGGGCAGCCAGGAGTCCAGTTCGTCGCGGAGCCGGACCGTCGCACCCAGCTGGCACAGCACGCCGATCGTGCTCAGCGTCACCCGGTGGATCAGCAGGTACGAGGGCGGCAGGTTGATCTGGCGCCCCAACTGGTGGGCGGGGGAGCGGGGATCGGCGATCCGCGCCGCCTGGCCGCGCAGCCACGGCCGGGTGAAGGTGAACTCCTCGGCCTCGGCGGGCTCGAGCATCGGCTTCAGGTAGTCGAGCACCGCGTCGGGATCCAGCTTGATGGACTCGCGCACGAACCCCTCGCCGCGCAGGTGCCCGTAGACCCCCTCGGCGTCACCGTCCAGTCCCAGCCGCAGCGAGGTGCCGATCGACTTGGGCCAGCCGCCCGGCAGCCGGTCGACCGTCCCGAAGTCCAGTACGCCCAGCCGGGTCCGGCCGTCCGCCCCGGACACCAGCCGGAAGTTGCCGGGGTGCGGATCGGCGTGCAGCAGACCGGTGCGGGCGGGGCCGGAGAAGAGGAACCGGGCCAGCAGCTGCCCGGCGCGGTCGCGCTCCTGTGGGGTGCCGTCGGCTATGACCTCCGACAGCGGGGTCCCTTCCATCCACTCCGTCACCAGCACCTGGTCGCCCTGGTGCACGACGTCCGGCACGAGCACGTCCTCGTCGCCGTCGAAGGCGTCCGCGTGCGTCCGCTGCGCCTCGGCCTCGAGCTCGTAGTCCAGCTCCTCCGAGACCCGGTCGCGCAACTCCTTGATGAGCGGCTTGATGTCCATGCCCGGGATCAGCGGACCCAGCAGCCCCGCGAACCGGCCCAGCTGCTTCAGGTCCGACAGCAGCGCCTCGCCGGCCCCCGGGTACTGCACCTTGACCGCCACCTGCCGGCCGTCGTGCCACACCGCCCGGTGCACCTGCCCGATCGAGGCCGCCGCGGACGGCTTGTCCTCGAACTCCTCGAACAGCTCCCGCCAGTCCGCGCCCAGCCGCTCCGCCAGCACCTGGTGGACGGTCGCCGCGGGCAGCGGCGGGGCCGCCTCCTGCAGTTTGGTCAGCGCCGCACGGTAGGGGCCGGCGACCTCCTCGGGCAAGGCCGACTCGAAGACCGAGAGCGCCTGCCCGAACTTCATGGCGCCCCCCTTCAGCTCGCCCAGCACGCGGAACAACTGCTCGGCGGTGCGCTGCTGGAGCTCGCGCGCCACGATCTCCGCCGACTTGCCCCCGATCCGCTTGCCGAGCCCCCACGTGGCCCGCCCGGCGATGCCGAGCGGCAGCGCGGCCAGCTTGACGGTACGGGTGACCGCCTTCCGGGGAAGATCAGACATACGCCCCTCCAGTTCCCAGACAGCTGAGCCGCGAGCGGCGCTTCGGGAGAGCCCCGACGGCCTTGGACGGCACCTCGGTCACGAGCAATCCTGTCATGGCCCCCTCCGCGTCCCGGAGCCCGATCCCACAGTCGTGCCGAGCGGTGCTCCCGCGGTCGACTCCATCCCGACAGACTCCGGGCCTCCGCTCGCGCCGCACGGGCAGTCGGGGTGGAGGAGCACCGGGTTCGGCTGCCAGTGCAGGGCGGGCAGGGAGGCCTCCCAGCGGGTGGCCGTGGAGGCGGGCAGCTCCCCGTCGAGGAAGGACAGCGCGTGGGCCGCGGCCAGCCCGGCCACCGCCGTGGACAGGCCCAGATCGCAGGCGCCGACGCTCCGGCGGCGGTGGGCCGAGCGCCACTGGACCAGCATCCGCGGCCAGGCCGGATCCCGCTCCACCCGGTCGCGCTCCATGCACCCGGCGCAGGCCGTGGCTCCGGGGAGCACCAGCGGCCCCACCAGCCCGGTCCCCTCCAGCACCCCCGCGTACAGATGGGGGGTGCCGGTGGCGATCCAGTCGGCCGCGGCCTGCGGGTCGGGGGCCCAGGCGTGCAGCCCGTCCCGGGGCGCGACCACCACCAGCGACAGCCCCGGCTCCGGCCCGCCCTCCTCCCCGGTCCGCGGCCCACGGCCGGGGGCCGCCTCCCCCACCGCCGTCCGCGCCGCCCCGGCGCGCAGCCGGCCCACCCTCTGTCCCTTTTACACATCTCCCAGCCCACGAGACTAGGCATGCTCTCGTACGCCGTCTCTCGGCGCAGGCGGCCCGCTCCCACGCCTCCCGGGCCCGGGCGCGGCCGGATGGATCTGCGAGCGCGTACCGCACCCCGCCGGAGCACCCGGATGCGATCCCGGAATGCGCATCCATCAGCCGGACTGCCGGGCGATCGAAGGGACCATCGGCGGGACGTTCACCACCGAGCAAGCCCGATGGGTGGTGGCACGCGACCCATCGCCAGCGCCTGCGACGCCTGCCCAGCACACAAAACCTTGACCAGCCCGAAGGAGCAGAGACCGCGGACCGCCTGACCGGCCCCGGGGTCCTGCCGCGCCCCACCGCGCGCCCGGTACAGCAGCGGGGCCGCCACCGAATCCGGTGACGGACCCGTGCTGCTGTACCGGCTCGGCGCCGGCTAGTAGTGCTTTGTTAGCTGGTCTTGTCACGTTGGGTGTCTGGTAGTTCGCTGGTTGGTATGAGGGCTGGGGAGCTTGCTGCGGTTCGGGTCCGGTTAGAGGAGTTCGCCTCCGAGGTGTTCGCGCCGCTGGTGCGGCGGGACCAGCGTGAGAAGGGCTTGCTCTATGTGCGGGGGCTGTTGCTGGACGGCCGGCGGAAGTCGATGCAGCCGATGGCCGAACGCCTCGGCATCGATCACCAGCGGTTGCAGCAGTTCATGACGTCCTCGCCCTGGCCGGTCGAGGACGTGAGAGCCCGGCTCGCATGGCGGGCCGTGGCCGCGGTGCGGCCCGAGGTGTGGGTCGTGGACGACACCGGCTTCCCCAAGGACGGCACCGCCTCGCCCGGGGTGGCCCGCCAGTACTCGGGCACCCTGGGCAAGGTCGGCAACTGTCAGATCGGCGTCAGCGTCCACGCCGCCACGGACACGGCCTCCTGCCCGCTGTCCTGGCGCCTGTTCCTACCTGCGAGCTGGGACAGCCCGGAAGCCGAGGCCCGCAGGCGAGCCTGCAAGATTCCCGATACCGAGCACCACCGCGCCAAGTGGCAGCTCGCGCTGGACATGCTCGATGAACTCGACGGCATCGCTCTGCGGCCCGCCGCACTGGTCGCGGACACCGGCTACGGCGCGAACGCGGACTTCCGCCACGGCCTCGAAGACCGGGGACTGGCCTACATCCTGCAGGTGAAAGTCGAGATGACCGCCCACGGCGAGGAGGCCGAACCACACCAGCCCGCATACGGCGGACTGGGGCCCAGGCCGCTGCCCCGTTACCGCACCAGGCCGGTCTCCTTGCGCGACCATGTGCTGGCCGCCGGCCGACGGGCGGGACACACGCTGACCTGGCGCAAGGGATCGAAAGCGGCGATGAGCTCGCACTTCGTGCTCCTGCGAGTCCGCCTCGCGGGCCGCCGGCCCAAACCCGCCGCCGACGGGACGATCCCCCTCACCTGGCTGATCGCGCAGTGGCCCGAAGGCGAGAGGGAACCGGTGAAGTACTGGATCTCGAACCTGCCCGCCGACATTCCCGCCAAGGACCTGGTACGTCTCGCCAAGACCCGCTGGCGGATTGAGCACGACTACCGCGAACTGAAGACCGTCCTGGGCCTGGACCACTTCGAGGGCCGCTCCTTCACCGGCTGGCACCGCCACGTCACCCTCGTCACCGCCGCCCACCTCTTCCTCACCGAACAGCGGAGGACCCCAAAAGTCCCTGCCAGGGCCTGCCCCTCTACCAGGCCCTGGACCTCCTCCACCACCTCATCGCCACCTGGACCGGCACCTGCCCCACCTGCCGACAACCCATCCCAAGACAGGCCTACAACAACACGTAACAAAGCACTACTAGGGCCTGGTCCGGCAGGACGACACATCCTTGACGACCGCCTCGCAGGCTACAAGGCCCGCCGCGAGCTGTGCTGGGGTCGCGGCGCCGCTCACGTCGAGCTGCTGCACCGCGGCCCGCGCTGCGGACCGAGTCACGAAGTTGAAGCAGTCCCCGTGCGTCAGCACGATGTCGGCCGCCGCTCTGACCTTGACCGACCTCACCCCGTCGTCCGAATCCAGCTTCGACCACTGGCCGAAGAGATCCTCAGCTGCTTGCCGGACCTCTGCGCAGGACGGCTCGTCCCGGCTACCCGTCCGGTCCCCCACCACGAATCCGCTCCCGGCCAGGACTACGGCACCAGCCGTGGCCATGGTGAGCGCCCACCCTCGTCTCATGGGTGATCACCCTAGGGCCTGTCCGACCATTCGAGTCAGGTCTGGCCCGATCCGCCGCGAATTATCAGACAGGTCCTAGCTGCGCACCGCAGAGCGTCACGCAACGAGAGGGATCGTCAGCACGGTGTCCCGTCCAAGAACGTAACCGCACAGGGCCCGGGTCACTCGAGCATTTGGAGGATCGTCAGCGTGAGGGTCGCGGCGAGGGTAAGGGTGCCGCCGAAGGCGATCGCCGCCCGGCCGATCGCCTGCGAGTGGCCAGCCCCGTCCCGGTGGGCCAGGTGACCCGCCGCCCAGCCCACCATCAGCGCGATGACTACGACGTTGGCCGCTGCGAGCAGGGTGACGGCCACCTTGGTCGAAGTGTTCATGAGGAGTCCCCATTTCCTGGTGCTGGGTGCTGACAGGGTGGACACTGCTCTCGAAAGGGTTCGCCGTGGTTCGGCTGAACCTTCCTGAACCGAAGCGGACCGTGTGCCGGGGGCGACGTGGCTCAGCAGGACGACTCCGAGGCCGCCGACGACACCGCCACGGCGACCGGACGTGACGCACTCGTCCTGCTACGCCAGTTACTGGAGCGGGGGCGGGCGACCCACAAGCTGACGAAGACCCAGTTGGTGGCCCGGACCGGACTGGGTAAGACCACCGTGATCCAGGCGTTCAGCATGAGTGCCCCGCCTCCCAGCGCGATCACGGTCGCGAAGCTGGCCGACTGTCTCAAGCTGAACCGGGACCGGCTCCTCGAACTGCACGCGAACATCACCGTGATGGTGCCGCCTCCGGTGGCCCCGGTCGCCGACGGCACCGGACCGGCCGGAGTGCCCCACCCTGACAGCACGTCGCCGGGAGGCGGCGGCACCGGCACCGGCACCGGTGACAACTGGACCGACGAGGCAGCGGCCCGGATTGCCAGCCAGGTCCTCGCCGACGAGACCGAACACGCCTCCCGACTGCTGGGACCCGGCGGACACCGGATCGACCTGGTGTTCCGGTGCGTCCCCGAGCTGGCCAACAACGCGGCCGGCGCCCAAGAGCGGGGGAACCTGCGCGATGCCCAGGCGTTCTACCTGGCGCTCCGGCCGGCCCGTCTGGTGATCACCGGCGAGCCGGGCGCCGGTAAGACCCTGCTGGCCATCCACCTGGTTCTGGCGCTGCTCTCGGACCGGACCCGGTCCCGGGCCGATCCGGTCCCGGTGCGCTTCTCGTTGGCGGGCTGGAGCCAGGGGCTCCCGCTCCAGCGGTGGCTGGCCGAACAGGTGGCCGACCGCTTCGCCGCCGAGGGCATCACCCGACGCCGGGCCGTTGCCCTGGTCAAGGGCCGCCGGATCCTTCCGGTGCTCGACGGCCTGGACGAGATGGACGCGGCCGACACCCCGCTCGCCCGCAGCCGCGCCTACCAGGTGCTGGAGGAGCTCAACTCCTACCAGGACGCACGGGGCAGCGCACCGGCCGTGCTCACCTGCCGCACCGAACTCTACGAACGGCTGACCCGACGCCAGGTGCGGGTGCGGGACGCGGCCCGCGTCCGCATCGAGGCGGTGTCCGCCATCAAGGCGGTGGCCTACCTCACCGACCGCACCGCCGCCCCCCAGCGCTGGCAACCGGTACTCAGCCACCTGGCGGAATCTGAACCGGGCGTCCTGGCCGCCGTGTTGAACACCCCATGGCGGCTGAACCTGGCAGCCACCGTCTACGAGCAGCGCGATGCCGAACTCGCCTACCGACGCGACCCGGCCGACCTGCTCGCCTTCACCTCCGCTGAGGAGGCGGGTGATCACCTGCTCGGGCTCTACCTCTCCGCAGCCTCGGCCTCGCACCCCACCGCTCCCGACCGCTACCCGGTCGAGGCCACCCGCCGCTGGCTCGGTGTACTGGCTGCCGGACCGGCCGCCGGGGCGCCGAAGACCGGGACGGACCTGTACCTGCACGAGCTCTGGCAGCTTATGCCCCGGCGGGTGCGGATCGCCGAGCTGCTGCTGGTCCTGCTGTGGGTCGCGGTCCTGTGCGGGTGGGTGCAGCTTGCGGAGCCCAAGGAGAGCGACGTATGGACGGTCTACACCGTGCTGCTCGCTGGGCTGCTCTGGCTGCGCGCCTGGAAGCGCCGTGTCGTGCCGCGCGCCGCACAGCTCGGGCGGCTGGGCACCGTCGCTGGACTGCGGCTGATGGGACGGCGCATCGTCGGAGCGGGCACGGCGGGCTTCCTGATCGGCTTCCTCGCCGCGGTCGCCGTGACCCTGGTCTGGGGCGTCGTCGACCTGGTGATGCTCTCCCTCGACCCGTTCAAACAGCTGGCGCTCCTGGTGGGCTGCACCGCGATCTTCGCGGGCGTGAGTCTTCCGGCCGGAATCCTCTTCGGTGTACTGAGTGCTCTGACAGGTCCGGTCACCTGGGAGCGCACGTCCGCGACGCCGACCGACTTCGGCCGGTGGGTCCGGGCGGAGAAATGGCGCAAGCTGACCTACGGCCGTTCGGCAGGCACGATCGTTGAGCCCCGCGCCGACCCGCACCATGCGATCCGCCACGACCTGCTGGTCGGGTTCGGCCTCATCCCCATGATGGTCCTGTCCGGTGGACTGGTGCTCACCCAGGTGGTCCAAATCAGCCTCGACTCCTGGACACTGACGCCCGGGGCGGTCGCCGTGTGCCTGGTCCTCGGCCTCCTGCTCGGCTTGTACTTCCTCACCGGGGCAGGCCGGCGCTACCTGGTGTTCCTGCTCTGCGCGCGCGGACAACTCCCCTGGCGGCTGGGCCGGTTCCTGCGCTGGGCCTACGGAGCGGGCCTGCTCCGGGTGTCAGGATCGGCCTACCAGTTCCGCCACCGGGAGCTTCAGGAGTGGCTCGGTGCGCACGGTCCGCGCCAACCCGGCAGCACCGCGACCGACCGGGCGAGTCGTGCTCATACATAGTGACCAGCACCTCGGAAGCGTTCAGTTGCGCCTCGATTAGCGGCTCGCCCCTCGGGCACCGCCCGCCCAACTTCGACCGCACCGCCGACCGCGACCGTAACGTCGTCGAACACTGCTTCCTCCGTCTCAAGCAGTTCCGTGCCATCGCCACGCGCTTCGACAAACTCGCCACCCGCTACCGCACCCGCTTCGTGCTGGCCTCATTCATCCTCTGGCTCCGAGAACCACCAACTGGCTATTTGTCAGACAGGTTCTAGCCCCGCGCGGACTTCAGGAGCTGGCCGAACGACCTCTCCTCGAAGAGCCAGGCGTACCGGGCGCCGGTGATCTGAGTGCCGTTGATGACGACCGTGGGAGTGCCGGGCCCGCGCGGGTCATCGCCGCCGGCTGCCTCGTACGCCTTCTCCGACGCCATGACGAAGTCGTTGTACTTCATCGTCGCCACCGCGGAGTCGAAGGCCTCGCTCCGCAGACTGGGGACCTGGTCGGCCAGGTACAGCAGGGAATTCGTGGTGTACCCGCCCGCGCGCTCGCTCTTGGCCATGTTCTCCATCAGCACCGTGTGGTACTCGGTGAAAAGGCCGGCGTCGAGCGCTGCGCGCAGCGCGTTGACCGCCCTTTTCGATCCGTCGCCGCCCACCCGGTCGTCCCTGAAGGACGCGAAGGTGTACTCGGTCTTGGCCTCGCGGCGCAGCGTCATCGCGCGGAGCACCGGCGCTCCGCCCGCCTCGAACTCGTCCACGTACGGGCAGCGCGGATCCTCGTACAGCCGGACCGTGGTTGCCGCTGCCGGGTCGCCCACCACGATCGTGGTGCCGTCCGCGGCCAGCGTCTCCGGCAGCTCGCCGACCGCCGCGTACGACACCGGCCGAGGTGTGCTTGCGCTCTTGGCGTCCGTGGACTGCGCCGTCTGCGCGCAGCCGGCCGTCAAGACGACGGCGATGGCGGCCACCGCCGACGCGACAGCCAGCCCTCGTATGCTTCTCACCTGCTAGGGCGTGTATTGAGTCGTGATCGGTTTGCCGGATCTGCCCTCGCTTCGAGGGCAGATCCGGTAGTCCGGTACACATGACGCGTGTGCAACTGACGGACGACGAGTGGGGGTTCGTCGAGCCGTATCTGCCGGTCGGTGAGTACGGCCCGTATCCAAAGCGGCTACGGCAGCAGTTCGAGGGTGTGATCTGGAAGTTCCGTACGGGAGCGCAGTGGCGGGAGATGCCGGGCCGGTTCGGCGCCTGGTCCACCGTGCACAACCGGTTCAGGCAGTGGCGGGACGCCGGAGTTTTCGAGGCGCTGCTGGAGGGGCTGATAGCCGAGGCGGCCGGGCGGGGCAGGGTGGATATGTCGCTGGTCAGCGTGGACTCCACGACGGTCCGCGCCCATCACGACGCGGCCGGAATGCGCCTGGAGGAGGACGTTTTGGACGCTCTGGAAAAGGCCGCCGTCGAGGCGGAGGCGGCCCGGCAAAAGGGGGCGGCGCGGCGGAACAAGACGGACACGGCGACGTCGCTGATCCCGGCCGGGCCGAACGGCGGCGCGTCCGGCGACGGCGCAAGCTCCGCTTGAACGCCGCTCTGCTCGGGCGCTCACGAGGCGGACAGACCAGCAAGATCCACCTGGCCGCCGACCGCCGCTGTCGGCCCCTGGCCCTGATCCTGACCGCAGGGCAGGCCGCGGACAGCCCGCAGTTCATCCCCGTGCTCAAGAAGGTACGGGTCCGCGGGCCCGTCGGCCGTCCCCGCACCCGGCCCGGCGCGGTCGCCGGGGACAAGGCCTACTCGTCCCGCGGCAACCGCGCCTACCTGCGCAAACGCCGCATCAAGGCAGTCATCCCGGAGAAGAAGGACCAGGCATCCAACCGGAAGAACAAAGGCCGCAGAGGGGCCGGCCGGTCACCCACGACGCCGACCTCTACAAGGAGCGGAACACCGTCGAGCGCCTGATCAACAAGCTGAAAGCCTGGCGAGGCATCGCCCAAGGCGGCCAGGACCTGCTGTTCGACGAAGGCGTCCACGCAGGCGGAGTTGAGGAGTTGGCAGGTCTTGTCCGCGCCGTAGTTGGCGACGTCGCGGGAGCACAGGTATTCGGGCAGGGCCATGCCGCGTTGGGTGTGGTAGCGCACGCTCATGCGCCGGTTGCAGCGTCCGCAGTGCACCAGTCCGGCGGCCAGTGCGGGCCCGTCCCGCACCGCGCCCATGGCTTCGGCGCGGGCACGGTTGGCCGCCAGCTTCGCCTCGTTGGCCTCGAACTGGGCGACGGTGATGTAGGCGGGCAGGACATCGGGGATCATCACGTGCCATCCGTCCCGGGAGCGGACGACCCGTCCGGTGCTGGGCCGGGTCCTCGCGGCGCGGGTCGACCCGGCGCCGCCCATAGGCGTAGATGCCGGCGTAGGCGGGATTGTGCAGCAGGGTCTGCAGGGTCATCCGGTTCGGTCGTCGCCATTCCAGGGTGCCCTTATCCGGCCCCTCGCGCAGGCGGATGCCCAACTGGATCTCGTTCTCGACCAGGTAGCGCAGTACTGCGTGCAGTGTGCCCAGGCGCTCGAACTGCGCGAATATGAGCCGGATCACGGTCTGGACCTGCTCGTCCGGGTCAAGGGCCACCTGACCGGAGGTGCGTCGGACGTAGCCACTGGGCAGGGCGAAGGCCAGCTCGCCGCGGCGGGCCTTGTTCAGACGCCCGCTCCACATCCGTTGCTTGATCAGGTGGAGTTCGGCCTCGCTCATCGTGCCCTTGAGTCCCAGCAGCAGCCGGTCGTTGTAGTCGGCCGGGTCATAGACGCCGTCGGTGTCCGCCAGGACCGCGCCCGACATAGCGCACAGTTCGATCAGCTGGTACCAGTCCTTGCCGGAGCGGGCCAGCCGGGACATCTCGATGCCCAGCACCAGTCCGACATGGTCCAGCCCGATCTCGGTGACCAGACGCTGGAAGCCGGTGCGGGCGACCGCGCTGGACCCCGACTTGCCCAGGTCCTCGTCGATCACCAGGATCCGGTCCGCCTGCCAACCCAACGCGAGCGCCCGGTCCACCAGGGCGTACTGCAACCGGGCCGACTCCTGGTGGCCAAGCACCTGCTGTCGGGTGGACTGGCGGATGTAGATCAGCGCCAGCCGCTGGAGGTGGCGGTCATCGATCTTGCTGCCGGACCGTTCCCACGGCATCACTGAACTCATTGCCGGTCCCGCTCATCCGTCGATGTCGCGACGGACAACAGGCGGCTCGCCAGCCGTGTCAACTGGCCAACCACCGCCTGCCGGTTCACTGCCGGCAGCACTTCCCACACCCGCCCTCCGGCGCCGCCGGAAGCGTTATCTGGGGCCAACGTCACTGTCGTCGCACATGACGACCCATTCCCCTCGCCGCCCAGCTTTCCTTCCAACCGCCGGGCCACGGCCACCAACCGCCGAAGGCCCTCACGACCGATTATCGGTGCCGTCCCGCACTCCTGACTATCCATAGGTGCAGTGTGATTGGGCCATGGAGAGAACGCTCGGATGGCTCATGAACCACCGCCGCCTGGCCCGCGACTACGAAGCTTGCCCCCACCGCTCCGAAGCCATGATCCACCTCGCAATGATCAACCTCATGACCCGCAGACTCACCGCCGAATCCACCCCCAGCTGGCGCGGCGCATGAACTACCCTCAACCCGGCAATCTGGGATGAAACAACGGGATGAAACGCCCTCTGAGCTTGTCCTACCTTCCAGACGTGGGCCTGAGGCGGTCATTCGTAAGATCGTCGGACCCCAGGGGCTCTGGGTATGGCTGTGAGCTTGTCGCCGTTGGATGGCTCAAAGACTTGGCCGCCCGGAGCCCCGCGACGACTCGACCGCTAATTGTGAAATGCGATTCGATCGCTGTGTAGGACAACGTCGGCGAGGTCGTCTGCGGGACTGCTGTTGGACGACGAGCTGGCGGAGGTGACCGTGCCCCAGATCTGGGCCGGCGTGGACATCGGCAAGGAACATCACCACTGCGTGGTGATCGACACGGAAGGCGAACGCCTGCTGTCACGGCGTGTCCTCAACGACGAGACAGAGCTGCTCGAGCTGATCAGCGACGTACCCGCTCTCTCCGAGGATGTGCTCTGGGCGGTCGACATCAACCACGGCGGGGCCGCCCTGCTGATCGGTCTCCTGCTCGGCCATGACCAGCCGATGGTCTACCTCACCGGCCTGGCCGTTCACCAGGCATCGGCCGCCTACCGAGGCCAGGGCAAGACGGACGCCAAGGACGCCTTCGTCATCGCCGACCAGGCCCGCATGCGCAAGGACCTCGGCGCACTCCGGCCAGGCGACGAGATAGCAGTCGACCTTAAGAAGTCATCTCATTTGGTGAGTCGGCGGTAGCAGATGAGAGTGCAGGCGATGCTGGCGAAGGCGAGAAAATGCTTTGCCTTGCGTTCAAAGCGGCGGTGTAGGCGGCGGCAGCCGGAGAGCCAGGCCATGGTGCGTTCGACGGTCCAGCGGTGGCGGCCCAGCCGCTGCGAGGATTCAACGCCTCGGCGGGCGATGCGGTGCCTGATTCCGCGTTCACGTAACCACCGTCGCAGGTGGGCGTGGTCGTAGGCCTTGTCCGCGTGCAGCTTGCCGGGTCGGCGCCGGCGGCGTCCGCGGCGGGATCGGATGGGCGGTATGCCGCGGACGAGGGGCTCAAGGGCCTGGCTGTCGTGCAGGTTCGCGCCCGAGCTCAGCACACCCTCCCGGTACTGGACCTCTCCCAGGCCGACGACCCCGCCCTGCGCGACTCCTTCCGCGGGCGACTGCACGCGGCCGCCCGGGACAGCGGCTTCCTGCACCTCACCGGGCACGGGGTCAGTGCCGCCGAGACCGCCCGCATCCTGGAGCTGACCCGGGCCTTCTTCGCGCTCCCGGAGGCCGACCGGCTGGCCGTGAGCAACCTGAACTCCCCGCACTTCCGCGGCTACACCCGCATCGGGCACGAGCTGACCGGCGGCGCCTCCGACTGGCGCGACCAGCTGGACGTGGGCGCGGAGCGGCCCGCGCCCGAGGTGGGCCCGGACGACCCGGCGTACCTGTGGCTGGAGGGGCCGAACCAGTGGCCCGCCGCGCTGCCCGAGCTGAGGGACGCGGTGCTGGGCTGGCAGTCGCGGCTCGCGGCGGTCGCCCACCGCCTCCTCCAGGAGCTGCTCGCCTCGATCGGAGCCCCCTCGGACTTCTTCGACGCGGCCTTCGCGGACCGGCCGCACCTGCACACGAAGCTGATCCGCTACCCCGGCTCCGCTCCGACGGGCACCGACCAGGGGGTCGGGGCCCACAAGGACTACGGCTTCCTGACCCTGCTGCTCCAGGACACGGTGGGCGGGCTGCAGGTGGTCCGGGACGGGGCCTTCCTGGACGTCCCTCCCCTGCCGGGCGCGTTCGTGGTCAACCTGGGCGAGCTGCTGGAGATCGCGACCGACGGCTATCTGACGGCGACCGACCACCGGGTGGTCAGCCCGCAGGGGGCGGTGGAGCGGTTCTCGGTGCCGTTCTTCTACAACCCGCGGCTGGACGCGGTGGTGGAGACGGTTCCCGGCGACTACCTGCGCTCCGCGCCGGGCCTCGCCCACGACGACGCCAACCCGCTGCACGCGGAGTACGGCCGCAACGAGCTGAAGGGCTGGGTCCGCGCCCACCCGTCGGTGGCCCGGCGCTGGCACCCGGAACTCGTGACCGTGTGACCGTATGACCGAGATCGTCGGCGGGGCGCTCCGGCCCCGCCGGCGTTCGAGGCGCGGGGTCCGCGGCTACGGGGCCGTCGAGCCCGACTGCTTGTTGTCCCGGGCCGGGGGCGCCGAGTCCGAGGAGACGGCGAGCCAGCTCCCGACCCCGACCGCGGCGGCCAGCGCGACGGTCGCGGCGGCCAGCGCCAGCCTTCGCTTGCGGACCGTCTCCGCCCGGTGCCGCGCGGAGCCCGGCCGGTGGCCGCCGGCCGGACGCGGGACCCGGGCGGTGCCCAGCGCGCCCCCCGCCAGCTCGTCCGGTCCCGGCACCCGCATCGAGGTGTGGGTGTCCCGGTTGGAGTCCGTCGAGGACCCGGGCACCAGCGGGACCACGCCCCGCCGCCGGACCGGGTCCGCGGCGGTCTCCGGTTCCGGCGACCGGTCCGGCTCCGGCTCGTCCGGCTCGTCCACGTCCAGCGGCGGCATGCCGGCCACCAGCGGCAGCAGGTCCCGCAGGCGCAGCGAGAGCTCCGAGGCGCGCAGGCGGGAGGCGGGGGCCTTCGCCAGGCACTGGACCATCAGCTGCCACAGCTCGTCGGGGATCCCGGGCAGCGGGACGACCGTCTCCGTCACGTGCCGGCGCAGGACCGCCCCGGGGTGCCCGCCGCCGAACGGCGTGAATCCCGCCAGCAGTTCGTACAGGACGGTGGCCAGGGCGTAGATGTCCACCGCGGCGCGCGGCGGCAGGCCCTCCACGATCTCCGGCGCCAGATAGTCCGGCGTCCCGATGATCCGGGTGGTGGGGGCGGACGCGCGGCCGCCGGTGGCCCGCCGCGGAGAGTCGATGAGTTTGGCCACGCCGAAGTCCGTGAGCAGCGCGGGGTGCGCGCCGCCCGGCCCGAGCGGGCCCTGCATGTCGAGCAGGACGTTCTCCGGCTTGACGTCCCGGTGGACGACCCCGGCCGCGTGCGCGGCGGCCAGCGCGTCCGCGACGTCGGCGACGATCGCGACGGCCGCCTCGGGGGCGAGCCGCCGCTCGCGGTCCAGGCGCGTGCGCAGGTCCGTACCGCGGACGAGGTCCATGACGAGGGCGAGGTCGTTGCCGTCCACGACGAGGTCGCGGACGCAGACGACGTGCGGGTGCTCCAGGCCGAGGAGCGCGCTGCGCTCCTGGACGAACCGTCCGACGAGCTCCTGGTCGGACGCGAGGTCCTCGCGCAGCAGTTTGACGGCGACGGGGCCGTCCGGCCCCTCGCCCAGCCATACCGTGCCCGCGCTGCCGCGCCCCAGGATCTGGTGCGCGGTGTACCGGCTGCCGATCTTCCGTGCCACGACTGCTCCCTCAGCGGCTGGCGTAAGTGCCAAAGCTACGCGGCCGGGTGGGGGTTGTAGTCCACGGATCGCGGCGACCTTCACTTCTGCGGGCGAAATCACGTCCCAGAAGTCGACAAATCCACGAAGTCAGCGGTACAGGGCCCGATTCGGGCCCCGAACCCGCGTCGCGGGACGTCGACTCAGGGACGCGACTCAGCGACGCGGCTCAGGGATTCGAGCCGCCTCCCGTGGCGTCACCGATCGTGCCGACCCAGTCGACGACGTCCGAGCCCCAGGTCCACACCTGGTCCCACCAGCCGCGGCCGGTGCCGACCCACTCCTGGAGCGGGGTCAGCTCCCAGACCAGCCAGCCCGCGACGAAGAACACCAGGATCATGACCAGGCAGCCCTTGAGGCAGCCCAGGCCCGGGATCCTCACCGGGTTCGCGCCGCGGCGGCGCGGCTCGCGGGGCTCCCGCTCGGCCGGCTGCCGCGGCGGACCCTGCGGGGGCTGCTGCTGGGGAGGCGGCTGGGGCTGGCGGTACTGCGGCTGCCCCTGCGGCTGCTGGTACTGCTGCGGCTGGTGCTGCTGCGGCTGGTGCTGCTGCGGCTGGTAGTGCTGCGGCGGCGGGGGCGCGTACTGCTGCTGCGGCTGCTGGTACTGCTGCTGCTGCGGCGGCGGGGCCTGCCGGTAGGGCTGCTGCTGCGGAGGCTGCTGCGGCTGGCGGTACTGGGGCGGCTGCTGCGGCTGCTGCGGCGGAGGCGCCTGGCGCTGCGGGCGGCGGCGCAGCGGGTCCTCGCTCGGGTCGAGGTACTGCATCTGCGTCTGCTCGTTGCGGTCGCGGGCGGCCTGCATCTGCGACTGCCAGGGGTGCGGCTGGTCCGGCCGCTGCACGGGCGGCAGCACGGAGGTCGCGTCCGCGACGGGACCGCCCTGGCCGCCCGGCCCGCCGGTGCTCGGCAGGACGGAGGTGGCGTCGGCCGCGCCGACCGGCGGCAGGACGCTGGTCATGCCGTTCGGGTCGTAGGCGCCCATCGGGGAGTTCCCGGCGCCGCCGGGCAGCATCTGGGTGGCGTCCGCGGCGCCCGGGGTCGCGGGGACCGGCGCGGGCGAGGGGTCGGGCGCGAGCAGGGCGCCGACGCCGAGCGCGGCCTCGACCTCGGCGGCGGTGGAGTGCACGCCGATGCCGGAGGCCACGACGCGCAGGCCGCGCGCCAGGCTCTGCGCGCTCGGGCGCTCGTACGGCTCCTTGCGCAGGCAGCGCTCGATGACCGTCCACAGGGGCTCGGGCACGTTCGCCGGCCGCTGCGGGTCCTCGCTGAGGTGGCGGTGCAGGACCTCGAGCGCGGAGCCTCCGGCGAAGGGCGGCCGGCCGGTGAGGAGTTCGTAGAGCAGGATGCCGGCGCCGTAGATGTCGACGGCCGAGGTCTGCGGGCGGCCCTCGGCGGACTCGGGGGCGACGTAGGCCGGGGTTCCGACGAACTCGTGCGTGCGCGTCAGGCCCGGGGAGTCGGCCAGGCGCGCGATGCCGAAGTCGGTGAGCATCGGCTTCATCTGGCCGTCGCGCTCGTCCAGCAGGACGTTGGCGGGCTTCAGGTCGCGGTGGACCACGCCGTCGGCGTGGCTGGCGGCGAGCGCGTCCGCGATCTGGGCGGTCAGCAGGCTCGCGGCGACCGGGGTGAAGGGTCCGTTCGCGCGCAGGTACTTGTGCAGGTCGGGGCCGTCGATGAGGTCCATGACGAGCGCCAGCAGATCGCCCTCGACGACGAGGTCGCGGGTGCGCACGATGTTGGGGTGGGTCAGGCGCAGCAGGACGGAGCGCTCGCGCAGGAAGCGCATGACGATGTCCGCGTCCTGGGCCAGCTCCTCCTTGAGGACCTTGATGGCCACGGTCTCGCCGGGGTGGCCGGCGACTGCCGCCTCCGCACCGGCTGCCTCCCGCTGGCGGGCGCGCCAGACGGTGCCCGTGGCGCCGCGCCCGAGCGGCTCCTCGAGCAGGTACTTGCTGCCGACTGGCCGCACGTCACGCGCTCCCTGCTGTTGGTTGCCGTAAGTCGATTCGGCGAATGGTTTTCCGGCCCACTCTAGGGGGTGCCCTGAGGGAAGACGCCGAGCGTGGGAGGTTGGTTGCCGTACCTGTGTACGGAGGGTGAGATTCGCGGTGTATGCCAGGGGCGATTTTCCCTGCCTTGCTGTCCTTATCCGACCGTCCCGGTCGCAGGTCCGGAGCGGGTCCGTGACCGATCAAGATCACTTGTTGGTGGGCGGCGGGCGTGTTGTGTACGACAGGTGCGAGGATGCACCCGTACGGAACGGCCGGGACGGGAGCCCCGCCTTCCGGGCAGACCTGACCGGACGACGCGTCCGTGCCGGGTGGGGGCGGACGGGCACGCATGGCATGTCCCGTGGATCCCTGCCGGGCGCATACACCGCGCACCGCGCAGAAGGGACCGCTGACGGCGATGCAGATCCGGCTGACCGTTCTCGGGTCGGGGTCGCGCAGCGGCCACCTGGCCGCCTCCACGACCGCCTCAGGCACGGGCTCCGGCACCGGGCCCGCCGGCTGCGACGTCCTCGTCACCGCACCCGCCGGCACCGCGCTGTCCGCGGTGGCCTCCGGACTCGCGGCGACCGTCGGCGGTCCCGACACCGGGGGCACGGTGGTGCTGTACGCCGGTACGGAGCGGCTCGATCCCGGGCGCAGCGTGCTCGGCGAGCCGCCCCTCGTGGACGGGGCGGTGCTCTCGCTGAACGTGCCCGGCCCGCACGTCCTCAGCGACGGTGAGACCGGGGACGGGCCCCAACTGCACGTCGTCGCCGGGCCGGACGCGGGCGGGGTGCACCTGCTGCACCCCGGGGCGATCCGGATCGGGCGATCCGCCGACGCGGACGTCCCGCTCGACGATCCCGACGTCTCGCGCCTGCACTGCACCGTCACGGTGCTGCCGGACGGGCGGGTGGCGGTGGCCGACCTCGGCTCGACGAACGGCACCACGCTCGACGGCGCGGTGGTCGGCGCGGACCGGGTGGCCCTGGCTCCCGGGGCGCTGCTGCGGGTCGGCGAGTCCACCCTCCGGCTGTCCGTCGGACCACCGCCGTCCCCCCTGCCCGTCACCCCCGACCTGGAGGGCCACCTCGCCCTCGCCCTGCCGGGCGGCCCCCGGCCGCAGCCGCAGCTCCCCGGCGCCGACGTGGGCGCCGACGCGAGCGGGGCCGGGCCGGGCGCGCCGGCCGCGGGGTCCGGTACGGTCCCGGGCCCCGGCGGGGACCCGCGCGAACGCTTCCCCCCCCCCTCCCCTTCCCCCGACACCGGGGCCGACAGCGGGGCCGGGTCCGGCACCGGGGCCGGGTCCGGCCGGGACCGCGTGTCCGGCGCCGAGGACCACCGCCAGGCGGGCTGGGAGACGCCCGACGCCGGGCGCCCCGGACCCGGATCCGGCGCCCCCGGCACGGAGCAGCACTCCGGCGGCCGAACCAGCGGGCACTGGCCCGGCGCAACGGGCGCGTCCGGCGCAACCGGTGTCGAGCACTACGGCGAGGCCGGCTGGGACAGCGCGCCCGGCCCGGCCCGCGGCGGCGGCACCGGGTCGGTGCGCACCGGTCCCGACGCCGGTCCCGACGCCGGCCGGGACACCGGGTCCGGCGCCCCGGACTCCGCCTCCGAGCCACGGCGCGGGGCCCGGCGCGGGATCGGGGCCTGGGCGCGGAAGTGGGTGCGCGGGGAGGAGCCCGCGGAGGCGGAGCCGCCCGCGGAGACCGCGTCGGTGGCCGCCGTCGCCGTACGGCCCGGATCCGACGATCCCGCCGCCCTGCTGCTCGCCGCCCTCGGCCCGGCCCCGAGGCTGTGGGCCGGGCCCCCCGGGCTCGAGGTCACGCTCGGCGCCGGCAGCAAGGTCGCGCTCCGCGAGTCCGGCGGGCTCGGCATCGCCGGCCCCCGGGCCCGGCTGACGGGCGTGGCCCGGTCGGTGATCGCCCAGCTCGCCGCCCTGCACGCACCCGGGCAGCGCCTGGAGGTCGTACTGGTCAGCACCGACCGGGCCCGCCCGCTCGCCGAACGCCGCCGCGACTGGGGCTGGCTCGGCTGGCTGCCCCACGTACGGCCCGCGCACGGACAGGACTGCCGGCTGCTGCTCGCGTACGACCGCGATCAGGCGGCCGCCCGCACCGGTGAGCTGACCCGCCGCCTCGACGACGGCCCGCTCGGCACCCACTGGGCCGCCGCCTCCCCGGACGCCGTCCGCGAGGCCTCGAACGGCTACCGCGGCCCGTACACCCTCCTCGTCCTCGACGGGGATCCCGGCCCCGGCGCCCTCAGGGACGTCGCCAGCAGGCTCGCCTCGCACGGGCCGGCCGGCGGGATCCACGTCCTGGCCCTCGCCGAGGCCCCCGCCGCGACACCGGCCTCGCCCGTCACCGAGACGTTCGAGACGGCCTGCGCCGCGTCCCCCGCCTTCCGGGACTGCGGCGCCGCCGCCCTGCTCAGCGGTGACGTGGCCACGGCCGTACGGACCTTCGCGGTCTCGGGCGGCAAACCGGCCGGGCCCGGCCGGGCGGCCACCGCCGACGCGGTCTCGGTGGCCTGGGCGGAGCGGTTCGCCCGCGCCCTGGCCCCCCTCAAGGCCGACTCCCCCGCCACCGAGGGCTACCGGCCGGCCGCCGCCAGCCTGCCCCAGACCTCCCGCCTGCTCGACGAGTTGGGGCTGGCCCGGGCCACCCCGGCCTCCCTGATGGCCCGTTGGGCCGCCGCCACCGACCAGGGTCAGCGCGTCGGCGGCCTCGCCGAGATCGTGCTCGGCACCGGCCGGCGCGGGCCGGTGGGCGCCGAACTCGTCACCGACGGACCGCACATGCTGATCGAGGGGCCCGCCGGCAGCGGCCGCACCGAGCTGCTGCGCTCCGTCGCCGCCTCCCTGTCCGCCGCCGCCCGCCCCGACCGGCTCGGCCTCATCCTGCTCGACGGGGCCGGCGGCGAGCGCGGCGACGGCCTGCTGCCCTGCACCGAGCTGCCGCACGTCTCGGCGCACCTGATCGCCTCGGACCCGCTGCGCATGCGGGAGTTCGCGCAGGCGCTGGGCGCCGAGCTCAAGCGGCGCTCGGAGCTCCTGGACGGGGTGCCGTTCGCCGAGTGGCACGCGCTGCGCGAGGTCTCCGACCGGATGGTCTCGCCCCGCCAGCCCACCCCCGGCGAACTGCGCGGCGACCTGGAGCCCCAGCGCTCCGGCACCCTGCGGCTGCGCTCCTCGGTCGCCCGCGCCGACCAGGCCGCGGGCCCGAGCCCGCTGCCGCGCCTGGTGGTGCTCGTGGACGACTACGACGCCCTGGTCGCTCCGGGTCTGGGCAGTACGGGCCGCCCCGCCGCCGGTTCGGTGGTCCGCGCGCTGGAGGCGGTGGCCCGCGAGGGGGCCCGGCTCGGTGTGCACCTGGTGGCCACCAGCGCCCGCCCGGACCGGACGGCCGACACCGAGCTGGCCCGGCTCACCACCCTGCGCGTGGAGCTCGACGCCCCCGACCAGCCGGGCCCCGGCCGCGGCCTGCTCCGGTACGCCGACGGCCGCGACGTCCCGTTCCAGGGCGGCCGGGTCACCGGCCGGATCCCCCGGACGGCGACCTTGCGGCCGACCGTGGTCCCGGTGGAGTGGGAGCGGATGGGCGATCCGCCGGCCCGCCGCCCGGTCCGCGAGCTGGGCAACGGACCGACCGACCTCGCCCTGCTGGCCAGCGCCCTGGACCGGGCCTCCCACCTGGTCGCGGCCATACCGGTGCTGTTCCCGCCGGCCCCCTGACCCCGCCCCTCCCGGCGGGGCCGGACGGGCCCCGGGGGCCGGTGGGCCGGTCGCGCGCACCGGTGCGCGGGCCCCGAGGCGGTATTGCGGGGGTGCTCGGGGCGGCGTAGACCTTGTGGCACGGGACACACCAGGGCCAGCGAGGCATCGGGGGCACAGCCATGCGCGAGCACGGAACGAGCCGCACCAATTCCGGCACGGAGACCTACACGGAGACGGGCGCGAACACCGGCGCGAAGACCGGGCCGAACACCGGCTCCGGGCCCGGCGCGAAGGACCGTACGAGAACCCGCGCCTGGGCCGCGCTGCTCGCGGCGGGCGCGCTCGCGCTCACCGCGTGCGGCGGCGGGGACGACGGCAAGAAGGCGGACCCGCCGAGCGACGGGGCGACGGGCGGGCCGGCCGTCTCCTTACCCCGCCTCGACGGCGAGAAGCTGGAGGTCGCCGCGGTCTGGACGGGCCCGGAGCAGGAGAACTTCACCAAGGTGCTGGCGGAGTTCGAGCGGCGGACCGGCGCCAAGGTCACCTTCGTCCCGGCGCAGGACCCGATCGTCACCTTCCTCGGTACGAAGATCGCGGGCGGGGCCCCGCCGGACGTGGCGCTGCTCCCGCAGGTCGGGGCGCTGGTGTCGGCCGTCAAGAGCAAATGGGCGCAGCCGGTCGGGGCCGAGGCGCAGGCCCAGCTCGACCGGAACTACTCGGCCGGCTGGAAGACGCTGGGCGCGGTCGACGGGGTCCAGTACGGCGTCTACTACAAGGCCGCCAACAAATCGCTGATCTGGTACAACGCGAAGGCCTTCGAGGCGGCGGGCGTGCAGCCCCCGAAGACGTGGAAGGAACTCATCACCGTCGCCGACACCCTGTCCGCGTCCGGCACCCCGGCGGTGTCGGTGGCCGGGGCCGACGGCTGGACCCTGACGGACTGGTTCGAGAACGTGTACCTCTCCCAGGCGGGCCCGGAGAAGTACGACCAGCTCGCCAAGCACGAGATCAAGTGGACGGACGACAGCGTCAAGGCGGCGCTGACCACGCTCGCCGAGCTGTTCGGCCGCAAGGACTTCCTGGCGGGCGGCCAGAGCGGGGCGCTCGCGACGGAGTTCCCGAAGTCGGTGACGCAGACGTTCACCGGCGGCGACCGGCCGGCGGCCGCGATGGTCTACGAGGGCGACTTCGTGGCCGTGAACATCGCGCAGACCGACGCGAAGGTGGGGAAGGACGCCCTGGTCTTCCCCTTCCCCTCGGTGGGCGCCAAGGCCCCGGTGGTCTCGGGCGGTGACGTGGCGGTCGCGCTGAAGCCCTCGAAGGGGGCGCAGGCCCTGCTGACGTTCCTGGCCTCGGCGGACGCGGCACGGATCCAGGCCCGCGAGGGCGGGTTCCTCTCCCCCAACAAGTCGGTCGGGCCGGACGCCTACCCGAACGACATCCAGCGCGACATCGCCAAGGCGCTGATCGCGGCGGGCGACGACTTCCGCTTCGACATGTCGGACCAGGCTCCGGCGGCCTTCGGCGGGACCCCGGGCGCGGGCGAGTGGAAGGCGCTCCAGGACTTCCTCGCGAACCCGTCTGACGTGGCGGGGGCCCAGGCGAAACTGGAGGCGGACGCGGCCAAGGCCTACGGGAACTGACCCCGTGTCCCCCGCCGCTCCCACCCGAGCAGGAGTCCCCCCACATGCGCCACTCCCGCAGGACCACCATGTCCGCAGCCGTCGGCCTCGGCATCGCCGCCGTCCTCGGCGCCGTCGTACCGGGCACGACCGCCGCCGCCGCCTCCCCCGCCGGCAGCCCGAGCTCGTACGCCGCGTACGAGCGCTCCCAGGAGAACCAGGCCGCGAACCGCGCCTTCTTCGAGGCCGTCCGGCGCTCGGTGGCCGAGCAGCGCGCCGCCAACCCGGGCCTGGCGGCCGTGACCGTCACCTACAACACCCGCAACGCGCCGAGCTTCCGCACCCAGATATCCCGCTCCACGCAGATCTGGAACGGCTCGGTGGCCAACGTCAGGCTGCAGGAGGTGTCCTCGGGCGGGAACTTCTCGTACTACGAGGGCAACGACTCGCGCGGCTCCTACGCGAGCACGGACGGTCACGGCCGGGGCTACATCTTCCTCGACTACCGCCAGAACCAGCAGTACAACTCCACCCGTGTGACCGCTCACGAGACCGGCCACGTGCTCGGCCTGCCGGACCACTACTCGGGCCCGTGCAGCGAGCTGATGTCGGGCGGCGGCCCCGGGACCTCGTGCACCAACGCCAACCCGAACTCCGCCGAGCGCTCGCGCGTCAACCAGCTGTGGGCCAACGGCCTCGTCGCGTCGGGCCTGGACGCGAAAGGCTGAGACCCCGGCGGGGCCTGACCCGCGGAGGTCGGACCGCCGGTCTCCGGGGTCAGGCCTCCACGGGTGCGTACGCGGTGCAGTCCGGGTTCCCGCAGGGGCCCGGGCTCCACCGCGGCACGAAGATCCCGAGGGACTTGCGGCGGCTGACCACCGTCTCCACGGGCTGCCCGCAGGCCGGACACGTCTGCTGGTCGTGTCCGGCTCGCGGGGCGACCGTAACGCTCTCACCGCGATGCCGCTGTTCGCCTGCCATACCTCCACGGTAGGCCGGTTCCGCGCTTTTGGACCGCCGGGAGGGTCAGCGCCTGACGGCGTACGAGGTGACGACCTGGCCGCCGCCGAGGACCGTGGCGCCGGTCAGCTCCAGCGGGCGGACCCCGAAGCCGGCCCGCGACATCGGCATGCCGGTGCCCGCGAGGACGGGGTAGGTCTTGACCACGTACTCGTCGATCTCGTCGATCAGCTGGGTGGCGAGGTCCGCCCCGCCGCACAGCCAGATCCCGAGCCCGTCCTCGGCCTTCAGCTCCCGCACGCGGGCGGCGATGTCGCCGCCGATCAGCGTGACGGCCGGGTCGGGGGCGGTGGTGAGGGAGCGCGAGACCACGTACTGCCGGCGCAGGTGCCCGTACGGGCTGGCCTCCCCGGCCTTGAGGCCCGGCTCATAGGTGTTCCGGCCCATGAGCACCGTGTCGAAGCGCTTCGGCGGGGTGTCGGCGAGGCCGAGCCGGACGCGCCCCTGGGCGGAGATCGTCTCGGGGTACTCCGCCTTCAGGTGCTCGATGAACTCGCCGTCCAGGTGTGCGTAGAAGAAATCGCCGTCGCCGTCGGGGGCTCCGATGAACCCGTCGACGGTGGTGGCGATGAAGTACGTGAGCTTGCGCAAGCGATTCTCTTCCGTTCGGCAGTGCACCCCCATCGAGGCACGCCAGTCAAAGTACTTCAGGTGAAGTAGTCACACAAGGAGTCCAAGGGTAAGGAGTCCAAGGGTTCGCGGGGTCACCTCGGCTTGCGCCACATCGGCCACATCAGCGGCCCGTCCGGGAGCCGCACCGGCGTGCCCGTGTGCTCGAAACCGAGCCGCTCGTAGAGCCGGCCGCTGCGCTCGCTGCTCGCCTCCAGGTACGCCGGCACCCCCTCGCGGTCGCACCGCTCCAGCACCGGCCGGATCAGCTCCCCGCCCAGTCCCTCGCCCTGCCGGCCCGGCTCGACCGCGATCATCAGCAGGTACTCGTGCTCCTCGGCGGTCGGGTGCACGGCGCCGGTCAGCCGGCCCACCAGCTCGCACCGCTCGTTGTCGGGGTCGGCCACGGCCCGCATCTTCGCCGGGATCTCGTCCTCGCCCTCCGGTTCACCGGCCGGGATCCGCAGCCACAGCGCGGCCGCCGAACCGTCGGCCGCGAGGTCGACGCGGCCCTCGGCCAGCGCGACGTCCACGAAGACGCCGAGGAACTTCCCGTGCACCGCCGCCCGGTGCTCCGGGTCCGGGAAGACCCAGCTGCTCACCGGATCCGTGCGGAAGGCCTCGTCGAGCAGCCGCGCCACCGCGTCCCGGTCCGACTGATCCGCCTGACGTATCTCCAGCACCACTGGTCACACCCTTCGCTCGGTCATCAACAACCCGGAGCGATCCTAGAGTTGGGCCACACCAGCGGAAAGGCCGGTTCCGGCATCATGGGATGCCGGAACCGGCCTCGGCGCCGCGCGAGCGGTCGCGCGGTCGCGCGGTCGCGCGGTCACCCCGCCGCGCTCACTTCGTGCGCCGCGTCACGAACTCCGCCAGGGCCAGCAGCCCGCCCGCCGCCCCGAGGTCCGGAACGGCCCGCGAGAGCTGCTGCACCGCCCGGCCCATCCGGTCGGCGGCATGGGCCTGCGCCCAGTCCCGCCCGCCGGCCCGCTCCACCGCGTCGGCCGCCCGGCTCACGTCGTCCGCGGTCATGGGACCCGCGTAGAGGTCGGCCAGCTCCTTCCCCGCCGCGGTGCCCGAGGTGAGGGCGGCCACGACCGGGAGGGACTTCTTGCGGGCGATCAGATCCGCCCCGGCGGGCTTCCCGGTGTGGCCGGGGTCCCCCCAGATGCCGATCAGGTCGTCGATGAGCTGGAAGGCCAGTCCGGCCTCCCGCCCGAAGTCGTCCATCGCGTCGACCTCGTCCGGGCCGGCCCCCGCGTACAGCGCGCCGAGCGCGCACGCACAGCCCAGCAGGGCCCCGGTCTTGGCCGTCGCCATGGTCAGGCACTCGTCGAGCGAGACGTCCGGCCGCCGTTCGAAGGCGCAGTCCGCCTGCTGGCCCGCGCACAGCTCGATGACGCAGGTCGTGAGCCGGGCCGAGGCCGCCGCCGAAGCCGGGTGCGGGTCCTCGGCGAGCAGCCGCAGGGCGAGCGCCATCACGGCGTCGCCCGTGATGATCGCGTCCGGTATCCCGAAGACCGTCCAGGCCGTGGCCCGGCCGCGCCGGCGGGCGTCGCGGTCGATGACGTCGTCGTGCAGCAGCGTGAAGTTGTGCGCCAGCTCGACCGCGACCGCGGCCCGTACGACGCCCTCCCCCACGCTTCCCTCGCCCCCCAGGGCCTGGGCGGCCGCGAGCACCAGCGCGGGCCGGATCGCCTTGCCGGCGTTGCCCGCGGCCGGGGTGCCGTCCTCGTGCTCCCATCCGAAGTGGTACATCGCCACGCGCCGCATGGAGCCGGGCAGGCTCTCGACGGTCCGGCGCAGGGCCGGGTTGACCGTTTCTCTTGTCCGTTCGAGGAGGGCGGCGGCTTCCCGCCCCTCCCCGATGGTGATCGCCTCAGTGGTCGACATCGCCTGTCCGTCCCGTCCTGTCCCGTCCCCGGTGCTCTGCTAGGGCCGGCTCAGCGCCAGCGGGCGATCTCGACGTTCTCCAGGACACCGAGCGCGTCGGGCACGAGCACCGCGGCGGAGAAGTAGGCGGTGACCAGGTAGGAGATGATCGCCTGCTCGCTGATCCCCATGAACCGCACCGAGGTGCTCGGCTCGATCTCGTCCGGGATCCCGGGCTGGTGCAGGCCGATCACGCCGGACTCGTCCTCGCCGGTGCGCATGCAGAGGATGGACGTCGTACGGGCGTCGCTGATCGGGATCTTGTTGGACGGGAACATCGGGACCCCGCGCCAGGACGGCACGCGGTGCCCGCCGATCTCGACCGACTCCGGGTACAGCCCGCGCCTGTTGCACTCGCGGCCGAAGGCGGCGATGGCCTTGGGGTGCGCGAGGAAGAACTTGGAGCCGCGCCGCATGCTGAGCAGCTGGTCCATGTCGTCGGGGCCGGGCGCGCCGTCGTGGGGCTGGATGCGCTGGTCGTAGTCGGCGTTGTGCAGGAGGCCGAAGTCGCGGTTGTTGAGCATCTCGTGCTCCTGGCGCTCGCGCAGCGCCTCGACCGTGAGCCGCAACTGCTGCTCGGTCTGGTTCATCGGCTGGTTGTACAGGTCGGCGACGCGGGTGTGGACCCGCAGGACCGTTTGTGCAATGGAGAGCTCGTACTCGCGCGGGCGGCCCTCGTAGTCCACGAAGGTGCCGGGCAGCACGGCCTCGCCCTGGTGGCCGGCGGAGAGGTCGATCGCGGCCTCGCCGTACTTGTTGGTGCGCTGGTCGGGCAGGGACCGTACGGAGTCCACGTGCGCGCGCAGCGATTCGACGCGGTCGGCGAGGATCTGGAAGTCCTGGCGGGAGAGGACGAGCGCGGTGCCGGCGGTGGCGGCGCGGGCGGTGTACTCCCAGATGGCCTCCTCGTCGACGAGGGCGTCCTCGCCGAAGTAGGCGCCGTCGGCGACGGTCTGCAGGACGGCGTCGTCGCCGTAGGGGCCGGTGCCGATCTGGTCGACGCGGCCGTGGGCCAGCAGGAAGACCTTGTCGGACGGGCTGCCGAAGGAGGTGAGCTCCTGGCCCGCCTCGAAATCGATCTGGTGGCAGCGCGCCGCCAGTTCGGTCAGGACGTCGGGGTCGTCGTAATCGCGCAGGATCGGGAGTTCGCCGAGTTCCGCGGGGATCACCTGCACCTGCGTGCCGGTCTTGATGAATTCCACGCGTCCGTCGCCGACCGAGTAGCTCAGCCGCCGGTTGACCCGGTACGTGCCGCCCTGCACGGACACCCACGGGAGCATCTTCAGCAGCCACCGCGAGGTGATCTCCTGCATCTGCGGCGCGGACTTGGTCGTGGTTGCCAAGTTCCGCGCGGCCGATGTCCCCAGACTCCGCTGTGGCGCCTGGGTCTCGGATTCGGAACCTGCCTGGACCGACATGTATTTCCCCTTCGATCACTCCATGGATCTGCGGGACGGAAGCTTTCCAGTACGCACCGTGGTGGGACCATTACACAAAAGGGTGGGACTACTCCGTCCGTGGCTGGGCACCCTCAAGAGTTCAACTGGCCCCCCAGGAGCCACCCGAACCCCACCGGTTCCGGCCACCCCCACAAGCGGACCCGTTTTGAATTTGCATCGTGGATGCAAGTTTTCTACGCTGAACCCATGCGGCTGACCCGATTCACCGACCTGGCGCTGCGCGTGCTGATGCGCCTGGCCGTCGAGGAGACGGACCTCCCCACCACGCGCGACGTGGCGGCGACCATGGAGGTCCCGTACACCCACACCGCCAAAGTGGTCGCCAAGCTGCAGCATCTCGGCCTGGTCGAGGCGCGCCGCGGGCGCGGCGGCGGGCTCGCCCTGACCCCCGCCGGCCGGGGCGCCTCGGTGGGCGGACTGATCCGCGAGCTGGAGGGCGCCGGCGACGTCGTGGACTGCGACGGCACCGTGCCGTGCCCGCTGCGCGGCGCCTGCGTCCTGCGCGGCGCGCTGCGCCGGGCCCAGGAGGCCTTTTTCGCCTCACTGGACCCGCTGACGGTGAACGACCTGGTCGCAGCCCCGACCGGTCCGCTCCTGCTGGGCATTTCGGGCGGATCGACGGGGGCCGGAAGGCCCTGACCACGGGGGCCGAATGGCCGATTCGCACCGCCGGCCGGCCCGCATAGCCTGAACCCGACAGACCCTTCGAACAGAAGTACGCACCGCGGCGGACCCTGTGGGCCTGTTTTCAAAAATAGGCATCTCATATGCCAGTTCTGCAGCCGGTTCCGCGAACCACCCCTACGCGAGGAGTCCCCCAGATGCTTTCCGAGAAGTCGGCCGCGACCGTACGAGCCACCCTGCCCGCCGTCGGCGCGGCGATCGGCGACATCACGGAGCTCTTCTACGGGAAGCTCTTCGCGGCCCACCCCGAGCTGATCCGCGACCTCTTCAACCGCGGCAACCAGAACGCCGGCCTCCAGAAGCAGGCCCTCGCCGGCTCCATAGCCGCCTTCGCGACCCACCTCGTCGCCCACCCGGACGACCGCCCCGACGTGATGCTGAACCGCATCGCCCACAAGCACGCCTCCCTCGGCGTCACCCGCGAGCAGTACCCGATCGTCCACACGCACCTCTTCGAGGCCATAGTCGAGATCCTCGGCGAGGCCGTCACCCCCGAGGTCGCCGAGGCCTGGGACGAGGTCTACTGGCTGATGGCGAACGCCCTCATCACCATCGAGGAGCGCCTCTACGCCGAGCAGCAGGTCCTGGCCGGCGACGTCTGGCGCGACTGGACGGTCGCCGCCCGCGTCGAGGAGACCGCGGACTGCGCCACCTTCCACCTCACCCCGGCCGACGGCGCCCCGGCGCCCGGCTTCAAGCCCGGCCAGTACGTCTCCGTCCAGGTCGAACTCCCCGACGGCGCCCACCAGATCCGCCAGTACAGCCTCTCCAGCGCCCCGGGATCACCCCTCCGCTCCCTCACCGTCAAGCGGGTCCACGGACCGGCCGCGGGCGGCCCCGACGGCGAGGTCTCCCACCACCTCCACACCCGGATCGGCACCGGTGACACCCTGCGCGTCTCCGCCCCGTACGGCGACCTCGTCCTGCGGGACTCCGCCGCGCCGGTGGTCCTCGCCTCGGCCGGCATCGGCTGCACCCCGATGCTCTCGATGCTGGAGCACCTGGCGGACACCGCGCACACGGCCCCGGTGACCGTCCTGCACGCCGACCGCTCCCCCGCCGACCACGCCCTGCGCGCCGACCACCGGGCCCTGACCCACAAGCTCGCGGACGCCCGGGCCCACTTCTGGTACGAGGCCGACGCGGAGCCCGGCGACCACGAGGGCCGCCTCGACCTCGCCGCCGTCCCCGTCGCCCCGGGCACCCTGGCCTACCTCTGCGGACCGCTCCCCTTCATGCGGGCGGCCCGCGAGCAGCTCATCGCCAAGGGTGTGGCGCCGGCGGACGTCCACTACGAGGTCTTCGGCCCCGACCTGTGGCTCGCCTCCGCGTGAGCCGTGCGCCGGTCTTGCGCCCTTGCGGCGGAATGGCCGCCTCCACTAAACGTTGAGTGACGTACCCCTCACTCAGAGTCAAGGAGGCGGCCATGTCCGCACCCCTGTCCGCGGACCGGTTCATCGACGCCCTGCGGGCCGAGGGCCTGACCGTCGTCGAAGTCGGCGGCTGGCGCACCCGCAACCGCAACCACAAGGGGCCCTGGGGCCCGGTGCACGGGGTGATGCTCCACCACACCGTCACGCACGGGACCGCCTTCACCGTCCGGCTCTGCCGCGACGGCGACGAGGCCCTCCCCGGCCCGCTCTGCCACGGCGTGATCACCAAGGACGGCCGGGTCCACCTCGTGGGCCACGGCCGCGCCAACCACGCCGGGGCGGGCGACTCCGACGTCCTGGCCGCGGTGATCGCGGAGAAGCGCCTCCCCCCGGACCACCGGGCGGACACCGACGGCAACCGGTACTTCTACGGCTTCGAGTGCGAGAACCTCGGCGACGGCGAGGACCCCTGGCCGGCGGCCCAACTCGACGCGATGGCCCGCGCCTCGGCCGCCCTGTGCCGCGCCCACGGCTGGACCGCCCGCTCGGTCGTCGGCCACCTCGAATGGCAGCCGGGCAAGATCGACCCGAAGGGCTTCACGATGGCCTCGATGCGCACCCGCGTCGAGGAACGCCTGAAATGACGCCCGCACCGCTCTGACGTGCGACGGCGGGCGCGCGGGCGGCACACAATGGGGGCGTGAACCGTCCAGGCGACCCCGAGCTGATCCTGCGGCCCCGGCCGGCCTCCCCCCTGCGGGAGGTCCGCGACGAGCGGTTCGGGCGGCACGGTGTGCGGCTGCTGCTCAAGCGGGACGATCTGGTCCATCCCGAGCTGCCCGGCAACAAGTGGCGCAAGCTCGCGCCGAATCTGCGGGCCGCCGTCGCCGAGGGCCGTACGGAGCTCGTGACCTTCGGCGGGGCCTACTCCAACCACCTGCGGGCCACCGCCGCCGCGGGCCGGCTGCTGGGGCTGGCGACCGTCGGGATCGTACGGGGCGACGAGCTCGCGGGGCGCCCGCTGAACGACTCGCTGGCCCGGTGCGCGGCGGACGGCATGCGGCTGCACTTCGTGACCCGTTCGGCCTACCGGGACAAGGCCGCCCTGCCCGCGCGGGCCGGTGCGGCCGACGCCTACGTCATCCCGGAGGGCGGCAGCAACGCGCTCGCGGTACGGGGCTGCGCCGAGCTCGGCCACGAACTGCGGGGCGCCTGCGACGTCGCCGCGGTGGCCTGCGGCACCGGGGGCACCCTGGCCGGGCTGGCGGCCGGGCTGGCCCCGGGCCAGCGGGCGGTGGGCGTCCCGGTGGTCGGGGGCGGGTTCCTGGAGGCGGAGATACGTTCCCTCCAGGCGGCGGCGTTCGGCGGCCCGGCGGGCGACTGGTCGCTCGCCGAGGGCTTCGCCCACGGCGGCTACGCCCGGGTCCCCGACGCCCTGGAGGCCTTCGCCGCGGACTTCGCCTCCCGCCACGGGCTGCCGGTGGAGCGGATCTACGTGGCCAAGCTCCTCTGGGCCCTGCTCGAACTCACCCGGGCCGGCGCCTTCCCCCCGGGCACCACCCTGGCGGCGGTCGTCACGGGCCGCCCGTAGGGGGGTACATCCCGCGCCGCGGCTACGCCGACTCCTCGCGGTAGGCCGCCGCCTCCTCCAGGTCCAGCCGGCGCAGCAGGGCCCGCAGCATTTCGTCGTCGATGCGGCGCGCGTCCCGCAGCGACACGAAGACCTCCCGCTCCGCCGCGATCATCTCCCCGGCCAGCCGGCGGTACACCTCGTCCGCCGACTCGCCGGTCACCGCGTTGACCTCGCCCAGCCGCTCCCACACGGCGTTGCGCCTGCGCTCCAGCACCGTCCGCAGCCGGTCCGCCAGCGGCGGCGGCAGGGCGTTCGCCGGTGCGGCCAGCAGTTCCGTCAGGCGCTCCTCCGCGGCCCGCGAGGCCTCGCTCTGGGCCTGGGCCTCCGCCAGGGTGTCGGCGTGGGTGTCGCGCGGGGGCAGGCGCAGCAGGCGGATCAGCGGCGGCAGCGTCAGGCCCTGGACCACCAGGGTGCCGATCACCGTGGTGAACGTCAGGAACAGGATCAGGTTCCGGTGCGGCACGCTGATCGGCACGGAGAAGGCGATCGCCAGCGAGACCACGCCGCGCATGCCGGCCCATCCGACGATGACCGGCGCCTTCCAGTTCGTCTCCGGCTCCCGCTCCCGGATCCGCCGCGAGAGCACCCTCGGCAGGAACGTCGCCGGGAAGACCCACGCGAAGCGGGCCGCCACCACGACCGCGAAGACCGCCAGCGCGTAGCCGGCCGCGGCCATGCCCTCGTACTCCCCGAGCCCCTTCAGCACCACCGGCAGTTGGAGCCCGATCAGCGCGAAGACCACCGATTCGAGGATGAAGGCGACCACCTTCCACACCGCCTCCTCCTGGAGCCGGGTCGCGAAGTCGACCTGCCAGTTGTGGTGCCCGAGGTACAGCGCGACCACCACGACCGCCAGCACGCCCGAGGCGTGCACCCGCTCGGCGGCCGCGTAGGCCACGAACGGGATCAGCAGCGAGAGCGTGTTCTGCAGCAGCGAATCCCGCAGCCGCCTGCGCAGCACGTGGATCGGCACCATCAGCAGCAGGCCCATCCCGACCCGTGCGTCAGCGGGGGCGGTACACCGTGAGGGCGTCCGGGAGCTCCTCCAGGACGAGGGCGGCCGGGGCGTACGCGTACTCCCCGTCGTAGGCGAGCGGGGTGCCGGCCGGGATGTCGCCGACACGCAGGCTCCGCAGCCGGGTGGCGGCGTGGACCGGCGAGCGGGTCAGCGGGCCCGCGAGGGCGGCGGCGAGCAGGCGGGGGCCGGGGCGGCCGCCGCCGTGGACGAGCCGGACGTCGAGCAGGCCCTCCCCCAGGCTCTCGCGGTAGCGGGGCGCCGGGCCCGTGCCCCGGTAGGTGCCGTTGCCCGCGAAGAGCAGCCAGACGCTGCGCGGGCGTCCGGCGAGCGTGAGGCGTACGGGGCGCTGCGCGCGCAGGACCCGCCAGGCCGCCAGCAGGGCGGCGGGACCGCCGCCGATCCGGGGCGCCCAGCGGAGCCGGTGGCCCAGCAGCTCCGGGTAGGCCCCGATGCTGAAGTTGTTCAGGAAGTAGCCGGCCCTCGGGTCCTCGGGGTCCGGGCCCGGGGTGAAGCGGCCGATTCCGATGTGGACCGCGTGCCCGGCCGCCACGGCCCGGCAGGTGTCTTCGGTGCCGGCGAGGCCGAGGTCCAGCGCGAAGTGGTTGAGCGTGCCGCCGGGGAACACCGCCAGCGGGATCCCGGCGCGCAACGCGGCGGTGGCGGCCGCGTTGATCGTGCCGTCGCCGCCGCACACGCCGAGCACGGTGGAACGGTCGGCCGCCCTGGCCAGTTCGGCGACGAGTTCGGGCCCGCCGCACTCGACGAACTCGGCCTTGGGCAGCCGCTCCCGCACCGTGTCGGGCCCCGCCGCGGCGGCCGAGCCCGAGCCGGAGTTGACCACGACCGTGAGCCCGGCGCCGTCGGGCAGCGCCGGCGCGGTGGAGGCCGTCCGCTCGTCGCCCGGCACGATCCGGGCCTCCTCGACGTCCCGCGTGAGGCGGCGTACGACGAGTCCCGCCGCCACCCCGAGCGCCCCCCCGGCGAGCACGTCGGAGGGGTAGTGGACCCCGGTGTACACCCGGGAGAAGGCGACGGAGGCGGCCACCGGGGCCAGCGCGGCGCCCCAGCCCGGGGACTCCAGGGCCACGCCAGCAGCGAAGGCGAACGCGGACGCCGAATGCCCCGAGGGGAAGGACGTGGTCTGCGGCTGCGTGGCGAGCCGGCGCCCGGCGGGCACCCCGTCCAGCATCGGGCGCGGCCGGCGCACCGACCACTTGCCGACGGTGTTGATGGTCGCGGAGGCCAGCGCCAGCGAGGCGAGTCCGCGTACGGCGGCCTTGCGGGCCCCGGCCGAGCCGAAGACGGCGAGGGCCGCGGCGGTCCCGCCCCACAGCACCCCGTGGTTCGCGGCCCGCCCGAGCCGCGGCAGCACCCGGTCGGCCCCCGGCCAGTGCCGGCGGGCCACCACGTCGAACAGCCACCGGTCGCCCCGCGCGACCGCACCCCGCCAGGTCAACTCTTGATCAGCCATTTCCTGCCTCTACCCGCGATCCTCCCCCGGAATCGGACCCTGGCCGGGCCCGTCCTCCAGGGGGCGCTTGCGCAGGAGCAGGACGACCAGTCCGCCCAGGACCACCAGGCCCACCGCCAGGGAGGCGATCACCGGGGTGGCCGCGGAGCTGCCGCTGGAGGCCAGCCGCTCCTCCGAGGTGTCCGGGCCCGCCGCGGAGGCGGGTGCGGACACCGCGCCGAGCGTGGTGACGGCCGTGCCCGCCTCCACCGCACCGGCCGGCCGTACGTCGGGAGCCTGCGGCCACCGCGCCGTCGCCGTGGCCACGGCGGCGGACTGGCTGGACCCGGCGACGATGTGGACCTGCGCCGGGATCCCGCTGGTGAAGACCCGCCCGACCGGTACCCGGGTGGAGCCGTGGACGGTGACCGAGGCCGTGCCGTCCGGCGTCCCCGCCGGCACCTCGAAGAACAGCTTGCTCCCGTTGGCGGCGGCGGTGACGGGCCGCCCCTCGGCGTCCACCACCCGCACCCCCATGGCCACGGCCGCGGCGTCCGGGGTCACGCTCACGCTCTGCGCGCTCGTCCGCACGGTGACCGGCCCGATCCGGGTGCCCAGCGGTCCCGACACCTCGCCCGGGTCCACCGCCAGCGAGGCCGGCGGCTCCGGCAGCCGGCCGGCTTCCCGCATGAGGTAGTCCGCCAGCTTCTCCGCCTGCGGGTCGGCGGCCTCCACGCGCACGCCGTCGGCCAGCCGCCAGATGGCCACCTGGGTGCCGGCCGCCGCGCTCTCCGCGGTGAGCGCGGCGGCCCCGGCCGCCTTGGCGAGCCCGGCCAGATCGTTCAGCTGGGGGTAGGAGTGCTCCAGGACCCAGCGGATCCGGGCCGCCTCGCCGTTGCCGGCGAGCGGCGTACCGCTCCACCCGCTCTCCGTGTAGCGGGTCTGGGGCTGCGCGTTGCCCGCGACGCCGACCCCGTAGGTCTGGAGCATCCCGCCCCCGTCGACCCGCATCTCGTACAGCCCGGCGGGGATCTGCCGCACCGAGCCGTCCGCGCCGCGCAGGACCGCCTGCCCGTAGGTCTTCAGCCCGTCGAGCACGGCGCTCGCGCCCTCCGGGGTCCGGGGTGCGCCGGGGCCGCCGTCGGCGGCGGCCCCGGCGGCCGGCGCCGCCGCCAGCGCGGCGGCGAGCAGCGCGACCGCGAGCGGGCGCCGCGCGGAGCCCCGTGGGGCCGCGGCGGCAGGACCGGTGGCCGGACCGGGGGCCGGACCGGGGGCCGGACCGGGGGCCGGCGCGACGGCAGGAGCCGCGACCGGATCGACCGGATCGGCCTGAGGAGCGGTGGCAGGAGCAACAGCGCGAACAGGAGCCGGAGCCGGGACAGGAACAGGAGCGCGAACAGGAGCGGGAGCAGGAGCGGAGGATGCGGGAACGGCAATCGACACAGTCTTCCCCTTCGGGCCGAAGGCCCAGGTGCCCGTGAGTACCGGGGAATCCTAGCCTCTTCGAACACTCAGACCACCGCCGCCTTCTGAGTGCCCATCAGCGGGGTGTCCGTTCTGACGACCCGCCGGAAGGCCGCCGTACCGCGGTTGAGGTCGTGTCCGATGGCCGTCGCGTCGATCTGCGCGGAGAACCACCTGTTCCCCTCCCCGTCGGGCGGGTCCTCGCGCACCCGCAGCCGCCCGTGGACCACCAGCGGTTCGCCGACGGAAACGGATCCGGCGAGGTTCACGGCGAGGCCGCGCCGGGCCCACACCGTGTAGAAGCTGGTGGGCGCGTCCGCCCAGGCCTCCTTCTTCCGGTCGAAGTACCTCGGGGTCACCGCGAAGCGGAACCGGGCCGCGGGGCCGCTCGGCGTCTCCTTGTAGTCGATCTGGGTGGCCACGTAGCCCACCAGCGTCACCTGGGTGTCGTTCATCCCGGCCGTCCTCCCGGGGCCGCGGCCGCCCGCTCGGCGAAGCGCCCGCCCGACCCGCATTCCGTACCCGTCCGGACCATCCGCACGAGGTACGACCATGCTGGCCCGGTCCGCCGGAATCCGCCGGAGCCTGTGGATTACTGACGGGTTGTGGACAACTTCGCCACCGTCGCGTACTGCTCGCGCACCTCCCGGTAGCGCAGCAGCTCGGCCGCCACCGGCTCCAGCACCCGCGCCCGCCCGCAGCCGGCCGCAGCCTGCCGCAGCCGCCGCTCCGCGTCCTGCCCGTAGCGCCGTGCCGGGCCCCGGGCCCCGATCGAGCAGGCCCACTCCACGAGCGGTCCGCCGATGATGCCCGCCACCATCAGGAGCACCGGCGGCATCAGCTTCGGTTCCAGGACTCCGGCGATCTGTCCGACCAGCCAGAGCCCGCCGTAGATCTGCAGGAGCGTCATGGCCGCCTGCGCGAGGACCGCCGCAGGCCACCAGGAGGGTCGCGGGGGCTTGACGCTGGGCACCGCGACCGCCGCGCCCAGCGTCACCGCGATCTCGTCGAGCGCCTCCGGGAGCCCCTCCGCTCCGCGCACCGCGGTCTCCCGTACGGCCTGCGCCCACGGGTCGGGCAGGCCGCGTACCGCCTCGTCGGCGACGGTCCGCACGGCCTGTTCCACCCGCTGACGGGCCGTCACCTCCTCCTCGACCGGCAGCTCGGAGGCCGTCGCGGAGCGTCCGATCGCCGCCAGGGCGGCGAGGCCGGCCAGCGAGCGCGGGGCGCGCCGGCTCTCGTACCAGCGCCACAGGCGCAGCCACGGGGTCCCGCACGCCTTTCCGGCGTTGCGCCGCCAGGCGCGCTCGGCGGCCAGCCCGGCCGCATACGCGCCGACCGCCTCGGCGAGCCGGTCCTCGAACTCGGCGCGCGCCGTCTCCCCGATTTCCGGGCCGGGGTGGCCGTCGGCGACGTAGAGCGGCCGCAGGCGGGTGGCGGCCTTGTCCACGTCCGCGGAGATCCGCCGGGTGGCGGCTCCCTTCTCCTGGGTGAACTGTCCGAGGAGCTCGCGCAGTTCCCCGACTCCTTCACCCGTAAGAGCGGAGATCCCGAGGACGGTGGCGCCGGGTTCGCCGTGCTCGCCGAGGGCGATCCCGTCGTCGTCGAGGAGCCTGCGCAGATCGTCCAGTACGAGGTCGGCGGCCTCGCCGGGCAGCCGGTCCACCTGGTTCAGCACGACGAAGGTCACCTCCGCGTGCCCGGCCAGCGGCCGCAGGTACCGCTCGTGCAGCACCGCGTCCGCGTACTTCTCCGGGTCCACCACCCACACCACGGCATCGACCAGCGCCAGCACCCGGTCCACGTGGTCGCGGTGCGCGCCGACCGCCGAGTCCAGGTCGGGCAGATCGACGAGGACCATTCCGCGCAGCGCTTCCGCCTCCGAGGTCTCACGGGGGCGGCGGCGCAGGCGTCCGGGGATCTCGAGGCGGTCGAGGAGGCCGGCCGCGCCGTCGGACCAGCTGCAGGCGATGGGTGCGGCGGTCGTCGGCCTGCGCAGCCCGGTTTCGGAGATCTGCACTCCGGCGAGCGAGTTGAAGAGGGTGGACTTGCCGCTTCCGGTGGCGCCCGCGATGGCGACGACCGTGTGCTGCGCGGAGAGCCCGCGCCGTGCGGCGGCCTCGTCGAGGACCCGTCCGGCTTCGGCGAGGGTCTTGCCGTCGAGGATCCTGGTCCGGGAAAGCCCGATGAGCTGGCGCAGCGCGTCGAGGCGGACGCGCAGCGCCTGCGCCTCGGGACTGAGCGGAGGTGCGGGCGCCTTGCCCCCATCGCTCCCGGCGCCGGAAACCGCCCGTACGAGCGCCTCGTCACCCTCGTCGTCGCCGGTCGCGGGCCAGTCGTCGTCGGTGACCCGGGGACGCGAGCGTGCGATGAGTCCGTCGTCCCAGCGGTCGTCGGTGCGGTCGGTCAGGGCAGTCACCTCATCACCTCTCCTTCTGCAGTAGGGACAGGGCGGCGATCAGCTCGGCCTGGGGTTCGGGGCTCACTTCGAGTGCCTCGATCGGGGCGAGGCGGCGGTCGCGTTCGGCGCGCAGCACCTGGTCGAGGTGTTCGCCGACGAGCTCGCCGCCCCGGTCGCGCAGGCGTACGGCGGCCTGTACCCCGATCCGCTCGGCGAGCTTCTCCCCCGCCGGGCGGGCCCGCTTGCCTCCGAGGAGGGCGGCGACCAGCAGGGCGGCCACCCCGTCGGGGTCGGGCGCGGGCTGCTTCTCGAGCCGCGCCACCTCGTCCTCGGCGAGTTCCTCCAGCACGCGCCGCCAGCGCCGTACCGCCATGCCGATACGTTCCGCCGCCTCCCGGTCGGGGGCGGGCAGTGCGACGGCGCCCGCGGCCGGCTCGCGCCGCCAGGCCTCGGCGATCCGTTCGTCGGCGGCGGCCACGGCGCACTGGAGCAGCGCGGCGAGGGATTCCGCGAGGGAGTCGAGGAGTTCGTCGGCGCTGGTGTCGAGGGGGTAGCCGCGCCAGCGGGTCAGCGCGTCCCCGGCGAGCACCGCGCCGCGGTCGAGCCGGTTGCGGACCCTCTTGCCCTCCCTCTTGTAGGCGTCTTCGACGGCGGAAGTCAGCCGTACGGCGGCAGCGTGCTGGGCCGCGACGGCCGAGGCGAGCTCCGGCATCCGGCGCCCGAGGGAGTCGAGCGCGCCGAGCGCGGTGCGTCCGACGGCGTACTGCCGGGCGGCCGGATCCTGCGCGTGGTGGGCGAGCCAGGCGAAGAGCGGCGCGACGGCGCTGGCGGGCAGGAGCCCGCCTCCGCCGGCCGATTCGGGCAGCTCGGGGACGGTGAACCGGGGTACGTCGCCCAGCCCGGCCCGTGTGAGCAGGGCCCCGTACTGCCGGGAGACCTCGGCGAGCACCTGGTGCGGCACCCGGTCGAGGACGGTGATCAGGGTGGCCTTGTACTGCTTGGCGGTGCGCAGGAGGTGCCAGGGCACGGCGTCCGCGTACCGCGATGCGGTGGTGACCATGACCCAGACGTCGGCGGCGCAGATGAGTTCGGCGGCGAGCGTCCGGTTGTCGACGACGAGGGAGTCGATGTCGGGGGCGTCGAGGATGGCGAGACCGCGGGGCAGGGTGGAGACGGTCTCGATGCGTACTTCGCGGGCGGTGTGCCCGTGGGGCTGCGGTGGTCTGTGGGGGGTTCTGCGGGCTGCCGGCAGGGCGTCTTCCTCGCCCTGCGGAACCCAGACGCGCATCAGGTCGGGCAGCACCCTCACCCCGGCGAACCAGTGATGATCATCCGGATGGCAGACAAGCACGGGGGTGCGTGTCGTGGGCCGGAGTACCCCGGCCTCACTCACTTGGCGCCCTACGAGGGAGTTGACGAGGGTGGACTTACCGGCTCCGGTGGACCCGCCGACGACGGCGAGCAGCGGCGCCTCCGGCGCCTTCAGCCGGGGTACGAGGTAGTCGTCGAGCTGCGCGAGCAGCTCGGCTCTGGTTTGGCGGGCGCGGGGGGCGCCGGGCAGGGGCAGCGGCAGACGCACGGACGCGACCCGGTCGCGCAGGGCGGACAGGGCATCGAGCAGCTGAGGCCGAACATCCAAGGTCACCACATGCGAAGAATGCCCAATTTGGGACCATTTTTGAAGCTTATACGTCCTCTGCGCGCCGACCGCTACTCCACTGGGACATCCTGGACACAGCGGACGAGTGGGGCGCAGGCATAACGAGTGCACAACACCCAGGGCGCCACGGCGCAAAAGCGGTGCGAGAATCGCACCTGCCTGCGATTATCGGGACCGCTTCACCGAACCTCCACATCGTGGCACGCGAGTGAAGCAACCGGGACAAGGCAACCGGAGCCCTATCCTTGACCCGGCACGGACCACAGTCCCACCCCCACCCAGGGGCTCCAGGCCACCACGGCCACCTTCCGGCCCCCGTAGCTCAGTGGATAGAGCAGGTGCCTTCTAAGCACTTGGCCGCAGGTTCGAGTCCTGCCGGGGGCACTCTTTTCCCACCACATCGAGCCCTCCGCTTGCGGAGGGCTTTCGTGCAGGTCAGGGCACCTTAGCGAGCCTGCCGTAGCGGTGGCGTAAGCACGTGCGGCGGTTACTCGAAGGCCTTGACCGCCTGGTGGTAAGTCCACGCGGTGCCGTCGCAGGAAGCCTTCTTCGCACCCGAGTAACGGGCGCAGACCCGCTTCAGGTCAGCGTGGAACATGTCGTCCAGCCGGTTCTTGGCGGCCGCGAACTCCCCCGCCGCCTTGTAGTTGCGGTAGCCGAAGTCGTGGCGGGCGCACGCCGTGCGGAAGGGGAAGCCGAAGGGGTTGTCCGGGGAGGTCGTGCAGTAGTCCGTCGACCAGTCGAAGCCGTACGACTGCCAGGCGTCCCGGTTCGCGCGCGCCGCCGTCCAGGACTCGTAGCTGGCGCCGGTCCCCTGGGTCCAGACGCTCAGCACCTGCGGCTTGTCGGCCGGGACCTCCGGGGCCGCTGCCGCGGCCCCGGACGGCGCGAGGGCGAGGGCGAGCGTGAGGGTGAGAGCCGTGGTGAGGGTGCGGGCCGCAGTGGCTTCGGGCGGCGCGGCCCGGGCGGCTCTCGCGGGGGCCTGGGCAGGGGTCGCGGTTCGGCTGGGGCGGCTGCGCACGCACCTTCTAACGACGCACGTCACCCCGGGTACCGGAGCTGCGCACGTGCCCGACTGATGGCGGGCCAGGGCTGGAAGGCAGCGGGCGCTACCGGGTGTTGATCGCGTCCAGCGTGTTCAGTCGGCCGGGCCGATCAGGGCACCGTCTCTCGTTTCCACCCTCTGGCCAGGCAGCAGGACCCGGTTCGTCCCGAGTGCCTAGTGCTGTGGCCGGAAAGGTTTGCCGGGTCGCGGTGTCCGGTGCGGTGCCTCTCCCCCAGCTACCGCCGGGAGGGGCCCCCGGGCGGAGGGCCACGCCTCGCACTGGACGTACCGCCGTGGTCCGACAACGCGGCGAGGTGCCGTGCCGGGCGCCGCGATCCGGTGGACCTTTCCGGTCACAGCACTGGGCGGCCGAACTGCCTCGCACCGCCTTGGCGGTGAGCTCGTGGTGCCGACGGGTGGGCGCATGCCCGCCCTCGGAGGCGGTCCTCGCGTCGAGCGCCGACTCGTCCGCGGCGGCCGGCCCGCGGCGGTCGGCGGCGGGTGCGTGGTTGGCGGCGGTGTTCCTCGAAGTTCTGGGCGGTGGCGCTTCGGTGGGGTTTGTTGACGGCGTCTCCGAAGACCGGCGTGCCGGAAGACGGCGAACGCGACACCGAGCAGGACGACGGCGAGGGCGGTCATGACGAGTTGGGCTTTGTGGGCGAGGGCATTGCGCGGGTCTGTGGGGAACATGCCTCCATCCTCCGCGCGCGCCCGCCTCGTCGTCGTCGCCCTCAGGTCCCCGATCTTGTATGCGACTTGAGTCCGATCTACCCGCCTGACCTGCATCCTTCGGCCGAACCCGGCGCTGCCGTCGGGCGTCGCGCCCGGTGTCACTCCCCGGCCGCGAGGCCCGTCTGGTGGGCGAGGAGGGCGGCTTGGACCCGTCCCGCGCAGCCGGTCTTCTCCAGGATGGAGCCGACGTGCGTCTTGACCGTTCCGATGCCGATGCCGAGCCGGCGGCCGATCTCCAGATTGGCGAGGCCCGCGCCGAGCAGGGCGAGTACGTCCCGCTCCCGCTCGGTGAGCGCGGCGATCCGCGCGTCGGGACCGGCCGGGGCGGCGGGGCGCCCGCCGCCTGCGCCGCCGCCCTGCAGCATCCGGCGGATGACGGTGCCGGTGACCCCGGGCGACAGGACGGCGTCACCGCTCGCGGCCGACCGTACGGCGCTGATCAGTTCGTCGGGGCCCTCGTCCTTCAGCAGGAAGCCCGTGGCCCCGGCCGCGAGCGCGCGCAGCACGTTCTCCTCGTCGCCGAAGGTGGTGAGGACGACGACCTGCGGCGCCGGGTCCAGCGCGGTGAGCGGTCCGATGGCGGCGAGGCCGTCGAGGACGGGCATCCGGATGTCGAGGAGGACCACGTCGGGGTGGTGCCGCGCGGCGAGCTCCACGGCCTGGGCCCCGTCGGCGGCTTCGGCGACCACGTCGATGCCGTCGGCGTGCTTGAGGATCATCCGGACGCCGGCCCGGATCATCTGCTCGTCGTCGGCGAGCAGGACCCGTACGACGCTGTCGGCCCGGTCGGACCGCTGCGGGTCATTCACGTGTGCTCCCGGATTGGTCTCTATACACATCTGACGATGCCCACGCGCCCTCACCCTCGCCCCGCATCCACCCCAAGTACCGGACACGGACACGGACATGACCCGCGCCGAGTGTGCGCCCCGACCCCACGCAGCCGCGTTCCCGGCCTCCCCGACCCAGGCAGTCGTCCTGGCGGGCGGCCAGGGTTCGCGGCTGCGGCCGTACACGGACGACCGCCCGAAGCCGATGGTCGAGATCCCCGGTACGGGCGTGCCGATCATCGGGCACCAGCTGGCGTGGCTGGCCTCCGAGGGGGTGACGGACGCCGTCGTCTCGTGCGGGCACCTCGCCGAGGTGCTCCAGGAGTGGCTGGCCGGGGCCGAGTTGCCGCTGCGCGTGACCACGGTGGTCGAGGACGAGCCGCTGGGCCGCGGCGGCGGTCTGAAGTACGCGGCGCGCCGGCTACCGCGGCCCGAGGAGGCCTGGTTCGCGACCAACGGCGATGTGTGGACGCGCTTCTCGCTGCGCGAGATGGCGGCCTTCCACGCCGAGCGCGGGGCGACGGCCACCCTGGCGCTGGCCCGGCCCCGGATTCCGTGGGGCGTGGTGGAGATCAACGAGTACGGGCACGTACTGGACTTCATCGAGGCGCCGCAGTCCCCGTATCCGGTGAACGCCGGCGTGTACGTCTTCGGGCCCGAATTCGCCGCGTTGCTCCCCGACTTGGGCGACCACGAGCGTACGACGTTCCCGCGGTTGGCCCGCGAGCGGCGCCTGGCGGGCTTCCCGCTGCCCCAGGGGGCCTACTGGCGGGCGATCGACACGGCGAAGGACCTGACCGAGGCGGCACGGGAGTTGGCCGCGCAGGGCGGCGCGTAGGGCCTCCTCGGCCCTGTCCCGGCCCCACGGCCGCGCTCAGCCTTCCGCTCCCAGCCCTCCGCCCCCACCACGAAGACGAGAGGGGCCCGGCACGCTCTCGCGTGCCGGGCCCCTCTCGTCGTGTGGTCGTACGGTCCGGCCTCCGGCCTCGGGCCGAAGTCCTCAGCCGAGGAGTCCGCCCACCAGTCCGGGCTTCTTCGACGGCGCGTCCCCGGTCCCGCCGGGGGTCCCGGAGGAGCTGGCCGGGGGCTTCTGCGGCGTGGACTGGCGCGGGGTGCTGCGCGGGGTCTGGCTGCCGGTGGTGCCCCGGGTCGCGGTCGGGGACGATCCGGACCCGCCGGTGCCGGGGGAGGCCGAACCGGTCGCGCCGCGGCCCGACTTGGCGGCCGGCGAGGAGGCTCCGGCGGAGGGCTGTGCGGCGGGCTTGGACGGGGTGGGCCGTACGGGCTGCTGCTGTTGCGGGGTGCTGGGCAGCGGCCGCCCGGGCAGGTAGTTGCTCGGGGCCTCTCCCGGTCCGGGGACGGTGACGACCGTGGTGGAGCGGACGGCGCCGCCGAGGAGCGAGCCGATGAGCAGGGTGAGCCCGCAGACGACGGTGGCCATGACGGCTCCGCGCCGCAGTACGCGGCGGCGCAGGCGCCAGACCTCGGAGCGCGGGCCGAGCGTGCGCCAGGCCTCGCTGGCGAGGCGCCCGTCCAGGGAGTAGACGGGGGCGCCCGCGATGATCAGGGGGCTCCAGGCGGCGAGGTAGATGATGTCGGGCGCGTCGTAGGCGGGAACGGTCTTCCAGCTCACGGTCATGAGCAGGGCGGCGGACAGGAGCGCCCCGAAGCAGGCGGCGAACCGCTGCCACAGGCCGAACACCGTCAGCACGCCCACGATGACCTGGAGGAAGGCCACGCTCAGGCCCGCGCCGACGGGGTGGGCGAGCGCGAAGTCGCGCAGCGGCTCGGCGAGCGCCCAGGGCTGGAGGGTGTGCAGCCAGGTGACCATGGAGCCGCGCTCGCCACCGTCGAAGTAGACGGGGTCGCACAGTTTGCCCATGCCGGCGTAGATGGAGATGAAGCCGAGGAAGACGCGGAGCGGGAGCAGCACGACGCCGAGGTTCATCCGGCGGCCGGGGTAGTACGAGGCCTGGCCGCGGGTGTCGCCGGGGGCCCGGCGGGAGTCCGTGCCGGGCCCGGGGCCCTCGCCGTACGGGGCGCCGTGGGCCTCGTACGGGTGGTCGCGCAGGGCGGGCTGCCGGCGGGTCTCGTCGAGGTCGCCGTAGCTGCGCTGGCCGATGACGGTCGGGGTGGCGAGGGTGTCGTCGGCGAGGTCGTGGGCGAGGTCGATGCGCGGGATGACCTGGGTGGCTCCGCCGTCGTACTCGTCGTGCCCGCGCCCGTGCTCGCGTACGGCCTGGAGCAGGCCGCCCATGGCGGCGCTGGCCGCGGCGTCGCCGGGGGCGGACTTGCCGCTCCACACGACGGGGCGGCGGCGGGCCGCGCCGGCTCCGGCGGCGGCGAGGGCCCCGCCGAGCGCGGGGGCGAGCCCGGAGGCGCCCGCGGGCCTGGGACGCGCGCTGGGGCTCGGTGCGAGCCGCACGCGGAAGCTGGCGTGGTTGACGATGACCTGTGCGGGGTCGCACGGCACCTTGACCATGCTCAGCGCGGGCTGGTCGTCGAACCCTGGCGTTCTGGTGTCCACACTCATCTAACCGAGTGACGGGTGTTTAGGACACTGCCTTGACATCAGGGATGTGTCCGAGACCCGTCAAATCAAGCCACCCCGCCCACGGGGGACGGGGTGGCACGCTCACGGGTCACGCCGTGTGAGCCAAGTGGATCAAGCAGATCCCGCGGATCCGGTCAATCCGGTCGATCCCACGGATCCGGTCGATCCCACGGATCCGGTCGATCCCGCGGATCCGGTCGGTCAGGCGCGGCCGCGGGTGGCGCGGCGGCGGGCGGCCTCGTAGAGGACGACGCCCGCGGCGACGCCGGCGTTGAGCGATTCGGCGCCGCCCGGCATCGGGATGCGCACGAGGTAGTCGCAGTTCTCGCCGACGAGGCGGCCCAGGCCCTTGCCCTCGGAACCGATGACGATGACGACGGGGCCGCCCAGCGCTTCGAGTTCGTGGACCTCGTGCGTGCCCTCGGCGGCGAGGCCGACGATGGTGATGCCGGCCTTCTTGTAGTCCTGGATGGCGCGGGTCAGGTTGGTGACCCGGGAGACCGGGGTGCGGGCGGCGGTGCCGGCCGAGGACTTCCAGGCGCCGGCGGTCATGCTGGCGGCGCGGCGCTCGGGGATGACCACGCCGTGGCCGCCGAAGGCGGAGACGGAGCGGACGATCGCGCCGAGGTTGCGGGGGTCGGTGACGCCGTCGAGGGCGACGATGAGCGGGTCCTCGCCGTTGTCGTACGCGGCGGCGGTGAGCTCCTCCGGGTGCGCGTACTCGTACGGCGGGACCTGGAGGACCAGGCCCTGGTGGTTGAGGCCGTTGGTCAGCCGGTCGAGCTCGGGGCGCGGGGCTTCCATCAGGTTGATGTTGCCGCGCGCGGCCGCGAGCTGGAGGGCCTCGCGCACGCGCTCGTCGTTGTCGATGAACTGCTGGACGTAGAGGGTGACGGCCGGTACGCCGTCGCGCAGCGCCTCGAAGACCGGGTTGCGGCCGACGACCATCTCGCTGGTGCCCTTGGGGCCGCCGCGGCGCGGGGCCGGGCGGCGCTTGGCGGCCTGGCGGGCCATGGCGTTGCTGATGCGGTTGGCTTTGTGCTTCTTGCGGTCCTCGGCCTTGGGCGTGGGGCCCTTGCCTTCGAGGGCCTTGCGCCGCTGGCCACCGCTGCCGACCGTCGCGCCCTTCTTGTTGGACGTGCGGCGGTTCCTGCGCTGGCTGTTCCCGGCCATGACCTCTACCTGTTTCGTTGGTGCTGCGATATGTACGTATGAAGAGTGTGCCGCCCGGAACGCCGGGCGGCCCAATCTGAGTGCGCCAGTGGGACTGCGCGGTGGGGCCGCTCCGGGTGGCTCAGCGGGGGCCGAGCGTCCAGCGGGGGCCCGTGGGGCTGTCCTCGATGACGAGGCCGGACTGCTGCAGCTGGTCGCGGATGGCGTCGGCGGTGGCCCAGTCCTTGCGGGCGCGGGCGGACTCGCGCTGCTCCAGGACCAGGCGCACGAGGGTGTCCACGGCTCCGTGGAGGTCCTCGCCGCGGTCGGCTTCGCCCGCCCAGTGCGGGTCGAGGGGGTCGAGGCCGAGGACGCCCAGCATGGCCCGTACCTCCGACAGGCGCGCGATGGCCGCGTCCTTGTCGTCGGCGGCGAGCGCGCTGTTCCCCTGGCGGACGGTGGTGTGGATGATGGCGAGCGCCTGCGGGACGCCCAGGTCGTCGTCCATGGCCTCGGCGAAGGCGGGCGGGACCTCGGCGGCGGGCTCGACGGTCTTGCCGGCCTTCTCGATGACGCGCTGGATGAAGCCCTCGATGCGGGCGAAGCCGGACTCGGCCTCGCGCAGGGACTCCACGCTGTACTCGATCATCGAGCGGTAGTGCGGAGTGCCGAGGTAGTAGCGCAGGACGATCGGGCGCCAGACCTTGAGCATCTCGGAGACGAGGACGGAGTTGCCGAGCGACTTGGACATCTTCTCGCCGGAGAGGGTGACCCAGGCGTTGTGCATCCAGTACTTCGCGAACTCGTCGCCGTAGGCCTTGGCCTGGACGATCTCGTTCTCGTGGTGCGGGAAGATCAGGTCGAGCCCGCCGCCGTGGATGTCGAAGGCGCTGCCGAGGTACTTGTGCGCCATCGCGGAGCACTCGAGGTGCCAGCCGGGACGGCCGCGGCCCCACGGGGTCTCCCAGTCGGGCTCGCCGGGCTTGGAGGCCTTCCACATGGCGAAGTCGCGCGGGTCGCGCTTGCCGGTGATGCCCGACTCGGCGGGCTGGCGCAGGTCGTCGATGTCCTGGTTGGAGAGCTCCAGGTAGCCGGGGAAGGAGCGCACGTCGAAGTAGACGCTGCCGTCGGCGACGTAGGCGTGGCCGCGCTCGATGAGCCCGCGCATCATCTCGATCATCTCCGGCACGTGGCCGGTGGCGCGCGGCTCGTACGTGGGCGGGAGGCAGCCCAGCGCGTTGTAGCCGTCGTTGAAGGCGCGCTCGTTCTCGTAGCCGATGGACCACCAGGGGCGGCCCTGGGCCTCACCCTTCGCGATGATCTTGTCGTCGATGTCGGTGACGTTGCGGATGAAGGTGACGTCGAGCCCGCGGTGGGTGAACCAGCGGCGGGCGATGTCGAAGTTCAGGTACGAGCGGACGTGACCGATGTGCGGAGCCGCCTGCACGGTGGCGCCGCAGAGGTAGATCGAGACGCAGCCCGGAACGAGCGGGATGAAGTCACGGATCTGCCGGGCGCTGGTGTCGTACAGGCGAATAGTCACGGCATCCAGGGTAGTGCGCCCGTAGCAGTGCCCCGCGACCCTTTCGGTACGCGGGGCCCGCTTTGTTGTCGAAGAGCCGCGGGAGCGGCCCCCGTACGGGGTACTAGGCCCGGTTCGTCCGGTAGACGAGGGCCGTGGCGATGGCGGCGAGGCCTTCGGCGCGGCCGGTGAGGCCCAGTCCGTCGGTGGTGGTGCCGGAGAGCGAGACGGGGGCGCCCGCCGCGGCGGTGAGCGTCTTCTGTGCTTCTTCGCGCCGCTTGCCGATCTTGGGGCGTACGCCGATCACCTGGATGGCGATGTTGCCGATCTCGAAGCCTTCGGCGCGGACGATGCGGGCGGCCTCGGCCAGCAGCGTGATCCCGGCGGCGCCGGACCACTCGGGGCGCGAGGTGCCGAAGTGGGCGCCGAGGTCGCCGACTCCGGCGGCGGAGAAGAGGGCGTCGCAGGCGGCGTGCGCGGCGACGTCGCCGTCGGAGTGGCCGGCGAGGCCGTCCTCTCCCTCCCAGAGCAGGCCGGCGCACCACAGCTCGCGGCCGGTCTCGAAGGCGTGGACGTCGGTGCCGATGCCGACGAGCGGGATCACGGGGGCGTCGGTACGGGCGGCGCCGGCGGCGGCGCTGTCGGGACTAGTAGGCATCGGTGGCCCTCCTGCGGGCGAGTACGGCCTCGGCGAGGACCAGGTCGAGCGGGCGGGTGACCTTGAAGGCCTCTTCGTGTCCGGGGACCACCACGACGGTGACGCCGAGCTGTTCCACCATCCCGGCGTCGTCTGTGGCGCCCTCGCCGTCGGCCGTGCCCGCCGCGAGCTTCTCGTGCGCGCGCAGCAGCGTGGCCACGTCGAAGCCCTGCGGGGTCTGTACGGCGCGCAGCCGGGCCCGGACGGGGGTGGCGACGACCGGCTCGGGTTCGCCGGGCCGGCCCGGCTCGACCTCCTTGACGGTGTCGGCCAGCGGCATGGCGGGCACGACGGCGGGGGCGCCGTCGCGGACGGCCTCGACGATGGAGTCGACGGTGTCCACGGGGACGAGCGGGCGGGCCGCGTCGTGGATGAGTACGGCGGTGATGTCGGCCGGGAGGGCGGCGAGGCCGGCGCGCACGGACTGCTGGCGGGTTTCGCCGCCGGCGACGACCAGGACCTCCGTGCGGTCGGGCAGCGCGTGCTCGTCGAGCATGCGGCGCACCTCTACGGTGTCGGCCGGCGGGGCGACGACGACCACGAGGGAGACGGCGCGGGAGCGCGCCATGGCGCGGACGGCGTGGATGAGCATGGGCAGTCCGCCCAGGGTCCGCAGGGCCTTGGGGGCGCCGGGACCGAGCCGGACCCCGCGGCCGGCGGCCGGGATCACCGCGGCGGTGCGATGGGGGCGCGATTCGTCAGACATCAGTAGCTCCGAGCCAGGTTTGTGACTTCGGCCGACATGGGTATGGCCTGAAGGGTGCCGGGTGCGACGCCCTCGCCCCTTCCGTGACGACCGGTCGAGTCGGCTGCCCGGACCCGGCACGCCAGTGAACGATGTCGGCTTGTTCAGCACAGGTGTTGTCAACGGATCTTGTTGTCAACAGGTCGAGTTGTCGACAGGCAGTGGATATCAACAGGCAGTGGATACAGACATGCCGCAGCGCCCGGCAACAAGTTTCCTTGTCATCGGGCACCGCGGCACAACTCTATGTACGACCGGGCGACTGTGCGTGACCGGGGCGTACGGGTGATCGCGTCAGGACGCGAGCACCTCGTCGAGGAGGGCTTCCGCCTTGTCCTCGTTGGTGTTCTCGGCGAGCGCGAGCTCGCTCACCAGGATCTGGCGCGCCTTCGCGAGCATGCGCTTCTCGCCCGCGGAAAGCCCGCGCTCACGCTCACGACGCCACAGGTCGCGCACGACTTCGGCGACCTTGATGACATCGCCAGAAGCGAGCTTCTCCAGATTTGCCTTGTAGCGCCGTGACCAGTTCGTGGGCTCTTCGGCAAACGGTGCGCGGAGCACCTCGAAGACCCGTTCCAGGCCGTCCTGGCCGACTACGTCGCGAACGCCGACGAACTCCGCATTGTCCGCAGGCACGCGAACGGTCAGGTCGCCCTGGGCGACCTTGAGCACCAAGTAGGTCTTGTCCACGCCTTTGATCTGGCGAGTCTCAATGGCCTCGATCAGCGCGGCCCCGTGATGGGGATAGACCACGGTGTCGCCAACCTTGAACGTCATGTGACAGGTACCCCTTCCGTGGCTATCCAGGGTAACACGAGAATCGACCGTTATGAATGGCGTTTTCGCAGGTCAGGGCACATCTCGGGGCTTGACAACACGGACAGGAACGTGCTGCGGGAGGCTTCCGGGAGAGGGTATTCGCAGGTCGGAGGCTCTGTGCGGACCGACCGAATCGGCCGCGCCGCGCCCGGCCAAGACCCCCGCCGGTGTGACGTACGTCCTGTTTTGCCGGTTTCCGGGGCGGGAAACCGAACTACTCCGTTCGACTGGCGACCGCCCCGGCGGGGCGCGTTCCGGCCCAATCCGGAATTCGATCACCGGCGGTGTTCGAAGGAATCCGGAAATTGATCATCGGACGTCCATCGGCCATTTCCCCGAATGCAAAGATCACCCGGCCGCGGCGGCGCCGGGACACGACCCGGACAGGGCGGCCCCCGCGCTGCGGAGGGTCGGGTGCGGGCGCGGGGCGACGGCTCGGTAACCTAAGCGCGCTGCACCCCCTTAGAGCGGCTTTACTTCGGCCGTTCCCGAGGGGCCCCTCCCTGCGACGACCGGGGGAGTCCACCCTTCCGATTCGTACGTCCAAGGAGAAGCCGCCGCCGTGAGCCGCAGCCTTCGACGCGGCGCCCTCGCCGCCACCGCCGTCGTGTTCTCGATCGCCTCGCTGGCCGCCTGCGGTGCGGGCCAGGATGCGCAGACTCTCCAGGTCAAGCCGGACAACGCCGCCGTCACCAAGGGCGACATCAAGATTCAGAACGCCCTGGTGGTCACGCAGGAGAAGAACAAGAAGGGCCCGGCCGCCGTCGCAGCGACGCTGTTCAACGCCGGTACCAAGGATCAGACCGTCGACGCCATCACTCTTCCGGGTGGCAAGGCCACCGTGACGGTGAAGCCCGCGGGCGGCGCGTCCAAGCTGGTCGTACCGGCCGGCGGCTCCGTGGTCCTGGGCGGCAAGGGCAACGCCTCCGCCATCATCTCCAGCGGCAGCGAGTCCGTCCTGGACGGCGACGCGCAGAAGGTCGTCTTCCAGCTCAGCTCCACGGGTGACGTGGCGCTGGAGGCCTTCGTCGTCCCGGCGACCGGCATGTACGCGGGCGTCGGCGCCACCGAGGCCCCGGCCGCGGGCGCCAGCCCCTCGGGCAGCCCGTCCGGCAGCCCCTCGGGCACCCCCTCCGGCTCGCCGGGGGCCACGCCGTCCGGCTCGGCCTCGGGCAGCCCCGCGGGCAGCCCGTCCGGGTCCTCGTCCCCCAGCGCCGGCCACTGAGGCGCGCAGCACCGTACACACGGCAACGGCCCCCGTCCGCTCGATGCGGACGGGGGCCGTTGCCGTACGGCTTCCACGGGGTGCCCACGGTACGGCTATGGCTACGGCTACGGCTTACGGCTCGAACTTGTAGCCGAGGCCGCGGACCGTGACCAGGTAGCGGGGCGCGCCCGGGTCGGGCTCGATCTTGGCGCGCAGGCGCTTGACGTGGACGTCGAGGGTCTTGGTGTCGCCGACGTAGTCGGCGCCCCAGACCCGGTCGATGAGCTGCATGCGGGTCAGCACGCGGCCCGCGTTGCGCAGCAACATCTCCAGCAGGTCGAACTCCTTCAGCGGGAGGTCCACCTTGGCTCCGGAGACGGTGACCACGTGGCGGTCGACGTCCATGCGGACGGGGCCCGCCTCCAGGGCCGCCGGGGTGACCTCCTCCGGCTCGCCGCGGCGGCGCAGGACCGCGCGGATGCGGGCGACCAGCTCCCGCGAGGAGAAGGGCTTCGTGACGTAGTCGTCGGCTCCTATCTCCAGCCCGACGACCTTGTCGATCTCGCTGTCCTTGGCGGTCACCATGATCACGGGGACGTTGGAGCGGCCGCGCAGCTGCCGGCAGACCTCCGTGCCGGGCAGGCCGGGGAGCATCAGGTCGAGGAGGACGAGGTCGGCGCCGTTGCGCTCGAACTCGTCGAGCCCGTCGGGCCCGGTCGCGGCGATCGCGACCTCGAAGCCCTCCTTGCGGAGCATGTAGGACAGGGCGTCGCTGAAGGATTCCTCATCCTCGACGACGAGCACTCGGGTCACGGAAGGACCTCCGGGGCAGGGATGGCTGGTGCGGTGTGAGGTTCCTGGCTCTTATACACATCG